>DASQIW010000059.1:0-65176 GCA_035631375.1 Streptosporangiaceae bacterium
GTTCGCCGAGGCAAAACTGAGTACGGGCGAGCTCGAAAGGCCTGCCTGCTTGGGCGTGCCAGCGCAAGGCCACCTGGAAGATCTGCTCGAATCTGTCGTCGGGCGCGAGTAGCCCATTGCAGTGCGCTGTCAACGCCCAGACGATAGCGCGGTCCGTGCGCCTGGCATGCCACTCGATCAGCCCGGCAATAAGTTCAGCATCGGCGCGCCGGCCGAGGCGGACGTAGGCTTCGCAAAGCTCAGGTGCCCATTGCCAGTGCGCGAGTTCCATCAGGCCCAGCTCGGTGCACAGATACTGGGCACGCTTCAGCGCGGGGATGGCCAGGTCAGGACGTGCCAATCCCAGCTCGAGCAACCCGACTGCGGCATGAGCGTGTGCCTCGACCGCGCCTGCGCCTCTGGCCGCAGCCTGTGCCGTCGCCTCGGCCGCGTGCTGGCGGCACTCCTCTGTTAGCCCCCGGCCAGCCTCCACCCGCGCAGCTACATTGAGAGCGGTCACGCCTCCTCACGACCAGCGGGCGCACGGTCTGCCGCAAGACCTCCAAGGGTCAGAAGAGTGGAGTGCTGACCCGCCAGCCGCTACCGGAACCGAGCCTGCCAAAGCCACCCGGCAGAAGCCATTAGATGAGTGCGTTCGCGGCGTGGTCACGTAGCCTGCCCGCGATTGCCCGGCAGACGGCAGCGAATTAGGTCAACTGGTTGCGGCGGTCGTCGTCGGAGTATGGATGCCAGCCGCGTTCAACGGTCACGGTCCGGTTCTCGCAGCCTTTCACGCGCTCATCGGCATGCAGAACCGCGCGCGCGGCGCCATTGCGTGTGCTGACGTCACCACCAGCTGGCGTCGGCTGGTGCGGTTCGCGATGAGCGGCCAGGATGGGACCTGGCGTCAACCACAGTGGTGGCGACCAGGGAGGAAGATCTGATGTCCAGTGGATCCGCGTGGCCGGACGACCGGCGCATTACTGTCAGGGACCTGCAGGCAGCGACCGACCGTGGCGAGCGGTGGTCCATGCTCACCAGTTACGACGTGATCACCGCGGGGATCTTCGAGCGGGCCGGAGTCCGCGCGTTGCTGGTGGGTGATACTAGCGCCGAGTTGGTGCTCGGCCACAGCAGCACGCTGCCGGTCACCATGACCGAACTGATCAGCATGACCAGGGCTGTCGTCGCGGGAACAAGAACAGCGCTGGTGGTAGCCGACCTGCCATTCGGCAGCTACCAGGCCGGGCCGGAGGTGGCCCTGGCTAATGCGGTCCGTCATCTCAAGGAGGGCGGTGCGCAGGCCGTCAAGCTGGAGGGCGGCCGCCGGGTACTGCCCCAGGTCCGGGCGCTAGTCGCTGCGGGTATCCCGGTCATGGGCCATCTCGGGCTAACGCCGCAGAGCGTGAACGTGCTCGGCGGAATGCGCCGGGTGCAGGGCCGCGGCGACGCCGGTCACCAACTGCTCGCCGACGCACGTGAACTCGAAAGCGCCGGGGCGTTTGCCATCGTCCTGGAGTCCGTGCCAGCCGAACTGGGGAGCAGGGTATCTGCCGCGCTCCGCATCCCGACCGTCGGAATTGGCGCCGGGCCAGGATGTGACGCCCAGATCCTTGTCTGGCAGGACATGGCCGGCCTGACAACCGGCCGCCTGCCCCGGTTCGTCAAGCCTTACGGCGACATGCGAGCAGACCTGCTGACCTCCGCCCGCCGGTATGTGAGTGAGGTCGCGGACGGCACCTACCCGGATCGAGCGCACAGCTACACATAGCGATGCCATGACCCCCGCGGCACAGCGGCTGAGGTCACCAGCCCGTCAGTGACTCGCAGCGGATTCGGCCGACGGGCGCACTGCAGTCGGCGCGGTTTCCCGCGACCGGGGCGGCGGGCTAATTCGGGCTGGCGTTGCTGGCTGGGGCAGCCGGGGTGGTGCGGGCGGCTTCGCGGTAGTCGGCGACGGCGCTCATGAGCTGGTCGGCGCCGCTGAGCCGGTTGAGCCGTGGGCCCAGGCGGGGGAAATAGTCCATCAGCGCCTTGAGTGCCCGGCCGGGGCCGACGCTGATGACCATCTCCGGCTTGGGCTTGTCGATCGCCTGGAGGGCGGCGGCGGCCACCTTCTGCGGGCTTACCGAGAAGGCGGTGCTGGCGGTCAGGCCTGTCTCGGCGAGGGTGCGGGCGCTGACCCCGGCGTCCTTGACGGGGCCGAGGATGAGGCTGGTGGCGGACACGCCGGTGTGCCGGTAGTCGCTGGTCAGTACCCGGCTGAAGGCGGTGAGCCCGTCCTTGGCCGCGGCGTACGCTTCGGTGTGCGGGAAGCTGGTGTGCCCGGCCAGCGAGGAGACATTGACGATGCGGCCGTAGCCGCGCTCGAGCATGCCCGGCAAGAGCAGCCGAGCCAGCAGCAGCGGGCTGATCAGGTCGACCTGGAGCACGTTCTCGATCTCGCCTGGGGACAGCACATGGAAGCGGGTCTGCGGCTCGGTCGCGGCGTTGTTGACCAGCACGTCGACGTTGCCCAGCTCCGCGGCGGCCGCGTCAGCGACTTGCCTGGCAGCCTGCGGGCCGCCGAGGTCGATCGCGGCGGCGCTCACCTTGATGGCACTGCCGAGTTCCGCCGCGAGGCGCGCAAGCTCGGCCTCCGAACGGGCCACCAGCAGCAGATTCATCTGCCGGGCCGCCAAAGCCCGGGCGATGAACGGTCCGATGCCATGCGAGGCTCCGGTGACTATGGCATTGCGCGGTTTCATGCCGCATGCTCCTTCGCTTGCTCTCCCAAGTTCATCTGATGCTAAGATAATCTTGTCACAAGACAATCTAAGCGAGAGACGGAATATGGGCAAGTCGGCGGCATCGCGGCGGCAGACCGGCCGGGTGGGCCAGCTTCTGTTTGTGGCGCAGCAGGCGGCGCAGGCCCTGGCCGTCGAGCGGCTGGAGCCGCTGGGGCTGTCACCGCGGGCGTGGGGAGTGCTGAGTACCCTGGCTGAGTCCGGGCCGTTGACGCAGATCGAGTTGGCCACCACGATGGCTATCGACCGCACCGCAATGGTCTACCTGCTCGACGACCTCGAACAGCAGGCGCTGGTCGAACGGGTGCGCAGCGCACGGGACCGCCGCGCGTTCCTGATCCACCTGACCCCGGGCGGCCACGATGCGCAGCGCCGGGCGGCAGCTGCGCTCAACGGCGCAGCCGAGACCCTCCTCACCCCGCTCGACGAGACAGAGCGCCGTTACCTGGTTGACCTGCTGGCAAGGATCGCAGCTCACTGGCAGCAGCTCAGCGCCATCCAGCCGCCCGCACGGTGAGCCGACCGCGCCAAATGCCACGGGAGCCAAGGCGCCCACAGGCCCCGCCAGCGCAGGCCAGCAACGCCCCGGGGGCCGGCCGCGAGTAACGGGCGCCCGGCGTGCGCGAGCTAAGAGCCGGGACTTCGGGGCTGGACCTTATTCACCTGACGTTTCAGGGAGCCGAACGGGGAGGCCAATGTCGCCAGGCAGCGAGCGATCTTCCCTGACGACGAGCGACAGCTCACGCAGGTCAGCGTGATGCCGAACCGCACCGAGCTACGCTGGGCGACGGCCAGATGCTGACTGGGGTCAAGGGGTCGCGGGTTCAAATCCCGCCGTCCCGACTCAGGTCAGAGGCATGATCAACGATCTTCGGTCTGCCTTCGCACGACCAGAGCTTACGAACTTCTCGCTACCCACCGCATTGTCGGCACCCACAGCACTCTGCCGATCATGAGTTTGGGCGAAGAGCTATCCGCTTGCCGGGATGACGAGGCTCTCGAGGTCGTCCGGGTAGTCGGTGAGGAGCTCGTATCCGTCTTCGGTCACAGCGACCGTATCGGAATGCCGGAATCCGCCGACCTCGGAGTCGTAGAGACCTGGCTCGACGGTGAACACCATGCCGGGCTGCAAAGGCGCAGGGTTTCCCACGTCGATGAACGGTGTCTCGTGCACTCGAAGGCCCGTGCCGTGTCCCACGTGCTGGCGCCAGTAGCTTGTGAGGCCGTGCGTCTCGAAGTACACGTTCACCGCACGGTCGACGGCGGCGCTAGTGGCACCCGGAACGATCGCGTCGAACGCCGCCTTGCGCGCTGCGAGCATGTGGTCGAAGAGCCAGCGCATCCGGTCGGTTGGCTCACCGATCACCATCGTGCGTTCCAGCTCTGCGTGGTAGCCCCAGACGGGCGCGCCTGTCTCGCTCACGAGCACCTGGCCGGGTTCGAATCTGATGTTGTGCGCGACGGCGTGAGCCCAGGCGCTGCGATGGCCGATCTGGCCCCGGTAACCTGCTTTGACTCCGTCTCCTGACCCCAGAAGTCCACCCGATCCGCGTGCCGCGAGCATCGTCAGCGTCGCCTCGCTCTGTGCGCGCAGGCTGGCCTCAGCCTCCGTGCTGCCGGGCACGCTGTATTCCTGCAGAAGCCGGTGCGCGTGCGAGCACCAACGGCCGCTCTCCCGCAGCAGGTCCACCTCGGCGGGGCTCTTACGCGCGAGCATCGTCTCGATCTGCGCGGCGATGCCGATAATCTCGGCGCCGGTCACTTCACTGAGCGGCGGGCCGATGTAACCGAGGATCCCGGGATAGCCGTCGTGGTCGGCCGCGATCGTCCCACGCAGGCCGAGGTCGGCGGCGACGCGGGCCAGAATGCGCATCGGGTGCTCGAGGCCGGGGTACTCCGGGTAGGTCTCGATGCGCTCGAAGTCCGCTTCGGCCCGTGTGCGTTCGAGCTCGAACTCGGCGACGAAGATTACGTCGTCGCCTTCCGCGTTCTGGAGATACACGGTCGGACGCTCGGTCGACAGGAACCGGAATCCGGTGAAGTAGGTGATGTAGGTCGGGTCGCAGACCATGTAACCCGTGGCGCCGAGCGTCCGTACGTGCTCGCTCAGACGTGCACGACGGTCGGCATGCTCGGCAGCAGAGATCGGGTCAGTCATTTCGGTCCTCCACCCTTACCGTCGGCCGGACACCTCTGCCTGTCGGCCTGGGCGGGGGGATGCCCAGTCGCATGAAAGCTGGCGACCACAAGGCTGAATTCGGAGCCCTGGAAGAAACGTCGGAAGACACTGGGAGAGCGTGTCACATCGGGTCCTCCGAAGCACCGGAGACTCCGGCAACTACTGTTCGTCGTCTCCCGAGTCGCGCATGAGCCGATCAAACTCGCGCGGGTCGAGCCGCTTGATTTTCTCTTCGAGGATGCGATCGTAGTGCCGGTCGTTTGGATCTAGGCCTGGCTGCTGGCTCATCGCTGCACAGGCTGCTGATCTTCGGCTCACACGTGGGGACCCCTTTGGGACCGCTCGGCGGTCAGGGTGCGCACTGAGGGCGATTCCTCCAATCGCTAATTTACCGGTCATCAGAGTGCCGAAGCCCGCGTCGTTGCAGCCCGCGCCGGCCTGCTTGGCGGTTCAATGTTCGTTGCGTGACCAAGGTGAAGGGCGCCTTTGCGTCCGTTCCGCGTAGTGGAGGCGATCGGCTGGTGTTGGGGGATCAGTTTCGGGTGGATGGTCGAGTCGCGATCGTCACAGGCGCGGGGCGTGGGATTGGCGCGGCGTCGGCGATCGCGCTGGCTGAGGCCGGCGCTGACGTCGTGGTGGCCGCGCGCACGGCGGGGCAGCTTCAGGCGACTGCGGAGGCGATCGAAGCGGTTGGCCGGCGCGCCAGGGTGGTGGCGGCTGACCTAGCCGACCTGGATCAGGCGCCGCGCCTGGTGGCCGAGGCGCGCGATGGGCTCGGGCGGCTGGACATCATCGTCAGCAACGTCGGCGGTGCGGTGCCCCGCCCGTTCCTTCAGACGTCGGCGGACGACATTGAGCAAGCCGTCCACTTCAACGTCTCCACCGCGCATGCGCTACTGCGATCAGCCGTGCCGGTGATGCTGGAGGGCGGCGGGGGCGCGGCGATCACCATGTCCAGCGTCGCTGGAGTCGCGGCCGGACGGGGCCTGCTCTCGTACGGCACGGCCAAAGGAGCGCTCATCCACTACACCAGGCTCGCCGCGCAGGACCTGGCGCCCCGGATCCGGGTGAACGCCATCGCCGCGGGCATCATCGAAACCGATGCCACCCGGGTCATCGCCGACGACCCTGAACTGCGCGCGCAGATCGAGGCCATGACTCCGCTGCGCCGGCTGGGGACCGTGCAGGACGTCGCGGCCGCGGTGGTCTATCTGGCCTCCGCCGCCGGGGCCTACCTCACTGGCACCATCCTGGAGGTCGCCGGCGGCCTCGAGTCACCAGCGACGGGCCAGCCACTTCCCGACCTTTGACCTCGGCGCCGGCGCCGCTGGGTCACTCGCCGCCAAACCGGCGGGCTCTCTTTCTCAGGGCTGGGGCGGCTGCGGCTGTGCAGCCACAATGCGCAGACGGCGCACACTCCATGCTGCGGGTGCTGCTCGAACCGAGTCAGGTCAGCGGCCGGGAGCAACACGCCGCAGCAATAGCACGCCAGTTGATCGGTTTCGCTTCCTGCGGTGCCGCCGGTGACAGCCATGACCGAACTCCCTTCCTGCGAAATGCCTGTCGCGAGCCTGACACTAGAGGTGACACGCCGGAGCGCCTGTAGACGTTCCGATCGCTTGGTCTGTGCCGGCGTGCGGCGGGTCCACATCCCCGCCGCACGCCGTTGGATCGTCACACCCCGGCGTAATCGGGGCCAGGCTGGCGATCTGGCACGGCGCGCTGACCGCTGCGCACCGACCAGGTCCGGCCGCCGATGAGCGCCAACCCGGCCGGCAGCAGCACACCGCGGACGATCGTGGCGTCGATCAAGATCGCCGCCGACATCGCGATGCCGAACACCTTGAACTCGAAGATGGACAGCGTCGCGAAGATCGAGAACACCGCCACCATGATCGCGGCCGCGCTGGTCACGACCCCGGCACTGCGGCTGATCCCGCTGGTTATTGCATCCCGCATAGGCAGCCCGCGCAGCCGCAGCTCCCTGATCCGGCTGAGGATGAACACGTGGTAGTCCATGCTCAGGCCGAATAGGAGAACGAACATGAACAGGGGCAGCCAGGGCGTGATCCCGCCGTACGCGGTGAACCCCAGCGGACCCTGCAGGCGGCCATCCTGGAAGACCAGGACCATCAGGCCGTAGGCGGCGCCCACCGAGAGCAGGTTCAGGCCAATCGACAGCGCCGGAATGAGGACCGACCGGAAGGTGGTCATCAGCAGTAGGAACGCGAATCCGAGCACGAATGCGAAGACCAGCGGGATGCTGCTGGTGAGCTGCGTGTCGAAATCATGGTTGCCTGCGGTCAGCCCGGCAACCGCGTAGTCGATCCCCTGCACCTTGCCGAGTGTGGCCGGCAGCACCGTGGTGCGTAGGACGCCGAGTGCGTTGTCCGAAGCGGCGTCTGTGCCGTCACCGGCCAGTGGCACGTTCACCACGAGCACCTCGTCGTGGCCGAACACCTGCGTGGTGATGGGCTGCCGGATCGCCCCGCTCGCGCTGGTGAACCGGTCCATGGCGTGTATCGCGCTGGCAACCCGGGGACCGCCGATGTCCCTGCCGGTCACTACCACCTCGGCCGGTTGGGGACCGCCGGGGAAGGCCTGATAGATGCTCGCCAGGGTGCGCACGACCGGCACGTTCGACGGCAGGTCATGGATGCCAGGGTCCTCTAGGTGCAGGGACAGGACCGGAGTGGCGAGCGCGAGCAGCCCGATCGCGGCCATGCCTCCCCAGATCAACGGGCGCCTCACCACCGACCGGGCCAGCCCGCCCCAGAATCTCGATTCGCGCGCGACGGTCCGCCGCCTGCCGAGGAACGGCACGCGGAGGCGGTCCGTCCATGTGCCCAGCATGGACAGCAGGGCAGGCAGGAATGTCAGCGAGCCGAGCACCGCGACGCCGACCACGATGATCGTGCCGACCGCAACGCCTGAGAACACGTCGGTTCCGGTCAGGAACAGCCCGGCCAGCGAGATCATCACGGTTAGCCCGGACACCGCGATCGCCCGTCCCGAGGTGCCGGCCGCGATGTGCAGCGCATCCCTCGTGCTGCGCCCGGCGGTGCGTTCCTCACGAACCCGGCGCAGGTAGAACAGGGAGTAGTCGATGCCGACCGCCATGCCGACCAGCAGCACGACCGATGAGGTCGTGCTGTCTATCGGTAGCCACCGGCTAGGGATAGCCAGCAGCGAGATCGCCGAGATCACCGCGGTGCCGGCCAGCAGCAGCGGGATGCCCGCCGCGATCAGGGCACCAAACACGATCAGCAGCAGCACCAGCGAGATCGGTACCGATGTCAGCTCGGCCCGGCGGAAGTCCTGGCCGGTGCTGTTGCCGATGGCCCGGTCGACGGTGGCCCCGCCGGCCTCGCCGATGGTCACCCCCGGCATGTGCAGCGCTGCGATGGCGTTCATCGCCGGTACGACCGCCTGGTCGTCGTTACTCGGGCTCCCGGCGACGTTGAACGTGACGAGTGCTGACCGCCCGCTGACCAGCCCTGGGCTGGTGAACGGCGACTGGATGTCGGCCGCGGACCGCGGCACGGCGTGGAGCGTGGCGACGACCTTGCGGACGGCCTGCCGGATCCGGGGGTCGTTCCCGAAAGTGTGACCCGGCTGACCCTGGATCAGCACACTTTCGCTGGCCGGCTGCTGGACGACGGGCCGGTCGAGGACCCGTTCGGCCCGCCCGGCCTGGCCGGGATCGTAGCTATTCAGATGGGAAGTGCCCAGCCACTGCCCAATCGCCACCGCGGCGACGACGAGGACCAGCCAGCCGAACACTGCTGTCTTTTTGTGCCGCGCGGACCAGCCGGCGATTCTCTGCACTGCGGGCTCACGTGTAGAAGTCATGCGCCAAGCCTCGGGGCGGGGCGCCGGCTCCAGCCATGGTGCAGCCTGGCGGACTCGCGGTGGGGTTAGCCTCACCGCGTGTCCGGGGGTGCAGGTTATGGGCCATCGGCTACCCGTGCCAGTACCGTCGGTGCCATGTTCCTCATAGGTGATCTGGTGTCGCCGCGCACCTGGCTCGCCATGATTCACCACCTGGCAGGTCTCGTCCTGGGCACCGTGGTACTGCTCGTTGTGCTCACCGGGATCTGCTGGGGCGTCCTCCTGCTCCCGTTCGCCCTGATCGGCCTGCCGGTGCTTGGCGTGACGCTGCGATTCGCCGACGCCTTCGCGCGGGCGGAGCGGGTCAGGTTCGGGTTCCTACTGGGGACTCAGATCCCGGCCTGGCCGGCCATCGAAAGGGCCGGGTACCGGCTGGGGATCGTGCCGCGGCTACGGATGCTGAGGGACCGCGCCGCCTGGTCCGAGGTTGGTTACGCGCTGCTCCGGTTCCCGGTCAGCGCGTTCATGGCGGCGATCAGCCTCGTCGCGTGGAGCGTGGCGCTGGTCATGCTGACCCTCCCGTTCTACAACCAGTACCTGCCGAGTGGCGGCGTCCAGCTCGGCGGAATGGTGGTGCGGGGCGCCGAGGCGATGGTGCTGTCCGGCGTCGGCGGTTTCGTGCTGCTGATGGTGGCGGCTCAGCTGACTCGCGTGCTGGCCGCCGCGGACGCTGGCCTGACCCGGCTCATGCTCGGCCCGCCTACCGACCTCGCCGCCCGGGTCAGCGAGCTCGAGATCAGTCGTGAGCGCGTCGTCGACGCCGCCGAGGCGGAACGCCGCCGGATCGAGCGCGACCTGCACGACGGCGCCCAGCAGCGACTGGTCGCGCTAGCCATGGAGCTCGGCCGGGCCAAGGCTAGGTTCGCCGACGACCCTGAACTCGCCCACCAGCTCGTCGATCAGGCCCACGCGCAAGCGAAGGAAGCGCTGACCGAGCTGCGCAATCTGGTTCGCGGCGTGCACCCGCCGGTGCTGACAGATCAGGGCCTGGACGCCGCGCTGTCCGGCCTCATCGCGCTGTGCCCGGTGCCGGTCGACATCCAGGTTGAAGTGCCGGTACGGCCCAAGTCCGCGGTGGAGGCGGTCGCCTACTTCGTGGTGGCAGAGGCGCTCACGAACGTCGCGAAACACTCCCGGGCCAGCCATGTCAAGGTGGTCGTCGAGGGGCGCGGATACCCGGGCACGCTCACGGTCATGATCAGCGATGACGGCATCGGCGGCGCCAACCCGGCCGGGGCGGGACTGCGCGGCATGGCCGACCGGGTGTCAGGGGTCGACGGCCGGCTGTCGATCGAGTCCCCATCAGGCGGCCCGACGATCATCGCTGCGGAGCTGCCATGCGGGTAGTCATCGCGGAGGATGCCGTCCTGCTGCGCGAGGGCCTGACCCGGCTGCTCACCGAGGCCGGCGACTGCGTGGTCGCCGCGGTAGGAGACGCCGAGTCATTCCTGCGGGCGGTGGAAGATCAGCGCCCGGACGCGGTGGTGGTCGATGTCCGGATGCCGCCCACATTCAGAGACGAGGGCTTGCGGGCGGCGATTGTGGTTCGCGACCGGTGGCCCGCGACAGGGGTGCTGGTGCTGTCCCAGTGGGTGGAAGAGCGGTACGCCACCGAGCTGATCTCTGGCCGGCCGCACGGCGTGGGCTATCTGCTGAAGGACCGGGTCGCCGACGTCGCCGAGTTTCTCGACGCCCTGCGTCGGGTGGCCGAGGGCGGCAGCGCTCTCGACCCGGAGGTCGTGGCTCAGCTGCTCGCCCGCAGCCGGCACCCGCTCGGTGAGCTAACGCCGCGGGAGCGCGAGGTGCTCGCGCTGATGGCCGAGGGCCGGTCCAACGCCGCCATCGCCGAATCTCTTGTCGTGGGCGGCGGTGCGGTGGAAAAGCACATCAACAACATCTTCACCAAACTTGGCCTGGCGCCAGGGGACGATCGCGGCAATCGCCGTGTGCTCGCGGTGCTGCGCTACCTGGGAACGGGGTAAGGAACATGAGCTATCTGCTGACCCGGTCAGGCGGCCCACCCATGACTTCCGGCCGCATTACGGCGCTCGCCATCGGGGTGCCGGTGGCCGCCGCGCTTATCGTCCTCACCAGCTTCAGTCTGCTCTCCTCGGTGGCCCGGGCGAGCTTCCCCGTGAGCCACAGCTTCCCGGTCAGCCACGGCAGGGTCACCGCTCGCATCGAAGGCGACATCATGCTGCGCCAGGCCGCCGTGCGCCGTGCCGAGCTGAAGGGGATCGTGCATTACGGCCTGTTCCGCCCTACTCTCACGGAAAGCAGCGGAACCGTTAGCCTCAGCTGCGGCTACGTCAGTAACTGCTCGCTCGACGGGACCCTCGAGGTCCCGCAGAACACAGCAGTGTCGCTGTCGAGTGTCGGCGGCGACGTGTCGCTCGGGAATTACGCCAGTGACCGTAACCTCACGGTGCGCTCGGACGGCGGAAACGTTTCCGCCGGCCATCTGACCGGCGGGCTGGTGTCGCTGTCGTCGAGCGGTGGCGACGTCAGCGCGGACGCAATGGACGTCACCAGGACGCTCCAGCTGACCTCCGACGGCGGCAACGTCAGCGCAGGCGCCGTGATCGCGCCAGCGGCGACCGTCACGAGCGTCGGCGGTGATGTCTCTATGACGTTCATGCAGCAGCCAGGAAGCCTTTCGATCAGCTCATGGGGCGGGAACGTCAGCCTCGTCCTGCCGCCTGGCGACTATGACTTCAACGTGACCTCCGACGGTGGTAACGCGATCTTTCCGACGAGCGACCCCGGAGCCGCCAACAAGATAACTGTGCACAGCGCTGGCGGCGACGTAACAGTCACCGAAGCGAACTGACTATCTGTCACGAGGCCTTCGTCGCGGAACTGTCGACCAGCTCGGCGAGGTGAGCCACGGAGTTGCTCAGATGATCTGCGGCAAACGGGGGGAATGGGAATGGGAGCCGCTGGCGGAGGGAGTCGGGGACCGCCGACCAGTCATAGGAGAGGCTGACCTCGGTCCCGGATGGTCCAGTGGCGGCCAGGTCGTAACGCCAGATATGGCCGACGATCTGCAAGCTGCCATCGCCGGTATACATGCCTGGCTCCCAGGAGATGGCGCGTGGCGGGTCGAACACCTGCACCCGGTTCGCCATCCGGTAGTGCCCACCCGGGCGGTTGTCGTTGTACATGGCCATCCGGAACACCTGACCCGCCTCGGTCAGGTGCTGGCCGTCGAGGGGCTCGCGGACCCACCCGGTGCCGTCGATCGCGGCGTGCTTGGCGGGGTCGGCGAGCACGGCGAAGATCGCCTCGGCAGGGGCGTTAATGATCGTGGTTGCGCTGATGGTTTCGTCGGTCATTGTGGTGCCTCCTTGTGAACTCAGCTGGGTGGATCGGCTCTTGCAACCAAAGGACGAACGGGGAAGCGGGCGCAGGACATATCCGGGGAGGCGCTGCCTGCGGCTGCCGATCTCAGCGCTCTGCGACCCGAGGTGCAGCAAGGTGCACGCTGAGGTCAGCGGCCCGACTGCGATGATGAGTACTACGAGGGCGCCGCCGGCTGGGCGTGAGGGCCAGGCAGTTAAGGAGGACGGGGGTGAGCAGATGACGAAGAGAGCCAGTACCACCGTTCTGTACGAGACGCGCACCAGGATCGACCGAGACATCAGCGACGTGTTCGCACGATTGGCCGACATGGATGGTTACCGGACCTGGATGCGCCGCACGGGCTTGTTCCGCCGTTCAGGGCAGACCTCCGACGGCCCTCTCGGCCTGGGAACGGCATACTTCGACGCCACCAGGATGGGGACGTTCCACGGTGAAGTGACCGACTACGACCGACCGGCGCGGATCGGCTTCCGCGAGACCCTCCGCTGGTTCGGCTCCATCCTGATGGAGGCGAGACCGAGGTACGTCCTCGAGGCGGACCGGGACACGACGAACGTCCACCACGTCGCCGAGGGTGAGCTCTTCGGAGTGATGCGGTTGATGAAGCCGCTTGCTGCCCTGCTGGCAAGAAGCGAGCGTGCCCGAACCGTCGAGGCGTTGAAGCGCTCGCTGGAGCCGGGCTCGACCCCCGACGCCCGTCAACGTCCCTGACTGGGCGAAGTACGGTGAATGACGGCGATCCGATCGTATCGATGATCGGCTCGGGCTCGGCGTCGGCGATGCTGGCCGCGCGCGCTCTCCTGGCTGGCAACGGCGTGGCACACCGCTGGATCGATACCAACACGGATCCCGTTGGTCGGCTGCTGGCCAAACACGCCCGCCTCGGTGTTGACCGGCCCCTCGCCGTGTTCGCCGACGGCTCTCAGCTGGCTGCGCCAGAAGAGTTCGTTGACCCCGTCCCTGCGCGCGACCGGCCAGCAATCCGCGGGGCGGCGGCGCCCACCGTGCACGAGCCCCAGCACGCCGAGGCGTATCTGACGAGCACGCAGTGGCGCAGCCAGCTGGCGCAGCGCGCCGGGCTGCACACGCTGCCCGAGCACGAGCTCTATGACGTCATCATTATCGGCGCTGGCCCCGCAGGGCTCACGGCTGCCGTCTACGCCGCCTCCGAAGGGCTGCGTACGCTCGTTGTCGAACGCGTCGCGCCCGGCGGCCAGGCAGGCACCAGCACGCGGATCGAGAACTATCCTGGTTTCCCGCAGGGAATCAGCGGCGCCGAGCTGGCCGCCGGTACCCATGAGCAAGCGCTGCGGTTCGGCGCGGAGATCCTCGTGGGCGTGGACATCGATCACGCCGAGCCGAACCCCGACGGTAGCATCCAGCTGTCTCTCAGCGGCGGCGGGCAGGTACGCGGACGCAGCGGAGTGATAGCCACCGGGGTCGCTTACCGCCTGCTCCACGCGCCTGGTATCGAGCAGCTAGTCGGCCGCGGCATCTCTTACGGTTCGGCCCCGGCGCAGGCCCCGGGCCAGCTCGACGAGGACGTAGTGCTCGTCGGTGGCGCTAACTCCGCTGGCCAGGCGGCGCTGCAGCTCGCGGCCTACGCCCGTTCCGTAACGATGATTGTCCGTGCCCACTCGCTGCAGGCGGGCATGTCGCGCTATCTCGTCGATCGCATTGCCGCGCACCCGCAGATCACCGTGCTCACGAGCAGCCGAGTCATCGCGGCCAGCGGCCAGCAGCGGCTTGAGACCGTCACCATCGCCGACCGCGATGGCCACCAACACCAGCTGAGAGCCGACGCGATGTATGTGCTGATCGGTGGAGAGCCGCTGACGGCGGGCGTCGAGGGCTGGCTGCGCCGCGATGAGGGCGGCTACCTCATGACCGGCGCTGATCTTCACCACGACGGCCAGACGGCGTCGTGGCCGCTGGCACGCGACCCGCTGCCGCTCGAGTCAAGCCAGCCCGGGGTGTTCGTCGTCGGCGACGTTCGGCGCGGCTCCATCAAACGTGTCGCTTCGGCTGTGGGAGAAGGCGCGATCGCAATGGCGCTGCTGCACACCTATCTCGACCAACGCGCCGAGGATCGATAGGCGGGTCCGCCATTGCAGCGCCCCTGGGACCATGTGCCGACCGCACGTGCCCGGATGCCCGGTGATCACTGGAGGCAGTCATGCTGGACGGCCGGCGACCGCATCCGACCATTCCCACCAGCGACCTGGCGCGAGCGCGTGCCTGGTATGCGGAAAAGCTCGGATTGACTACCGACCTGGAAGAAGCTGCCGCGCTCCTCTACCGGAACGGCCAGGACCCCCTGTTCCTGTTGTTCTCTTCTCCTGACGCCGGTACCGCCGAGCATCAGCTCGCGGCCTGGGAGGTCGACGACCTTGAGGCGGAGGTCGCCGAGCTGCGCGCCCGGGGCGTTGAGTTTGAAGAATACGATCAACCGGGGTTGTGCACGGTGGAGGGGATTGCGAGTACTTAGCCCCGTACCTCGCCTTCCGAGTTGTCATCAGGCGACGCGCACGGCGGATGCCAGCCGTCTCTCTGTACGCTGGAAACCTGACGTGGCAGCCGATCAATGGCATCGCTGCGTACGCGTGAGTGCTGCCCTGACGCCCGTGCCGATTATCCGACATAACAGGAGGAATAGGCACGGCCGACGACTGCAGGAAGCAAGCACCGGGTCGTGCGGCCCTACTCCTTCTCTGGAAACCGCCGGGTCTGCCTGGGTGGCGGTGCCGAGCGGGCTCGTAGAAACCGAGGGAGGGGATCATGACGCGCAAGCTGAGTGTGTCGACCCTGGTGACTCTGGACGGTGTCATCCAGGACCCTGGCGGGTTCGGTGAGACCGAGCAGGGCGGCTGGGGGAACTCGTACTTCAGCGCGGACGCGCAGCAGAGCGCCCTGGAGCACCTGCAGGCAGCCGACTACTTCCTGATCGGGCGGGTCACGTACGAGCTGCTGCACACGAAGTGGGCGGAGATCAAGGGCGGCGCATACCTGGACCGGATGAACGAGATCCGCAAGCTGGTGGCGTCGACCAAGCTGACAGGGCCGCTGCAGTGGAACGCGACAGTCATCAACGGCGACGTGGCAGCCGAGATCGCCCGGCTCAAGCGGGAATCCGGCGGGGACATTGAGGTCTATGGCAGCGCCACGCTGGTGCAGACGCTCATGCAGCACGACCTGATCGATGAGTACCGGATCCATGTGCACCCGCTTGTGCTCGGCGGCGGGACGCAGCTGTTCCCGCAGGGCGGCGTGCCCGCCACCCTGCGGTTGACCGGTAACCGCACGCTGGACTCAGGCGTGATCAGCCTCACCTACGTGCCGACAGGCCGGGATTAGGAGGGAAACACCGTGCTGGGAACGAAACGTGCTCGCTGGCTACTGGTGGCGCTGGCTGGAGTCGCCGGAGCGGTGGTGGGTGCGAACCGGCTGCGTTCTCGGTCTCGGCGGAGCCGCCGGGCCGAGCCCGCCGACGTCCATTTCATGCTGGCTATGCACGCAGCCCTGCGCCGTGATCTGACACGGCTGCGCGATGCAGCCGCTGAACTGGACAGATCCGCCGCTCGCCCGGTCACGCCGGAGACAGTGCTGGCTGGCTGGGAGGAATTCCGCACCCAGCTCGACAACCATCACTCTGCTGAAGACGACGATCTATGGCCGGTCCTGCGGCATGAGCTTTCCGATGCAGCAGACCTGGCCGCCGTCGATGCAATGGTTGATGAGCATGCACTCATCCCGCCCGCGCTGGCCGCCGTCGATACCGCGATTCGGGGCGGCGGGCCTCTGACCCCGAGCTCCGAAGAGCTGGCGCGCTTGCTGCTCCAGCATCTGGCGCACGAGGAGCAGGCAGTACTGCCCCTCATCGAACAGCACCTGAGCCAGGGCCAATGGCATGCCTTCCTCATGAAGGAACGCGGACGGCGTAGACCGCGGGAGCGGCCAGAGTTCCTGACCTGGGTCCTTGATGATGCCAGCGAACATGACGCTCACGCAGTCCTCAGCGAGGTGCCGGCACCGGGGCGCCTGGTGTACCGGCGAATACTGCGCCCGCGTTACCAGGCGCAGCATCGCTGGCTGATCCCGGTCGGCGCACCGTAGACCTGCCCGCTCTTCTGTCGTCATCAGCGGTCACGATGGCGATGACGCTGTCAGCGCACGCAGCGGCATCGCGGGCGCCTGCGGTGGCCCACGTTAGGTCGGCTGTCCTCGCTGATCGCCGCCGGGAGCTTGTGGTCGGCGTCTTCAGAGCCAGCTAGGCGATATGGCCAACGCACGAGGAAAGGAAGCTGGCCGATGAGTACCGCACAGGTTGCGGCCGATGGGACGCTGCAGGCGGGTCGGCTGCTGGAGGAGAAGGTCGCGATCATCACTGGCGCCAGCCGCGGCATCGGTGCCGCGGCCGCGCGCGCATTTGCGGCCGCCGGGGCGGCAGTCGTGCTCGCTGCCCGCAGCACTAAAGACCTGGACGACGTCGCGGGTCAGATCATGGCCGCAGGCGGCAAGGCGCTCGCCGTCGACACTGACGTCGGCGACCCAGCCGCGCCCGGGCGGTTGGTTCAGCAGGCTCTGGGGGCGTTCGGGCGCCTCGACGCTGCCTTCAACAACGCCGGCCAAGGGCACATGCCGACGCCGCTTGCCGACCTGTCGCTCGATGACTTCGACACCACCCTGCGCGTCAACGCGCGCGGCGTGTTCTTGACGATGAAATACCAGATCCCGGCGATGCTCGCGGGGGGCGGCGGGGCGATCGTGAACATGTCCTCTACCGCCGGCCTAGCCGGTGCACCTGGCATGTCCGCCTACGCGGCGGGCAAGCACGCCATCATCGGCCTGACCCAGACCGCCGCGCTCGACTACGGCAACCAAGGAATCCGGGTCAACGCCATCGCCCCCGGGCCGATTCTCACGCACAACCTCGCACGAGCCGACGATGCTGCCCGGGAGCACATCGGGGCGCGGCTAGCGCTGCACCGCCTTGGCCAGCCAGAGGAAGTCGCTGCCACCGCCGTCTGGCTTTGTTCCGACGAGGCATCCTTCATTACCGGAGCGACGATCCCCATCGATGGAGGCAAACTCGCCAGCCCCGCAGCCTTGTGACCCGCTAGGCGTTCAGGCCGTGATCAGAATCGGCCGTCGTCCCGCCTTGTCCCGCCACGCTTGGCATACCGCCACCGCCCGACTTCGCCGAGACCGGCACCTCCACCAGGCGGTGCTACGGCGGTGCATCGGAGCCGGGTGGACACCCTGTCGCGCCGACCGTCAACGCAGTACAAGCGAAGGAGACCGAGATGAAGATCGTCACAATCGGACGGGGGAACATCGGCGGCGGACTTGCGCGCCTGTGGCGGGACGCGGGACACGAGGTCGAAGGCCTCGGTCGTGACGGCGGGGATGCGTCGGACGCGGACGTGGTGCTCATTGCAGTGCCCGGTGATCAGATCTCGACCGCCCTGGCCAAGGTGAGAGGTCTGGACGGAAAGATCGCTATCGACGCGACGAACGTCCTGCCATCACGTCATGGCGACTTCCCCTCGTACGCCGAGGAAGTGAAGTCCTTCACTCGTGGGCCGGTAGCCAAGACTTTCAACATGAATTTCGCAGCACTCTTCGACAAAGTGCGCGAACAGCGAGTGCGGCCGAGCAACTGGTACGTCGCCGACGAGGACGCCCGCGACGTGACCGAGCAGCTCATTCGCGATGCCGGGTACGAGCCGGTGCGCGTCGGGGATCTCTCACGGGCCCGCGATTTCGAAGACGCGGTCTGGCTCCTTATGGGCGTCTCCCCGGCAGGAGGCGTGTTCTATCGTTTCGCGGTGCCAGGCGAGCTCTGATCGGACCCGCGGCGCCGATGGATGCGATCACCCGCGGCGCGCCTGACGCGGGCTATCCCCTCCTCCGGGCACCGTGAACGAGGCCGCCTGCGCCACCAGCGCAGCGACGTCAGGGTGCTCCTGGTAGTTGCGGGCTTGCAGCGCGGCGATCTTCTCGTCGATCTCCGGGTCATCGGAGTCTGTCACGTCGAAGGCCACGAACTTCTCGAGATTGGCGATGCCCTCCAGCTCCTCGCGCACGTGCGCCGGATGGGTCAGGTACGCCCAGTAGCCGTCGAGGTCCTCGACCGCGTACACGGCGCTGTACTCGAACTCCCCGCCGACCTCGGGGCCCACTACGTACGACTTCACCGCGGGGTTGGCGGCCCCGGATTGCCGAAGCATCTCGACGCCCGCCTCCCGCTGCTCCTCGCTGAGGTTCTTCTTCAGGGTTATCCGGTTGATGTGGAAGATCACTGCTTTCACCTCTTCATCTCGTATCGGAAGCGAACCGAGCCGTTCCATCTGCCCGGCCGAAGGCGCCGGGCGTCACATCCCCCCGGCGTCCAAGGGTTGCTGATCAGAGCGGGTGCCAACGCAACACCATCCCCTCTGCTGCAGCCGTTAATCCGTGAACTGCCCCGATTTGGCGCCTGGCCGCTGACGCCCACGGCCCGTCTCCACTGCCGGTGCGAGAAGGCAAGCCGTTCATCGGGATCAGCGGATCCGGCCCGGGTATAACGTCGCGGCAGGCGACACGTAACCGCAATCGCAGTACGGCGAACCCGTCATCCACGCGTGCCGCGAGCGATCTGGCGGAGTGCTGGTCGCTCCCTCCACGAGCGAGCCTCAGACCGGCAGGGAATCTGCGTGACAGGTAGTTCCGCCTCTCCGGCACCGAGCACAGGTGCAGCCAGAAACGCCTTCCCGGTCCGGGCGAGGCGAATTTTGTCCATTCGGGCAGTGTGGCTCTTCCCGCTCGTCATGGGTTCGATCTTCGTGGCGCTGCTGACAACGTTCTACATCGGATCCGCGGTCAACCCTCTCGGGAACCTGCACGGCCTACCCGTGGGTGTCGTCAATCAGGATCGCGGCGTCACAATTGGCACTCGCCGGATCGATATTGGCCAGAGCCTGCAAAGCGGCCTATCGCAAAGTCAGCGGGTGTCCGGCCCGCTGATGCTCACACATAGCACGCTTCCCGCTGCTGAGAAGACAATGGACCGCGGCGCCTCGTACGCCACCGTCATCATCCCGCCAGGATTTACCGCATCGATACTCACTCTGGCGGCTGTACCAGGGAGTCGGCCGGGGCTCGCGAGGCCCGCGATAGTCATCTTGACGAACCAGCGCGCAGGCACCCAGGGGGTAGGCCTGGCCACCGGCATCCTCGATCCTGCCCTGGCAGCGGCATCACGCCAGATCGGACGGCAACTCACGGCAATAGCGCCCGCGCCGGCTAACGCGGCGACGCGGGCATTTCTGGCTGACCCGGTCACCGTCATGACCGCTAAGTACCGTCCGTTGCCGCCTAATACCGCGCTCGGTCTGAGCGCCTTCTACGTCGCGCTTCTCACCCTGTTTTGCGGCTTTCTCGGCGGGACCATCGTCAACAGTTCAGTCGATGCCGCTCTCGGATACGCCACCACCGAAACAGGCCCATGGTGGCGCCAGCGTCGGCCAGTACCGATAAACAGGTGGCAGACGCTCCTCACCAAGTGGGTTCTCGCCTTGGTCTTGACCGCCCTTATGACGGGAATCCTCCTGCTAGTCGCGGTCGCCGGCCTCGGCTTGTACGCGCCCCACGTCGGCCTGCTGTGGCTGGTGACGTGGCTGTGCGCCGCGAGTGTCGCTGCGGGGACGCTCGTATTGTTCGCCATCCTGGGCACCGTGGGTCAGCTCGTGGCGCTGATCATTTTCGTGTATGCAGGTCTGGCATCCGCGGGCGGTACTGTGCCGATCCAGGCACTGCCCACTCCCCTTCGGTGGCTGGCCCAGGTCGAACCGTTGCGACAGGTCGTGGACGGTACCCGGGCAATCCTCTACTTGAATGCGCAGGCCGACGCGGGGCTGACCCGAGCTGTCGTCGCCGCGTCGGCGGGGCTGGTCTTCTGGCTGATCGTCGGAGCGGTGGTAGTCAGGTGGTACGACGCCAGGGGACTTAGCCGCATCGATCCCGAGCTCCTGGCGTATGTCCACGCGACGGCAGATTCCTACAAGTCTGCGATCAACAAGGACTCGCAGAAGGAATCGGGGACTCCGGACAAGCCGTCTGATCCAGATCGATGACTCAAGCGCTCACTGCGCAACCGCGACGATTGCGGGACCCCGAGTGTGAAACCGGACACCTAGGAGGCCAGCGACAGGGTCTTTGTGGGCGTGATGGGCGGGCAAATAGAGGGGGTTGATGGCATCAGCAACTCCGAAGACCTGAAGGGGTCTTCCTTCGCTCAGGAGGGCAGCCATGAACTCTACAGACTCATACACCGCGAGTACTCCGGCCAACGGCAAGATCGACATGCACCTTGAGATCGATATCATCCCGGTGTCGGATGTCGACGAATCCAAGCAGTTCTACCAGCGCCTGGGCTGGAGGCTGGATGCCGACGACGCCCCGATGGAGGGCCTGCGTATTGTCCAGTTCACGCCGCCTGGCTCTGGGGCATCGATCACCTTCGGTCAGGGCCTGACCAACGCCGCGCCCGGCTCTGCCGAGGGTGGTCTGGTCGTCTCCGACATCCAAGCGGCGCATAACGAGCTGCTTGGCCGTGGCGTCGATGCGAGCGACATCTGGCACGGCCCGCCGTTCCCGCGGGAAGCACGGCAGCCCGGTCCGGACCCGAAGCGCACCAGCTACGGGCAGTACTGCTCTTTCAATGATCCCGATGGCAATACGTGGCTCGTACAGGAGGTAACGACGCGGCTGCCCGGCCGGGTCTGAGCCGCACACGGCGCTCACGTCCACCGCGGCTCTGGCCAGCGCGCCAGACATTCGGGGCTGGGCGTGAGCGCCGTCCTTATGTCGCACGTGGTCGGTCGGGAGAAAGCCCTAGCTGGCTCCGCTGCAGTGGCGTGATCACTTCAGGCGGCGACCGTACTGAAGGACCGGATGAAAGGAACGTGCGATGAAGACGGTCAGCTCCACCGTCGAGATCAACGCCAGCCCTGAGCATGTCTGGGGCGTTCTCACCGACCTGCCCGGGCACGCCTCCTGGGACCCCTTCATCACTTCCATCTCCGGTCCCCTGGTGCCCGGGCAAAGACTCAACGTCAGGATCGAGCCGCCAGGTAGCAGACCGACGTCCTTCAAGCCGACTGTTACATCCGTTGTTGAGAACCGCGAGCTGGCCTGGCTTGGCCGCCTGGTCATGCCGGGTCTTTTCGATGGCGCTCACCGGTTCACCTTGGAACGGACGCAGTCCGGGACGAAGGTGCTGGCAAGCGAGTCATTCAGCGGATTGCTTGTCGGCCTCAGTCCCGGCTTGCTCCGACACACGCAGCAGGGCTTCGAGGAACTCAACGCTGCTCTGAAGCGGCGAGCCGAAGAAGGCCCGGCTGGAGACCACTAACTGCACGGTGACCACGGCCGATGGTCATTGCTCATCATCGGGCGCTGACCGCCACGTGGGTAGACCGGCAAGAGCCGTCGAGGTGGAAGGAGTCCTATGAAAGCCGTATCCATGCAGAAGCCGGAGGGTTTCGAGGGCATCGAGGGCCTCGTCTACGGGGACGCCCCGGATCCGCGGCCCGCGATCGGCGACGCGCTCGTGCAGGTGCGAGCCGCCAGCTTCACTCCGACCGAGCTGACCTGGACCCCCATGACCGATCGAGCCGGGCACGACCGAGGATCGTTGATCCCCGCACACGAGGGGTCGGGCATCGTAGTCGCGGTCGGCTTCGGCACCGCCGGTGTATCGGTGGGTGACGAGGTCTACGGCCTTATCGACGGGTACCGCGACGGGTGGGCTGCTGAGTACGTGACGATCGAGGCGCGAAGCCTGGCACCCAAGCCCGCCACAGTCGACTTCATCGAAGCCGCTGCCATCCCGCAAGCCTCGCTCACCTCGTGGCAGGCGCTATTCGACCACGGACATCTGGAGTCTGGTCAGTCCGTGCTCATTCACGGCGCTAGCGGTGGGGTCGGATCGATGGGCGTCCAGCTTGCGCGCTGGGCCGACGCCCACGTCATCGGAACCGGCCGGGCAGACGCTCGTGAACGCGCGCTCGACCTCGGCGTCCACGAATTCGTCGACATCGAGCAGGATGGCTGGGAGACCACCGTGGGTCAGGTCGATCTGGTCTACGACACCATCGGCGGCGACGTGCTTGCCCGTTCTCCGGGCCTCGTCAAGCCCGGCGGCGCCCTGGTGAGCATCATGATGCCGGTACAGACTGATCGCGACGACATCCGTGTTGTTCACTTCGTCCGCGACCCGAGCGGCGCCGAACTGCGCGACATCGCTCGCCTTGTTGACCAGGGCAAGCTCCAACCTCAAGTCGGCGCCGTCTATCCGCTCGCCGAAGCACGCGCGGCTTTCATCGCAAAGTCGACCCAGCACATTCCGGGCAAAGTCGTGCTGACGCTCTGAGCGCGCTCCGCCGACTGCGCATCTCCGGTGCGTGCCCGTCAGCGAACCCGGCGGGGCGGTCCTACCACCTCGATGCCGTAACGCTCACCCACCCGGCCCAGGACCTCCGGGGAAGGCATCGCCAAGTTCTCCGGCAGGGTGTCGTCGCGCGCCTCCACTCCCAGCTCGAAGGCAAAGTGCTCAAACCCTGCCGGGGAGGCGAATACCAGCACCCTGGTCGGTTCCGCATCAACCGTGAACGTGTGCGGGATCCCACGCGGCGCGAACGCGAAGCATCCAGCAGATGCTTCTAGGACATCATCGCCGACGTAGAACGTCATCTTCCCGTTGAGGATGTACCACGCCTCGTCCTCGCGATGATGAATATGCAACGGAGGCTCGGTGGCCTGGTAGGCCAGCGCCTCGACCAGCGCGAACCGCTCCTCAGTGACGGCCGCATCAGCCTTCGCGGTGAACCGGCCCCCCAACGACCACACCGACTTGCCCCCGCCCGCCTGCAAGAGGAACGGCTGGCGCCCTGGTATCTCGGGCATGTCTCCCCCCTCGTGCGCATCCGTGCTCGCGCCGCCCTGGCAGGCAGGCTGGCTGACTAAGCGCTACGGCATGCCCAGCCATCGGCTAGCTGGGCGGCGCGGCGACGTTCCCTGCGAGTGTCCAGCCGACGAGAGCGTTGGCGTGCCCGTGGCCCATCCCGTGCTCGGACTTCAAAAACGCCACCATGGCCATGTGCTTATCGAGGCCGCAGTTCTTGATGATCTGCTGCCACTCCGCGATCGAGCGCCCGTAGTTCTTCTCGATGGACGGGAAGTACGATGCCGGTCCTTGCTTGGGCCACGGCGGCGCATGCTCGACCATGCGGACTCCTGTCAGGTTTCGACGCGGCCATGGTATCGGGCTAAGCACCGATCAGGTTGAGCCCGCCGACCTCATGCGAGCCCGCGCTTAAACTGACCGGCCATGGGCTTGCTGCAGGACAGACGCGTGCTTGTCACGGGCGGCACGACAGGCCTGGGATTTGCCATCGCGGAGCGCTTCGTGGCCGAGGGCGCGCGGATTGTCGTCACCGGCCGCGATGTCGATTTCGGCAGGCGAGCTGAGCAGACCCTTGGAGTGGGTGCGCGATTCGTGAGTGCGGATGCCGCCGACCCGAGTGCAGTCGCTTCATCAGTCACAACGGCCGCGGACCATCTCGGCGGCTTGGACGTACTGGTGAACAACGCAGGGATTGGCATCAGCGCCCGGCTGATCGACACGCCGCTCGTCGACTATGACCGCGTCATGAGCGTCAACGTGCGCGGCTACCTGCTGTACGCACAGCACAGCTATCCTCACCTCGCACGGAGCCACGGCTGCATGATCCACATAGCATCCGATGCGGGCATCTGGGGCGAACAAGAAACAGGCCTCTACTCGATGACCAAGGCCGCCGTCGTCATGCTCGGAAAAATGCTGGCTCTCGACGTCGGCCCAGAAGGCGTGCGATCGAACGTGCTGTGCCCTGGCGACATCTGGCCGGGCATGCGGCATATGGCGCCCCCTGGCGAGGAGGACCGGGGCGAAAGCGGTGACTGGCCGTTGCCGCCCATAGGCCGAATCGGCCAGGCGCGCGATGTCGCCGCCGCAGCGGTGTTCTACGCCAGCGACGAGTCCGAGTTCATCACCGGGACAACGCTGCTCGTCGATGGCGGCATGACCGCCGGCTACATGCAGCGGGAGCGAGGTGCACCAGCTGGCACGGGGTGAAGACGGCGCAGTACGGCGGCCTGGATCGAATGGTGGCCGATGTTGGCGCGCCGGCGGACGGGTACAAGGTTCTCGATAGGTAGCCGCGAGTAAGGGTCGCCCGGCGATTTCCGCACTCGAGCAAGGCTGTGCGCCCCTCTGCCTGATCAGCGAGCCCAATGGGATGAAGGGGGACGTCATGAGTACTGAAGCACCGGTCAGGAACGTAGTCCTCGTTCACGGCGGTTTCGTGGATGGATCCGGCTGGCAGCCGGTGTATGACATTCTGACCCGAGATGGCTACAACGTCCGTATCGTACAGAATCCCACTCTCTCGCTTGAGGGGGACGTCGCCGCAACGCGGCAGGTTATCGACGAGCTGTTGGGCTCGGTCGTGCTGGTCGGTCACTCCTATGGCGGCGCGGTCATCACCGAGGCAGGCAGACACGACAAGGTGGCTGCGCTGGGCTACATCGCAGCCTTCGCGCCTGACGCCGGCGAGTCGGTGAACAGCCTCATTGCCGACCCGCCTCCGGGTGCCCCCGTTCCGCCCATCCTGCCGCCGAAGGACGGCTTCCTGTTCCTGGACCGCGACAAGTACCACGACTCGTTCGCTGGCGACCTCTCGGCCGATCAGGCTGCTTTCATGGCTGACTCGCAGGTCCCATGGGGCGTCGACGCGTTGGCCGGGACGATCAGCGAGCCTGCGTGGCGTACCAAGCCAGCCTGGTACCTCCTCACCACCAAGGACAAGATGATCCCGCCCCCCGCCCAGCGGGCCATGTCCGAGCGATCGGGCGCTACCGTCACCGAGGTAGCTGCCAGCCACTCGGTGTTCCTGTCACAGCCGGACTCGGTCGCGAACCTCATCAAGGAAGCGGCCGCTGCGTGACCAACTGGCGGTCTCGCTGGCCTGCGCTGGGGCGCAGCGTGCGGTTGATCAGCCGAGCGCGCGGTCGAGGTTATAGGCGCAGCTGATCAGCGCGAGGTGGGTGAGTGCCTGGGGAAAGTTGCCTTGCTGCTCGCCGGCGCGGCTGACCTGCTCGGCGTAGAGGCCCAGGTGGTTGGCGTAGGTGAGCATCTTTTCGAACGCTAGCCGTGCCTCTTCCAGTCGCCCGGCCCTGGTAAGCGCCTCAACAAACCAGAACGAGCACACCGAGAAGGTGCCTTCCTCGCCGCGCACTCCGTCCGGGCTGGCCTGCGGGTCGTACCGGTACACCAGGGAATCAGACACCAGGCTGGTTGTCAGAGCGTCAAGCGTGGACAGCCACTTCGGGTCGGTCGGCGAGATGAACTTCACCAGCGGCATCAGCAAGACGGCGGCGTCAAGGACCTCCGCGCCCTCGTACTGGGCGAAGGCCTGCAGGCTTGGTGACCAGCCACGGTCCATGATCCGGCGGTAGATCGCGTCTCTGGCCTCCCGCCAGCGCTCCAGATCTGCAGGCAGACCACGGCGCACGGCCAGCCGAACCGCTCGCTCCATCGCCACCCAGCACATAAGCCGCGAGTAGAGAAACTTCTTCGGGCCGCCGCGGGTCTCCCAGATGCCCTCGTCAGGCTGGTCCCAGTGACCGCAGAGCCAGTCGGCCAGGGAGGTGATCGCATCCCACTGAGCGCTGGAAACGGGCTGGTGCCAGCGGTCGTAGAGGTAGATCGAGTCCATGAGCTCGCCGTAGATATCGAGCTGAAGCTGTTTGCTTGCTGCGTTGCCGATCCGCACCGGCTGCGACCCCACGTAGCCGGCCAGGTGCGGCAGCTCTTGCTCGGGAAGCTCAGTGCGCCCGTCGATGCCGTACATGACTTGCATAGGACCAGAATCGGTGTTTGCGGGTCCGGCGGCCTGCTCGAGCATCAAGCCCATGAAAGCCTCAGCTTCGCTGCTGAAACCGAGCCGCAGCAGCGCATAGACGCAGAATGCTGCGTCCCGGACCCAGACATACCGGTAGTCCCAGTTCCGCTCCCCGCCGACCTGCTCAGGCAGGCTGGTCGTAGGCGCGGCAACGATGGCGCCGGTCGGAGCGTAAGTCAGCAGTTTCAGTGTCAGCGCAGAGCGATGCACTATCTCGCGCCATCGACCGCGATACCGGGACGCCGAGAGCCACCGCCGCCAGAAGGCAACAGTCGCCTCCCCCAGTGCCCGCGCCTCCTCGGGCGTGCACGCGCGTGGCACGACGCCGGCGCTCGCTTCGTCGAGCGCGAATATCGCCGACTCGCCCTCGGACAACAAGAACGCCGCCGTTACATCGCGATCATCGTGCTCGACCGGCACCGTCGCGGTCAGTGTCACGGTGAGGTCGGATGCGGCAAAGACCAGGGAGGCCCCTGCCTCGGCGAGGGTGTGCGGCTCGGTCCCGTAGCCGAACCGGGGCGCGATCCGACCCCGGAACGGCATGCGCCCGCGCACGCAGACCGACCGGCGGATCAGCCGGTGCCGCTGCGCCTCGGCGGCATCACCGACCGGCATGAAATCCTGGATCTCCCCCACGCCATCCGGTGTGAAGAAACGCGTGATCAGCACGTTGGTGTCGGGAAGATAGAACTGCCGGGTTTTCGCCGGGACAGCAGCGGCCAGCTCAAAGCACCCGCCCTTATCGGCGTCCAGAAGTGAGCCGAACATGCTGGGAGAGTCGAAACACGGGCTGCAATGCCAATCGATAGTTCCGTTGGTCCCTACCAGCGCGACGCAATGCAGATCGCCGATCAGCCCGTGCTCCGACACCGGCAGATAGCCGCTAGCCCAATCGGCCACGTTCCTTGCCCTCCATGTTCGCTGGCCAGAAGCCGATCAGCTGTGGTAGCTGCCCTGCCGGAAGTCGTCGGCCAGTGAGTTCATTGTCCGCATCCTCCCGTTCTGATCTCCCAGAGCAGCGGGCCGACGCGGCGTGCGTCACGGGCCCCGCGAGTTCGAGCCCGGCCGGATGCTGGCCTTGCGAGCCTTCGCCGTACGTCAAGTCTTCCCGTGAGCCAGCTGAAGCTGATCACTCCATCCCGGTGATTCGAGGAGCGCCCGTAGCTTCACAAGGCATCCGAAGCGCACAGCGGGCACGACAAAGTAGTGAATGTGATGACAGACAGGGGGTGCCCGGCTGAGCGTCTTTCCGGGTTTGGCATGGCTCACCAGTCGGTGGGCAGTGACTGGCGCAGCCCGAGCTTGCTGCCATCGGCAAGTTGGACGACGGCCAGGCGGGCGCCGGGTACGTCGACGATTCCTGTCTCGGGGTCGCCGTTAGTGACCGGTACGGTGCCTAGTGGCGCGAGCGATCCAGCGGCTATCTCGCCGAGTCCCACAGCGCCGGCATCAATGAGCGTCTGGCGGCTTTCGACGATGTCGTCCGTGTCGAACATGACGAGAGGCTCATCCACCCAGGGCAGCGAGGTCAGACCGACCTCTATGTCGGCGGTCTTGAAGACGGCGAAGTCCGCCTCGCCAGGGGCACGTTCGATGCCACTACTGGAGAATGCCGGGCCGGCGCCGAAGACCGTCGACCATGCCTGGACGCTGGCGTGGAAGTTGCGAGCGGGGAACACGACCGTGGCGATAACTGGGCTTTCCATGACGAAGGTCCTGTCTCTGTATGTGGTGGACCAGGCCTAGCAGTGAACGGCGGCAGGGTCTCCGGCTTTACTCGTGAGTGAGGCTACGCAGAGGCAGTGACAGTTTCGCCTTACCCAGGCTCGGTCTTCCGGCCAGTGGTGCCGGACATGGTGTCGTGCCAGGCCGCGCCCGCCGCAATGGCGTTCTCCGTGTCCGCCGACCTGACCACGACGAGCTCTGCTGCCGCCTCCCCCAGGCCGGCCCGCATCGGCCCGGATATCAGCGCCCATGAAGCTGACAGACCACCACCGACAACAAGGACCTGTGCCCTGAAAAGCAGCAGCCAGGGCGCCAGTGCTTCGCCGAATAGATAACACGCGTGCGTGAACACATGCCTGGCCGCCTGGTCGCCGCGCAGCGCAGCCGAAGCAATGTCGCGGACGTCCCAACCCGAGGTTCGCGACCCCGGGGCCAGCTGGTGGTACGCGGAAATAATTGCGCGGCGACTCACTGACTCTTCGAGCGGCCGACCGCGGACAACCAGTCGATATACATCCCCGTCGGGGGGCACTGATGGCCCGCTGGACACGATTGTTCCGTCGTCAATGAACACTGAGCCGACGCCGGTGCCAAGGGTGATCGCGACGACGCGCTGATAGCCGCGCGCTGATCCCGCGAGCCATTCCCCGAGCCCGAATGCGGCCGCGTCATTCACGAATGTGATCCGACCGGGAGGCTGGGCCAGCCGGCCGAGCAATGCCCGCCTCAGGTCGACACCCGCTAGGCTGTCGAACTTGCCGACACCCTCGAATCGGCCGATACCGGTGCGATAGTCGAATGGGCCGGGAATGGCAACGGCCAGCGTCTCAGCCGACGTCAGGCACAGCGCGTCCGCGCACGCGAGCATGGTCGCGATAATCGCATCAGCCGTGCCGCTGCTGTCGAGTGGCAGCCGGTGTTCCGAGTCAGGCTCCGGGTGCCAGGTCACGGTGTCAATGCGGCAGGCCCTGGCGTGGGTTCCGCCAATTTCGAGAACAGGCTGACCCGTCACCGCACAGCTGTCTCAGCGCTACTTGCTGCTTGACGTGTTCTGGTTATCGTGGCCGGTTGTCATGCGGCTGGCGCGCTTCCGGCTGGTGACAATCCTGCGCTTGCGCAAAGACTCGAGCCATTCCTGCCCGCTGAGCAGCCGCGTGGTCTTGCCCGACCGCACCTCGCCTGCCGCGGCCACTGCCATCGCGACGCTGGCAGCGGTCATATCATCTGGCGCCTCATACACGACGACCACGTCATACTCGCCAAACGGAAAGCCCGCCACCACGATTGTGGCTCCCAGCTCGTCCAGGGCCCGCTGGATCCCTTCCACCGGGTCTTGCGGCTCTTTCAGCTGATCCGCCATCGACTTGGCGGTATAGGAGGCCTGGTACATGTAGAGCGGCATCGAGTTTCCCCTTGACGGAAACAGGCGAACAGATCACCAGCCAGTCCCATGGCTCGCGGCGGCTACTGCCGACGGGTGCACCGCAGCTGGCTGAAGACCATTGCGGTCAAAGATCGTAGACCCCGGCCGGTCGGGCACACCAGCCGCCGTCTCGCCGGCCGGCTGAACCCGGGCAGAAAGACAAGACTGTTTCTCATGGGGCCGCCCGACTAGCTTCTGGGATCATGAACAACCAAGTGGTCATCCTGACCGGCCCGCCCGCCGCCGGAAAGACGACCGTGGCTGAGCTCCTCGCCACCAGCGCGAGCGTCCCGACTGTTCATCTCACGACCGACCAGTTCTACCGCTCGATCCGCACCGGGTTCGTACTCCCCTTCCTGCCTGAAGCGCAGCGGCAGAACGAGGTGGTGGTCGAGGCGATCGTCGGCACGGTCGCGACGTTCGCCCGCGGCGGCTACGACGTAGTCGTCGACGGGATCGTGGGGCCCTGGTTCCTGCCACCGTTTCGCGGGCTCGCTGACCGAGACCGACTGACACTGTCCTACGTGGTCCTGCGACCCGACCTCGACACCACGCTGGCGCGCGCCAGGGAGCGCAACGGCCACGAACTCAAGGACGTCGACGCGATCACGGGCCTGTACCGCGCGTTCGCACAGCTCGGAGATCTTGAACGCCACGCGATCGACACCGGCGACCTTGACGCTGAGCAGACGCGCGCTGAAGTCCAGCGCATCCTCGCATCAGGCAACTTCCGACTCGCCGGCCGATAGGTCACGTTACTGGGTCGAGCCGCACCAGTGAGCCACCGCCGATCAGCATCGAGGACACCCTGCCGTCTGCGCGGCGCTTAAAGACCAGAGGCTCACCCGACTCGCGGAATCCTGGCGAGACCACAAAGCTGTCGGCCTCGCTGCCTCGCTCCACGGCCATGGTCTCGCCCGGCCGGTCACTCGCCACGACTGTCAGCCTGGCGTCGCGCCATTCGACCCGGAGCTGGAAGCTCATGTCGGCTGGCGCGTACAGGCCTAGCAGGGGCCGAAACTCGGCGGGCGTCGGCACCGGCGTGGCCAGCCGCGGGGGCGCTGCCTCGGCCAGCTCTCGCGCCTGGGTACCCAGCGACATGGCGAGCGGCGACGCGTCAGTCGCACCGTTGACCAGTACGATCGCTCCCACCCGTGCGGTGCGATCGAAGCAGGCGTTCGACGCGAAGCCGGGGAGGCCGCCAGAGTGCTGTACCCAGGTCACGTCGTCCTTGCGCATTGAGTACCAGGAGATGCCCCACGCGGTCGTCCATTCCTCGTCGCTGAGGTAGCGGGGCTTGTGCATCTCCCGCCGCGTCGCAGCGGACAGTACCGGCGAGTCCGCTACCTCGCTATCGCTGCCCGCCGGATGGGCCTGGATGTGGAAGGACAGCCACCGAGCCAGGTCAGCCACGCTTGACCACAATCCGCCCTCGGCCCACACCGGAGGCATCGACGGAGCGACGGACAGCTCGTCGGAGAACGCCCGCCCGGAGTAGCCGACGGCGCACCGTTCAGCGAGAGAAGCATGGAGCGGCTCAAAGCCGGTCGATGACATCCCCAGTGGACTCAGGATTCGCTCGGCAACGTACCGCGGATAGGGGATCTCGCCGACCCGGCTCACGATCTCGCCGAGCAACTGGTAACCGAGGTTGCAGTATTTAAGCTGCGTGTTCGGCGGCACCGCGGTGAAGATCTCTCCGGCCCGCTCAAGATTCCGCGCAACCACACCCTGGTAGGCCGGCGGAAAGGCCAGGAAATCAGTTCCCGGCGGCTCGCTGACAAGCCCGGACTCGTGCGACAGCAAACGCCGGATCGAGACGCCGCCGATCGTCTCCGGACTCGCGCTGTCAGATAACTCAGGGATCCACTTGACCACCGGATCGTCGAGGTCGAGCTTGCCCGCATCGCGCAGCTGCAGGATCGCGCTGCCGGTGAAGGTCTTGGTAATGGAGGCGATCCGGTACAGCACGTCGGGCCCAGACGGGCGCGCAGAGGCGACGTCGGCGAACCCGGCTCCGCCCGACCAGGCCAGCTCGTCGCCATGGACTACGCCGGCCGCCGCGCCGTACAGCCTGTTCTCCCTGACGAACGACCCGAGCTTCGCCTCGAACTGCTCGGCCCCGCTTGCCACCGGTCCCGTCATCATCCTGCTCCCGTCAGTGATCCTTCCTTATGGGGAAGTATCACATCCAGGCGGCGTCGTCAGACCTTGCCGCTGTGTCCATCTGGGGACTCCGGCCGCGTCGTCCTAGTGATGAAAACAGGTGCGGCCAGCTCATAGGAGGAGTGCATGAGGTACCTGATGATCCACTGTGCCGATGAGAGTGCCGTCGACTGGTGGGATGCTGACCGCGCGGACGCGGAGGGCGACGCGGCGGTCGACGCCTGGGATGCGGAGATGAAAGCCCGCGGTGTCCTGGTCGGCGGCGGCTTCCTGCGGCCGACCAGCGCAGCGACCACGGTCAAGGTGCGGGACGGCGAGGTGCTCGTGAGCGACGGGCCCTTCGCCGAGACCAAGGAGCAAATCGCCGGATTTTGCGTGCTGGAATGCACGGACCTGGACGAGGCCATCGAGGTGGCGTCGAGGCACCCGACCGCGCTGATCGGCACATTCGAGCTGCGGCCGTATGCCGAGTAGCCGCCGCCACCGTGCCGCCGTGTCAGCCGCACCCGCCGTGTACACAGGCGGTTCGTCAGCATGACGACACCAGCACCGGCAACCGGCCCCCTGCATCGCGCGAGCGGCATCTGGTCGCTGGTGCACGCCGAGCGAGCCGCCGTGGCCGCTGACCTAGCGGACCTGACCGCCCAGCAGTGGGCGACCCGGTCGCTGTGCACCGGGTTCAGTGTGCGCCAGGTACTGGCGCACCTCACCGCCGGAGCCAGCCTCAACAGCGTGCGGTGGCTGACCGGCGTGATCCGCTGCCGGTTCGACTTCGACAAACAGGTCGCCATGCGACTGGCCGAGCAACTCGGCGCCACCCCAGTCGAGACGCTCGCACGGTTCCGCTCCGTCACGACCAGCACCACAAAACCACCACTGCCGACCGCGGCGATGCTCGGCGAAACGATCGTGCACGGTGAGGACATCCGCCGGCCGCTGGGCATCCACCGCGACTACCCGATCACCACACTCACCCGGCTGGCCAGCTACTACCAGGGTTCTGACCTCGTCGTCCTCGCCAAAGGGCGGATCGCCCGGCTACGACTGGAAGCCACCGACGGCCCCTTCGCCACCGGCTCAGGGCCGCTGGTGTCCGGCAGCACCCTGGCCCTGGTCATGGCCATGACTGGCCGCGTGACCTTCTGCGACGAACTCGACGGTGACGGCGTCGCCACCCTCCGCGCACGCTGCACGGGAGCGCGACCAGTACCGACGCGCGAACCCGAACCGCCTTCAGGCAACCGGGCCGCTGGCGAGCAGCGCCGGGATAGGTAGGAGGAGGTTCCACATCCGAGCGCCCTTGAAGACCCAGCGAGTCTGGCGAGCTTTCGGGCATCCCATCACTATCTGCAGTCAAACTGGATGTATGGAACTTGATAAGGGCGTCCGGCGCAGGCTGATTGCCATGCTCACGGCGGCACTCACCGACATGAGGGAAGGAGGCGGCGAGACACCGCTGCTCGATCTTCTGGCGAGAGATGCCCGTGATCCGAGATCCCGGAGCGTGACGCTCTCTGCGCCGATAACCGTGGAGCAGATCCGCGCGCTGATCGACGCGGCCCTCGCTGACGACCGCCGGTACACCTGGAGCGCTGCGTTGTTCGCCGCCCAGCTCTTTCTCGACCTAGCCGCCGACGTGAGCAGGGACTACCCGGACTTCGACATTGATGCCTTCCTCCGGAAGGCGGCGCTTCAGCTCGAATTCGAGGATCAGGCCGGAGACTGACGAGACTGACACCCCCGCGCGCGGTCGTCTCTGCTACCGGCTGACTTACGCTGACGGGCGTGGCAGAACGAGTGCGTCGCGCGCGGATCGATGACGTGAGTGAGCTTGCACTCAGAATGCCGCATGTCAGCGTGACCTACGTCGGCCAGGGCAACCCGGTGTACCAAGTCGGCGGCAAGTCATTCATCTTTTTCCGCAACCCGCGCCCGGACGCCACCGATCCGGATACCGGCGAGCGCTTGCCCGACGTGATCGTGTTCTGGGTCGAATCTGAGGCCGACAAGCAGGCAATGATCCAGGACGAGGGGTCGCCGTTCTTCACCACATCCCACTTCGACGGCCACCTGTCGGTGCTGATCCGCGGGAGCCGGATCGGCGAGCTGACCCTGCAGGAGCTGACCGAGGTCGTGCAGGATGCCTGGTTGTGCCGGGCATCGCCCAGCAGGGCGGCGACCTGGCTAACGGCGCATAGCGCTGAGGCAGGCCCCTGATGCCTGATGATTTCCAGCACCCCGAGGTTGTGACTTTCGGGGAGGCGATGGGCCTGCTGGTCACGGATCCGCCGCGGCCGCTTCGGTCAGCGCGGACCTTTGCCAGGTCGATCTGCGGGGCCGAGGTGAACGTCGCCGTGGGGCTGAGCCGTCTCGGGCACCGGGCCGGCTGGTTTGGCCGGGTTGGGGACGACCCGTTCGGGCTCTCCGTACTCGATGCGCTCCGCTCAGAAGGGGTTGATGTCTCGCGGGCGGTTGTTGACTCGTCGGCGGCAACCGGCCTGCTCGTTCGAGACAGTCACCCGGAGCGGCGGGTGAGCGTGCACTACTGGCGGCACGAATCAGCGGCTTCGAACCTGAACCCGGCCGATGTGGACACTGGATACCTCGCTTCCGCACGCCTGCTGCACATGACCGGAATAACCCCGGCGCTTTCCCCGGCCTGCCACGCCGCCGTACTGGCGGCGGCCGAAGCCGCCCGGTCTGCTGGCGTGCCGGTGTCCTTCGACCCGAATCTGAGGCTCAAGCTCTGGTCAGCTCCGCAGGCGGCCGAGGTCCTCGGCCCGCTGAGTGGCTATGCCGATGTGGTTCTGGCCGGGGACACAGAGGCGCGGCGGCTTTCCGGGCAGCAAGAGCGGGAACGGGCGGCGGCATGGTTCCTGGAGCAAGGTGCGCGGCTAGTGGTCGTCAAGCTCGGGAGTAGCGGCGTGTGGGCCACGGACGGAACCCGCCAGTGGCAGGTACCGGCGTACCGAGTGACCGCCGTCGATGCTGTCGGTGCCGGAGACGCCTTCGCGGCGGGATACCTGGCTCGCTGGCTTGAAGGCGCCGATGTTGCCGACTGCCTGAAGTATGCGACCGTCGTGGCTGCGATGGCAGTCCAGGTGGTGGGCGATATTGAGGCTCTGCCGTACCGTTCGGAGGTCGACGCGGCGCTCGCCGGCGGTGACGACGTCGATCGGTGACCGCCACGGGCAGCTCGCCAGGGTCGTTGTCAGGAGAGGAGGCCAGTCGTGTACCGGTGGGAGATCTGCGCGGAAATCGCCTCGGCGCGAGTACTGGGCGTCTTGCGGACACCCTCAGGCAAGCAAGCAGTGGAGTTGGGAGAGGCGCTGGTTCAAGGCGGCCTGCGGGTGATCGAGGTGGCCTTGACCACTCCGGACGGCCTGGATGCCATCCACGCCCTCCACGGAACCAATGATGGCCGCCTCGTCGGCGCAGGAACGGTGCTCGACGCGCCTTCCGCGCGAGCGGCCATCCTTGCCGGAGCGCGGTTTCTGGTGTCCCCGTCCTTCATTCCCGAGGTCATTGTCACCGGGCACCGCTATGGCGTGCCAGTGCTCCCCGGGACGCAGACGCCGAGCGAGATCCAGCGCGCTCTTGAAGCCGGCAGCGACATGGTGAAGGTTTTCCCGGCCAGTCAGCTCGGCCCCGGATTCGTATCGGGCGTCGTCGCTGCCCTGCCTCAGGCACCGCTGGTACCGACGGGCGGGGTCAATCCTGGTAATGCACGCGACTGGCTAGCCGCCGGTGCGGTGGCGGTCGGAGTCGGCGGTTCCCTTACTTCCGGTGACCCCGCGCAGGCCCGCGAGCGCGCCGCCCAGCTCGTTGCGGCCATCGGGAAGGCCTAGACCTGATCCTGCATCAGCGGGTCGTTTAAGGCACGCCAGCGCGGGGAGCGAACGGCGAAGTTAAGACAGGAGGCTCCCCCATGTCCAGCGGAACAACGGCAGTGATCATTGCGCTGGCGGTTGTCGTCATCGTGGCGGCCGCCGCCATGGCCGCTACCGCACGGCGTCAGGCACAGCGGCGATTCGGGCGGGAAGATGACCGGGCCGTCGGCCGCCGGGTGCGAAAGCTGAACATAGGACGACTCCCCGACGCAGCCCGGCGTCAGCATCTGGCTGAGTGGCGGGCGATCCAGGAGCAATTCGTCGATTCGCCGGAGTCGGCCGTGACGGAGGCGTACTCGCTCGTTACCACGGTGATGCAGGAGTGCGGCTATCCGGTAGACGACGACGAGCAGGTAACGGCTGACCTGCCGGTCGATCACGCTCGCACGGTCAGCAACTTCCGGTCCGCGCAGACCATAACCCGCGAGGCAGCCCACGGCAGCGTCGCGACCGAGGACATGCGTGAGGCCCTCATTCAGTACCGCGAGCTGTTTGCGGATCTGCTGGGTGAACCCACTGATCTTTAGCCGGACACTGGCTGCATGATTGGCCGCCATTCGCCGAACACAGCAACGAAAAAGGCGTCCGAATGGTGCGACTTGAAAGCTGCTCGCTGTCGCCCGAGTCCTACCATTCATTCGCGGGAGTTCGCTCAATATGGCTCTGACCTGGAGTGATGCCGGGCCGCGCCGCACCCGGTGTCAGCCGACACTTGTGACCGTTTGATCCCGCCTTAGCCGTCTACAGCATAGTTCGGCGAGCTCAGCGGCTGGTTATCGAACGATAAATCGGCTTTCGCTAGCCAGATCGCAGTACTCCGGTTAAAGTCGTCGTCGGCGATCCCGTGTGGTCTCGGTCACGATCAGGCGGAATCGCGGCACGCTTGGCTCTATAGGGGGGGACGGCGAGCCATGGCCATCTTTAGTCCTGGCCTGCAGCGAGTGGAGGAATCCAGGGACAAGGGGCTCAAGACTGACGCTCTTGGCCTGGTGTCCAGTGTCGTGATGGGCGTGGCTTCGACCGCCCCTGCCTATAGCCTGGCCGCGACGCTGGGATTCGTCGTGCTGGCCGTGGGCCTGAAGTCGCCACTGGTCGCAGTACTGGCGTTCGTGCCTATGCTGCTGTGCTCGATCGGCTTCAGCGAGCTGAACAAGGCCGATCCCGACTGCGGGACCACGTTCATCTGGGCCGCCCGGGCGTTCGGGCCGAAAACCGGCTGGGTCGGCGGCTGGGGCGTCGTCGTGGCCGACGTCCTGGTCATGGCCAGCCTCGCGCAGGTGGCCGGGCAGTACATCTTCCTGCTCTTCGGCGCCACCGGCATCGGGACAAATCCCGCGAGCGGCTGGGTGCTGCTGACCGGCGTCGCGTGGATCATCTTCATGACCTACATCTGCTATCGCGGCATCGAAGTCTCGGCGAACTTCCAGAAAGCGCTGCTGTCCATCGAGATCACGATGCTGATCGTGCTGTCGGTCGTGGCGCTCGTCCGGGTCGGCACCGGCCACCACCCGGCCGAGTCGATCCACCCGAGCTGGTCCTGGCTCAACCCGGCGGGGCTGCCGTTCGGCGCGTTCGCCTCCGGCCTGATCCTCATGGTGTTCATCTACTGGGGCTGGGACACCGCCCTGTCCGTCAACGAGGAGACGGCGGACAAGTCACGGACGCCGGGCCGGGCGGCCATCCTGTCCACGATCATCCTGGTCATCACTTACGCCGTGGTGATCTTCGGCGCGCAGTCGTTCGCCGGCATCGGCACCAAGGGCATCGGCCTGGCCAACCCGGACAACGCCAGCGACGTGCTCTCGGTGCTCGGTCACGCCGTGTTCGGCGCGGGGACGCTGGGGAACGTGTTCTACCGGCTGCTGCTGCTCATGGTGCTGTCTTCCGCGGCAGCGTCGACTCAGACGACGATCTTGCCCACCGCGCGTACGACGCTGTCGATGGCCGCCTACAGGGCCGTGCCGGAATCCTTCGCAAAGATCCACCCCAGGTACCTGACCCCGACGGTGTCGACCCTCGTGATGGGCGCGATGTCGATCGCCCTCTATATCCCGCTGAACTTCATCTCCGGGGGCAACCCGATCTCGGACGCGGTCACCGCGATAGGCCTGTACATCGCGTTCTACTACGGGCTGACAGCGTTCTCCTGCGTCTGGTACTACCGGCGCACACTGACCAGCAGCGCCTGGAATCTCTGGATGCGTGGCATCCTGCCCGGGCTCGGCGGGCTGATCATGTATGCGGCTGGCTTCTACAGCCTGCAGAGCGACTGGGTCGCGGCCAACAGCTACACCATGTGGACGGTGCCGGGCCTGCACTGGCAGATCGGCGGCGTCTTCATCATCGCCGCGCTAGGTGCGGCTGCCGGCGTGATCGGCTTTGTCTTCATGCGCCTCACAGCCCCCGCGTTCTTCCGCAAGGAAACGCTCACCCGGGCCAATCCCCTGCTCGCCTTGAGCGACGAGCTGTGAGCGCCGCCGCCGCCGGGTCTGCCGGCGGACACCGAGCTGGCAGCCACGCTGCCCGCGCACGCCGGCCCGTAGCCAGCGCGGCCGTGAGCAACGCAGCCACGAGCAACCCGATGACGCCCGCCGACGCGGCACGCGCGGTGCCGGGCCGGCCCTCCTGGCCGATCCGGTCCGGTACGGTGCCGGCGCTGGCCGACGATTTCAGGACCAGGCCAGAGACCGCTCCCAGTCTGGCGGCGGCACTGCCGGCCGGCGCCGCGGTCGCGCTCGTCCCCGCTCGGGGGTCAGACCTGACTGCGTCCCCAGGCCCGGTCGCTGCCCTCGATGCCCGGCACTGGCAAAGGTCGTCGGGCAAAACCCAGCTCGCCGCGGCTTTCGCCGAGTCCCTGTGGCAGTCACGCGGTGTCGACCTCATGGTCTGGATCGACGCCACGAGCCGCGAGTCGGTGCTGTCCGGGTACGCCGCAGCGACCGCAGCCGCGACCGGCCGGGACCAGGCGAGCAGCAGTGAGTCAGTCGCCGCCCAGTTTCTCAGCTGGCTGGGCGAGACAAGGCGTTCCTGGCTGGTGGTACTCGACGACCTGGCGGGCACGTCGACCCTGGATGGCCTGTGGCCGGCCGGGCCGGCCGGGCGCGTGCTGGTGACCTCCGCCGACGTCGCTGCGGTCCCCAGCGACATGCGCGTCGTGCCGATCGGTCCGTACAGCATGCGCGAGGCCATTAGCTATCTGAGCGAGCGCTTGTCTGCCGACCCGGACAAGCGGCACGGTGCGATCGAGCTTGCTCGAGACCTCGACCTGGAGCCGGCCGCGCTGGCCCAGGCCAGTGCCGTGATCGCCAGCTCCCCGCTGTCGTGCCGAGAGTACCGGGCCCAGTTCCTGCAGAGGCGGGAGCAGATCGCGGAGTCGCCCAGCGCACAGCCACCGGCGGCCGCCGTGACATGGACGTTCTCGCTCGCCCGGGCAGGCCAGCTGGCACCGGGTGGATCGGCCCAGTTTCTGCTGGCCATGATCGCGCACCTGGAAGGTCATGGCATACCCCAGACCGTCCTCACCGCTCCTGCGGCGGGCGATCTCCTCGGGGCGAGCGGCGACGTCGCGGCCGGTGGCGAGCGCGCGCGCTCGGCACTGGCGGCGCTGGAGCAGGTCGGCCTGCTGACCGTCGAACGGACCACGGCACCGCCGACCGTCCGCATTAGCCCCGTGCTGCAAGCAGGCCTGCGTGCCGCGATCCCCGAAGGCATGGCAGATCAGGCGGCGCGTGCTGCCGCCGATGCGCTGCTCCAGGCCTGGCCGGAACGGGACATGCCCGGCTGGCCGGATTCCGGCTTGCGATCGTGCGTGGCGTCCCTGCGGCGGGTCACCGGAGATCTCCTGTGGGACGGTGGCTGCCATCCGGTGCTGATGCGGGCGGGGGACAGCCTCGACCGTCTTCGTCTCACCGAACCCGCGGTGGACCACTGGCTCGACCTTGCCACGACGAGCGGCCGCCTCCTCGGAGGCGGGCATCCGGACACAATGCTGGCCAGCCAGCGGTTGGCCGATGCCCACCTTGCGGCCGGGCGAGCGCACGACGCTCTGCCGTGGTTCCAGTGGGTAGTGGATGGCCTGACCGACGAACTCGGGCCGGACCACCGTGAGGTGATCGAGTCACGGCGCCGTCTCGGCCACGCCATCGTGGCGGCGCAGCAGTTCCCTGCTGCGATCACCATCCTTGAGCGCGCAGTTCGGCAATTCGAGCAGGTCTGCGGGCCTGGTCATACCGATACCCTCGGCGCTCGAGACGAACTCGCCGCGGCTTACCTCGCTGCGGGCCAGCACTCCGGGGCCATATCGCTCTACCAGCGCACGCTGGCCGACCGGGAGCGCGAGCAGGGAGACCGGCACCCGCAGACGATGACGACGCGCCACTGTTTGGCGGACTCGCACCTGGCCAGCGGCCGGGCAAAAGAGGCAGTCGCGGTCTACAAGCGGGTAGTGGCCGACCGGGAGCGCGTTCTCGGGCCTCATCACCTGGACACGATCAAGGCTCGCAGCAACCTCGGCGCCGCCTACCAGGAGACGGGCAAGACCGCGGCGGCCGAGCTGGCATGCGAGCAGGCCTGGGCCGGCTTCGAGCGTGTGCTCGGCCCGCGTCATCCTGACACGCTGCGAAGCCGGGCGGTGCTGGCTCAGCTGTACAGCCGCCTGGGCCGCTATGGCGACGCCCGCGCTCTGCTACGCGACACGGTCGACCGGCTGGAGCGCGTTCTGCCCGATGGCGATCCGCTCATCACCGAGCTGCGCCAGAGCCTTGCCGATATCGGCGAGGAGTAACGCCCGCAGAGGCGGTTGCGAATCGGCTGGTGCTGCGGGGTGTCAGGCATCGGACGTCAGTTGCGGCTCAGCAGCCAGCCTGGCCGAGGAGCTGATCCGGACCGTCTTGGTGGATCTGGTGTCGAGAGCCATCTCGTCGGACCGGTCCACCGTCCTTCTCATCCGTACCTTGCCAGTTGCGGCGTCGACAACATCCACAACGTTAGCGATCAACCCGGCAACCGGGTTGTTGCCGCTTTCGACAGCAAGCTGCGCGGCGCGGCCGAGCTTCCGATTGGCGAGCTCCTCATTGCGGTCCCGAAGCGCCTCCAGTCCTTCCTGGATAGCTCTGGCGAGCTCTGCCTGCCCGGCGTAGTGAGCGACCTCAGGACTGAGCGGCGCCGTCAGCGCGTCGTCTTCGGTCCAGATGGCCTTAACCAGCGCCTTGGCTACGACGTTGTTGCGCACCAGAACGCTGACCCGCGATGCCAGCATCTCAGCGCCGACCTGACCTGGGCGCACATCGATGCTGACGTGATACTCCCGGCGCTCACTTCCCCAGGCTCCGGTGAGGTAGTCCGTGATCAGAGGTCCCGCTGCCCGACCTCTCGCGGTCAGATCAAGAATCGACGGGGAAACCTGCCGCACGAAGTTGATCCGGGCGTGATTGGGGATCCATACCCGCAGCGAGACTTCAAGCTGCCTTGCCATGGCCGCTTCTGTCATGAGCCTGAACTCGGCTTCCATCGCCGCCGGGTCCCTGATGATATCGAGGGATCCCAGTAGCGCGGTGGCGATCTTTCGTAGCTCGCTGACCGCCCAGTCGGTGCCGACCCCGCGGCAGTCACACTGCAACACTCCCTCGCACCGTGCGATGGCCGTGTCTAGTTCTGCCTCCGTCTCGTCTTCGTCCTTGCCGTCGGTGAGCAGAATCGCGTGATGAATCGCGTCCGGTCGCAGTGACATCAGATCGGCAGCCAGCGTCAGCCAGCTACCGATCGCGGTACCGCCCACCGGCTGAAGAGAGCCAATGGCCTTGATGGCGGCACGCTTCGTATCCGGAGAAGCTCGGACGAGCCCTTCCCGTCGCGGGTAGACAACCTCCGCGGACTCGGCGCCGCGCACGATGGCGAACCACACTCCGTCGCGGAGGGCTTCGACAGCAGCACGGGTAGCGTTGCGAGCTGCCTGGATCTTCTCCCAGGGATGAGCCATCGACGCCGAGCAGTCGACCAGGATCAGCTCGACCACGTCCGGTTCGGTCCGGACTGATCCGGAGTCCTCTGCCGTCACCGAGACGATGGCGCTGACGCGTGACACACCGGGCGCTACAAACGAGTTCTGGAAGCTCTCAGTCGTGAATGTCGCTGTAATCGACTGATCAACGGGTGGTGCCAGCGCATCGGCCTGCGCCATCGTCGCGCGCCAGCCCGGTTCCCCAGCCAACTCCCGCAGTCCGGCTTTCCTGGCGTGATGCCGGGCGGTTGCGAAAGCCACGAGTGCTCCCTCGGCCACGGCCAGGCGTCTCGCCCGGACTGCCGAACCGACTGCGCGGATGGGCCTGGACAGTCGCTGAGCCGCCTGGCGCGCACCCCTGCCGACCGACCCGCCAAGGGCGGCCGAAGCGTGACCGACACCTGTCGCGACAACCGACGCGGCGCGGTTTAGCGTGCCGATCAGCGGCGCAGCAAACCTGCGCCAGTTACTCACCACTATCGATCCGATGCCCAGAAGGGACGGCCCTAGCAGACGCCGCCTCGCCCAGCATGCTGCAGCCCAGGCGAGCGAGCCTGCGCCGGCGAGACCTTCCCAGATCAGCTTGCAGCAGCCCGCCATCAGCCGGAAAGCCGCACCGGCAGCCCACGCTGCCGCTGCCAAACTAGGACGCAGCGCGTCCGCGGCACTCGTCAACCCTCGCGCCATCAAACCGGCCATCGCCCTGGCACACCAGGATGTGCCAGCCCAAAGCGCCGCAGCCTTGATTCCTGCCGCGTGGACGACCGCGCCGGCCGCCGCCCCGGTGACGGCAGCTGCGCGACGGAGCAGATCCACGGCAGCGCCAGCCACGGGTCGGATCAACGAGGCGACCCCACGCCCGACGCCGAGCATCGGTCTAGCTGCCGCTGCCCTCGCATTTCGAGCCCAGGAGATGAGAACCAGTGCCGGGCCGACAGCTGCCTTGAGCACCGCGCGGAACCTTTGTCCCGCCTGCCCTGCGCAATCGGCTGCCAGTCTGAAGCCATGACTGACCGCATGCCGGCACCGTCCAGCGAGGTCGACTACAGGCCGCGCGGCTGAACTGAAGTGCGATCCGCTGACCGCCAGCAATTCCGCGAGCCGGCGGGCAGCTCTGCCGACCCGCTTCGCTGTGGCTGCGGCGCCATCGCGGAGTACCACTGACACACGCGGAATGCCACCGGCCACCACTCGGCGCGCTATCTCGGCCGGGAATACCAGCGCTAGCAGCACCCCGGCGAAAAGGCGGGTCGCGACGCCTGCGGAATCATCCGAACCCGTCGCGAGACGATTCTCAGCCGGTGCTGCCTCGTCGGTACGGCACGCCGATTGCCCGTATGACGATTCGGATGGCTCGCTCATACGGATACCCCCGCGCCGCTCCGCCTGGAGCCCCTGCATATTGCACCGGATAATGACATGCACGATCGATCCGTGTACAGCGTGCCGGCTGGCGATGGCCGCCGGTGCGTCGCAGTGCGAGGCTTCAGGCTGAGCTGACGCCCGCTGGGGTAGGCATCGTCCTTGGGGGTAGTGCCAGTGGTGTTGTGGTCACTGGAGCGCCGGGCAAGATACTTAATTAGTGCCTAATAGGTTGATCAGAGGTTATGACTGATATCGCACTAGAAGAACTGCTTGTGTCCTCCGAGGTACAGACAGCGCGCGATCGCCTCGAGGACTATCAGGCCGCCGAGGCCGCCGCGGAAACCAACCCGAACGGCCAGCAAGAGCTCGATGATTTGCGCCAGGCTCTCATCGACATGCCCGGCGCGGTGCGGATGCTGCTCGAAGCGATCGACCGGGCCGGGATCAGCGCGGGAGAGCCTCAGTACGATCCGGGCGACATCGCGGGTGGCCGGTAACTGCCTTTGCGCAGGGGCATGATGAGAGCATGGTAGCTACGCCGACGACGGTCCAGGTCGGCCGCCGTGAATCATTCAACGCCGCGCATCAGCTCTACGACCCCGACCTTTCCGAGGATGAGAACCGCCGCCTATTCGGGAAGTGCGTCAATCTGCACGGTCACAATTACGTGCTCGAGGTCGCGGTGGCCGGCGGAATCGACCGGGCCAGCGGCTATGTACTGGACCTCAAGGTGCTCTCAGACGTCATCGGCAAGCAGGTCATCAGGGACGTCGACCACCGCAACCTCAACACCGACGTCCCCTGGCTGTCCGGGCTGATCCCGACCGCTGAGAACCTCGCGATGACCTTCTGGGAACGGCTGCGGCCTGAGCTGCCCGACGGGCTACTGCGATCAGTCCGCGTGTGGGAGACCGACAAGAACTGGGCTGAAGTCGGTGGTCAGGTCTGACGCCGAGGCTGGCCGTGAACTACACGACCGGTACACCGCCGCCGACCTTGAGGTATTCACCCAGGAGGAGACGAACCGGTTCGTGCACGGCGGGGACAGCGATCCCCGCACGGATCCGGTCCTGGCCTGGGAATTGCTGTACCGACTCGAGCCGCACCTCTATGACCGGCTGGCAACTGCCGAGCGTCTCCATCCGGGCATCCTGCACTGGCTGCCTTATGCCGCCCGCAGAATCGTCGAGGTTGCGGCCGGCACGGGGCGTCTCACCCTCGAGCTGCTGGATCACGGGCAAGAGGTAGTGGCCGTCGAGCCGGCGCTGCCCCTTCGGCAGATCCTGCGCCATAAGCTCGAAGAGGCCAGCAACGGCAGCCGCGCGAGGATTGTCCACGGGTACTTTGACGACCTGCCGCTGCCCGCCGACGCCGCCGACCTGGTCGTCGCCTGCTCGGCTTTGACGCCGTCGCCCGACCACGGCGGCGATGCCGGCCTATCGGAGATGGAGCGGGTCTGCACGCCGGGCGGATGCGTAGCAATCGTCTGGCCGAACAACATCGCCTGGCTGGCCGACCACGGCTACCAGTACGTCAGCTTCAGCGGGCCGATGGCAGTCGAGTTCCGCACCCGCGAGGAGGCGGTGGAACTGGCAGAGATCTTCTATCCAGCCGCCGTTGAGGCGATCCGCCAGCGCGGCCTGCGTCGGGTGCCGTTCGAGCTTCTCGGCATCAACGCGCCACGCGACATCGCCTTCAAGACTGTGACCCGATGAAGATCGCAATCATGGCGCCGCTGGTGACGGCGATTCGCGAACCACAGCGCGGCGGCTCGCAGGCGTTCGTTTCCGATCTCGCCCAGGGCCTGACCCGCCGGGGGCATGACGTGCACGTGTACGCCGCGTCAGGATCGGCAATCCCCGGCGTCACCGTGATCGATACGGGTGCTGATCCTGACGGGCTCGCTGGCGCCCTCTATCGCGCTTCCGAACCTGCCGGGCCGCCGGCCGGGGCCGCCCTGACGGCCGTCGCGGAAGCGTTCGGCATCGCGTATGCGAAGGTGCAGCAGAACAGGTACGACGTTGTCCACAACCACGCCTTCGATGCGCCCGCCGTCCGGCTCGCGTCCGCGCTGAGCGCACCGGTGCTGCACACTCTTCACCTGCCGCCCGACGAGGCAGTCGCCGCAGCGCTTCGCGAGGCCGCCCGTTCCGCGCGGCCGCCCGCCATCGCAACCGTCTCCGCGTTCCAGGAAAGAGCCTGGCGCGAGATTGTTCCCGTCGATGCCGTGTTGCTGCCGACGGTGCCTACGGCCGACATCCCGTGGTCGGTGGCGAGGGGCCGCGGCGCCGTCTTCGCGGGCCGCCTCAGCCCGGAGAAAGGGGCAGCCGAGGCCATCGACATCGCCGTCGCGGCCGGGATGTCCATCGATGTTTACGGCGACGCCTACGATGCCCGGTATGCGAGCGAGGCGATCGGCCCGCGGGCAGCCCAGCCAGGCGTCAGCGTCCATGCGGCAGTGCCCAGGCCGGCGGTGTGGGACGTGATGGCGCGTGCGGCCGTCGTGCTGTTCCCCGCCCTGTGGGACGAGCCCTTCGGGATGGCAGCGGCCGAGGCACAGGCGTGCGGCACGCCCGTCGTCGCGTTCCGGCGCGGCGGGCTCGGCGAGGTCATCGCCGACGGCGTCACCGGCTTCCTGGTGCCGCCTGGCGACGTACAGGCGGCCAGCGCCGCAGTGGGACAGGCAGCCGCGATCTCCCGGATGGCGTGCCGCAGCCACGCGGAAAGGCAACTGGACCTGAGCCTGAGCCTCGACGCGCACGAGAGCCTGTACCAGCGGGTGCTATCGAGGAGCAGCAGGGAGGCAGCAGGTGCGTGATCGGGTGCACTGGCTGGCGGGACGGGTGGCGGTGGTCACGGGCGCCAGCCGCGGCATCGGGGCCGCGACGGCTGAAGCGATGGCGGCGGCCGGTGCCCGGGTGGTTCTTGCCGCCCGTGACTCCGCTGCGCTCGACGCAGTCGCCGCGCGCATCAGCGGTCTCGGCGGTGAGGCCACCGCGGTACCAACCGACGTGAGCAAGCCAGCGGATGCTGACCGCCTCGTCGCCGCCGCGGAGCGGCTGGGCCCGCCGGCCGCCCTCGTCTGCGCCGCCGGGGACCTGACCCGGGCGCCATTCGCCGACACAACGCCCGAGATCTGGGCAGAGACGCTCGCGGTCAACCTCACCGGCACGTTTCTTTGCTGCCGCGCCGCGTTTGTCCCCATGCGGCAAGCCGGAGAGGGCCGGATTATCACCATCGCGTCCCTGTCCGGCGTCTATGCCACCGAGAAATTCCCAGGGCTGGCCGCCTACAACGTCTCCAAATACGGGATCATCGGCCTCACCGAGGCGATCGCCGTTGAGGGCAAAGAGCACGGCATCAGCGCGATCTGCATCAGCCCGGGCGCCGTTGACACCGAGATGCTGCGTCGAGCCAACCCGGCGCTACGGCCAGGCCTGACACCCGCAAACGTCGCCGATCTGATCGTCGCACTGCTGGACAGTCCGCTGGCCCCGGCGAGCGGCGCAAACATCCCGCTGTTCTCCAACGCCTGACACTCGCTGCGGTCACGCCCTCCGGGCGAGCGACCAGAGATCGACGCGCTCGTCGTCGAGAAGGCCCCGCTCAGGCCGGGCTCGGCGCGCCACGAGCTGGGCACACGCCGCCATCTCGCTGTCGGCCTCCAGCTCCGGGTCGCCACCACGGTCTAGCCCGATGGCTGCCTGCACGAGCCCGCCCTGCAGGTAGAACCCGATGAGCCGGCCATCCTCGGTGCTGCCGCGGACAACGAACTCATCCCACGTCGAGGCGTGACCGACGTACTCGATCTTGTGGTCGTACTGATCGGACCAGAAGGTGTGGACGTAGTCATAACGAGCATCTGAGCCAAGCATCGACCTGGCTGCTGCCACACCCTGCTTCTCCGCGTTGTTGTAGTGCTCGACCCTGACCCGCCCGAACAGCGGGTGGAGCTGGTTCGCCACGTCGCCCGCAGCGTAGACATCCGGCGCGCTGGTCCGGCACCACTCGTCGGCCAGGACCCCGCGCGTCAGGGCGACCGGTGAGCCCGTGACACGCGGAATATCGACGGTTATCCCGACGCCGACGACAACGAAGTCGCACTCGATCCGCTTGCCGGAGGCAGTCACGACGGCCGCGACCCGGTCATCGCCGTCAAAGCCGACAACCTCCTCGCCGGACAGCACGGTGACACCGTTCGCGCGGTGAATGGCGGCGACCAGCGCGCCGACCTCCGGACCCAGCACTCTCTCCAGGGGCACCCGGCCCGGGAGTATCCCCGTGACGCGGACGCCGAGCTGGGTCAGCGACGCCGCTACCTCGCAGCCGATGAAGCCCATCCCGACCACCACTGCGCGCCGGTTCGGCGCGGCCTCTGCCTTGATCGCGTCGCACTCGGCGACGGTTCGCAGCTGGTGGATGCCGGGCAGCTGTGCGCCGGGAACGTCAAGCCGGCGGTTCTGTCCCCCGGTCGCCAGCAGGAGCTTTTGATAACTGAGCTCCTGGCCCTCAGCAAAGGCGACCGTGCGGGCCGCCGTGTCAATCACGGCTACCCGCGAGCCCGTGAGCAGCTCTACGTCGTGATCGGCGTACCAGCCGGCAGGCCGCACATACCAGTCTTCAAGAGTCTCCTCTGACCGCAGGTACGTCTTCGACAGCGGCGGACGCCCGAACGGCACGCCCGGCTCCCGGCTGATGACCACGACCCGGCCCCGGAAGCCTTCCTCCCTGAGGGTCGCAGCCGCGTTGCCGCCCGCGAGACCGCCGCCAATGATCACCATCGGATCCTGGCCGGCTCCGCTGCGCATGCACACTATTGTGCCGCCGCAGCCCGGATCAACCGGCGGGCCACCCGGCTGATGACCTGTCGGCTCCGATGACCAGGGGTTGACAGCTTCTCCACGCGGTGGTTACGTAAGCGGTTAACTAACGTAAGCGCTTACGTTAAGCAACCGCTTACGTTACGCCGACGCCAAGGGGTCGCAGCGTGACAGACCGGTCGACGATCTACGAGGTCGCGCGCCGCAGTGGCGTATCTACGGCCACGGTGTCGAGGGTCATGGCCGACGGCAAGGGCTTCTCCGCGACCACGCGGGAACGGGTTCTCGCCATCGCTGCGGAACTCGGCTGGGTGCCGAGCGGGCCTGCCCGCGGCCTCGCATCACGGCGAGCCGGGATCGTCGGGTTGCTCTTCCCCGACCTCGGCAGGTCCGGCGACGCCGAGGAAGAGTCACCGCTGTACGTGGACCAGGTCATCCGCGGCGCCGAGCGAGCTGCGACGGCAGTCGGCGACGCGGTGCTGATCGCCGCGACGCAGTGTGAGTCGGGCCGCGAGCTCGCCTTCTCGGTGGCGGGTAAGGTCGACGGCCTGGTCGTTATGGCCCGCAGTCTGTCCGACGAGGACACCGACGTGCTGGCTCGCAGCTTGCCTGTCGTGGTGCTGGCCAACAACCGGGTCCAGTCCGGACTCGACTTCGTGGGCGTTGACAACAGGACCGGCGCCAGGGACATCACCGCTCACCTGGTTGCTGAGCACCGTCTGCACGATCTGGCTTTCCTGGGCGGCCCGCCCGAGTCGCCGGACGCGCAGGAACGGTTCACCGGATTCTGCGACGCCCTGGCGCAGGCGGGCCTGCCTGTGCCAGGCGCTCCGGCCGCGACCGGGGGCTTCACCGAGGCCGGCGGTGAGCAGGCGGTGCGGGCCATGCTCGCCGTGCGGACACCGCGCGCGATCGTGTGCGGCAACGACGAGATGGCGATCGGTGCGCTCGGCGCCCTGCGCGCCGCCCGGCTGCGAGTTCCGGCGGACGTCGCAGTGACGGGTTTCGACGACATCGCTGCCAGCCGCCACGTCCGCCCCGGCCTGACCACGGTCCACCAGCCAATGCGCGGGCTCGGTGAGCGCGCCGTCCAGGTCCTGCTCGGCCGGCTCGCCGACCCGGCGGGGCCGCCATTCTCCGTCATCCTGCCGACCGAGCTCGTGGTACGCGGCAGCTGCGGCTGCGCGGTCGCCCGGCTGCGGAGGCGCGCATGAGCCAGCGATCCGAGGAGAGCCAGGGCGTGACGACCGGCCTGCACGCAGGTAGCGCCGACCAGCAGGCGCGAGCGGACTGGGAGCTGCGCATCGGACAACGCCTGCTGGCGGCCGCAGGAACCGCCGCCCCGCCCGCGCTGCGGGCGCCCGCGGGCCTGACGACCCAGTCCGGTGCCGGGCATGTCCGGCTCAGCTGGCTCCCGGTTCCCGGCGCAGCCGGATACCTGATCGAGCGCACTCACGCCGCTGACGGCGCGCCGGAGGTGCTGCGGCACGGCGGCAGCGACGTGCCAGCCGTCGTCGGCCCGCCGTTCGCCGACACCGGTGTCGCCGACGGCACGATCTATCAGTACAGGGTCGCGGCGGTGCCCGGCGCCGAGCTGCCCGCAGGCGCCTGGTCTGAGGCGGCGACCGGTCACACGACCGGCGCACCGCCAGAGCCAGTCGACATCAGCGTGGATGCGACGGTCGTCACCGGACAGCTGGAGCGCGTCTGGCAAATGGTCGGCGCCGAGCGGCTTTCCCAGCTCGGCGTCGCGGACGAATCTCCCGACAGCACGGGCACGGGCCCGATCGGCGCGGAGTTCGCCGAGGCGCTGCGACTCGCGCACGCAGATCTTGGCGCCACCCTGGTGCGCGCGCACGCGATTCTGCACGACGACAACGCCGTCGTCACCCGGCCGGACTCGGGCGCGCTGCAGTTAGATTTCACCCGCATCGATGCCATCTACGACCGGGTGCTCGCACTCGGGCTGCGCCCCGTCGTCGAGCTGTCCTTCATGCCGGCTGCCCTCGCCCGCGACGCGCAGCAAACCGTATTCACCTACCGAGGCATCATCTCGCCGCCCGCCGACTGGGCCGAATGGCGCCAGCTGGCCGGCGAGCTGGCGCGGCATCTCGTCGACCGTTACGGCGTCGCCGAGGTAGCCCAGTGGGCGTTCGAGGTATGGAACGAGCCCAACCTCGCCGTGTTCTGGCCAGGCAGCCCCGAGGAGTATCTCCGCCTCTACGACGAGGCCGCCAGGGCCATCAAGGCCGTCGACCCGCGGCTGCGGGTCGGCGGCCCGGCCAGCGCCGCCGCGGAATGGGTCGAGATGCTCGCCGCGCACGCCGTCGCCGAGGGCGTGCCGCTGGATTTCGTCTCCACTCACACCTACGGCAACCTGCCGCTCGACCTGCGACCCGCGCTGCGGCGGCACGGCTTTGGCGGCATCCCCGCCTGGTGGACCGAGTGGGGCGTGGGATCCACTCACTTCGGGCCGGTTCACGACAGCGTGCTGGGCGCGCCGTTCGTGCTCAGCGGCTTCCACAGCGCCCAGGGCCGGCTCGACAAAGTCGCCTACTGGGTGATCAGCGACCACTTCGAGGAACTAGGGCGGCCGCAGCGGCTGTTCCACAACGGGTTCGGCCTGCTCACCGTCGGCAACCTGCGCAAGCCGCGGTACTGGGCAGTCCACCTGGCCGAGCACCAGGGCGACGAGATACTCCGCGCGGACCTGGCGGGCGACGGCGCAGGCGCGCTCGTCCAGGCCTGGGCGACCCGGCACGACAACGGCACCGTCGACGTGCTCGTCTGGAACGGAACCATCAACGCGGCGCTGCTGGCCGGCGACAGCCGGCTGGACCGCGACATTCGCCTCACGATCACTGGCCTGCCCGCCACGATCCGGACCGCAACGCTCGCGCGGGTGGACGAGCGGCACTCCAACGTAGTGGCGTACTGCCCCGCCAATGTCACCTGGCCCGACGACGCGCTGTGGGCGCGGCTGCGAGCCAGCGACACCCTGCACGAAGAACGGCTGCCGGACGTCACCCCGGACGACGGCACCGCGCGCTTCGGCTTCCGCCTCCCCATGCCGGGCATCGCCCGGATCCGCTTGGCCGCCGGGCAGTGACCGCCCGGCACGCACAAGGAGAGCCCCGATGAGACACCCCCCGCACCTTCGATACGCCGCGGCATTCGCGGCCCTCGCCACCGCCCTCGCCACCGCCCTGAGCGCCTGCGGGTCAGGCTCGCCGGCTAGCAGCGCCGGCAGCACGCTGACCATCCAGGGCGACAACGGCAGCCCGACCGTGGTGGAGAACTTCAACCCGCTGGTGGCGTCGAGCGAACTGCACGGCACGTACCTGATCTACGCGCCGCTGGAGCTCGCCAGCCCGATCGACGGCAGCTACACGCCGTTCCTTGCCACCGGTTATCAGTTCACCAGTCCGACGACGCTCGTCTACACCATCCGGCAGGGCGTCAAGTGGAGCGACGGCAAGCCGTTCACGCCCGCGGACGTCGTATTCACCTTCAACCTGCTGAAGAAGTACCCGGCCCTCGACGGCAACGGAGTCTGGTCGCAGATCTCCGGCGTTTCCGCCAGCGGCAACGACGTGACGATCACGTTCAAGGCGCCCAACGTCCCGTTCGCCGCCACCATCGCGGCGACGCCGATCGTTCCCGAGCACACCTGGTCGGCGGTTTCCGATCCGACGAAGTTCACCAACACACATCCGGTCGGAACGGGGCCGTTCGTCCTGAGCAAGTTCGCCCCGACACAGTACACACTGGTGAAGAACCCGAACTACTGGGCGGCGTCGAGTATCGCGCCGTCCAAGGTGGTGTTCCCTGCCCAGTCCACCAGCCAGGCGACCAACCAGCTCGCGGTCTCGAGCGGCCAGTTCGACTGGGCCTACACCTTCCTGCCTGACGTGCAGAAGACGTACGTCGACCATGATCCAGCCCACTTCAAGTACTGGTTCCCGCCGGGCGGCACGATCGCCCTGTACCTGAACCTGACGAAGGCGCCGAACGACAACACCAGCTTCCGCGAGGGCATCTCGCAGGCGCTGGATCGCACCACCATCGCCCAGAAGGCGGTCAACGGCTACATGTCCCAGGCCAGCCTGTCCGGGCTGATCCTGCCGAACCTGCAGAAGTGGCTGGACCCGAGCCTGCCCGACCAGGGACTGATTACCCAGAACACCTCGGCGGCGCTCAGCGATTTCGCCAAGGCGGGCTACACGCAGAAGGGCGGCAAGCTCGTCAACGCGAGCGGCAAGCAGGCCAGCCTGACCATCGTCATGCCGAACGGCTTCACCGACTGGGTCGCGGCGGCTACGGAGGTTAAGAACGAGCTGGCCGCCGTCGGCATCAACGTCACCCTCGACCTGCCGCAGTACGCGCAGTATTCCCAGGAGATCCAGGCCGGCACGTTCGACGGAGCCATTGGTGGCTTCGGCGGCACCGGCAACCCCTACACCGACTTCAACAACGCGCTGAACTCGACGTTCGCGGCCCCGGTCAACACGCCGACGGCGAACAACTTCGAGCGGTTCAAGAGCACCTCGGTCGACCAGGCGCTGGCCACGCTAGCGGCGGCGACCGGCCCTGGCGCTCAGCAGCAGGCCACGGACGCGCTCGAGCAGACGATGTACAGCACGGTCCCGGTCGTGCTGCTGTACTACGGCGGCAGCTGGGGCCTGTTCTCGACGAAGCACTTCACCGGCTGGCCGTCGGCGAGCGACCCGTACACGCTACCGACCAACTACAACTACTCGCTCCTGACGGTGGTGACGCACCTGAAGACGGCCTGACGTGAGGCTGAGCCTGGGCGGGAGGAGCTCGGGATGAGGTATGTGCTGCGCAAGGTCGGGCTCTTCGTCCTCACCTTGTGGGCCGCCGTCACCCTCAACTTCCTCCTGCCCAGGCTCATGCCCGGTTCGCCGGTCGACGCGGCGCTCGGAAAGCTCGCGGCGGCCGGCGTGCCGGTCACCAACGCCGAGAAGGCCGCCATCGAGATCCAGCTCGGCGTGCCGCACGCGAGCCTGGCCAGCCAGTACGGCGACTACCTGAAGAACATCGTGCTGCTGCGGTTCGGCACCTCCTACTCGTTCCCGACTCAGACCGTCGCGCAGACGATCGGCAATGCGCTGCCCTGGACGCTGGCGCTGGTCGGCGTCGCCACGGTTTTCGCCTTCGTCATCGGGACGCTGCTCGGCGTCTATGCGGGCTGGCGGCGCAACACCGCCAGCGACACGTCGATCACCGTCGGAGCCACCCTGTTCGGCGCCTTCCCGCCGTTCTGGCTGGGCTTGCTGCTGCTGTACTGGCTCGCCTTCAAGTTCGGCTGGTTCCCCATCAAGGGTGGCTACAGCCCCGGCGTGACTCCCAACGCAAGCCTGTCCTTCCTGTCCGACGCGCTGCTGCACAGCGTGCTGCCCGCCGCCACGCTGGTCATCACGACGCTGTCGGGCTGGGTCTTCGGCATGCGGAACAACATGATCAACACGCTCGGCGAGGACTACATCACGTTCGCCGAGGCCAACGGCCTCCGCGGGCGCACCATCGCACTGCTCTACGCAGCCCGCAACGCGCTCCTGCCGAACGTGACCGCATTCGGCCTGTCGCTCGGCGCGATCGTCGGCGGCAGCGTCCTCGTGGAGGGCGTGTTCGGCTACCCAGGCGTCGGCGGCCTGCTCTTCACCGCCGTCACGAACCACGACTTCCCCCTCATGCAGGCCCTCTTCCTGGTGATCACGGTCACCATGCTGGTCGCGATCTTCGTCGTCGACCTGCTGTACGTCCGCCTCGATCCGCGGGTGCGCCGGTGAGCACCCCGAACGGGAGCCAGCCATGACCACCGTTACCACGGTGCCGCCGCCGGACGCGCCCGGCGCGACGGCGCCCGCCACCGGCCGGGCAGCCGGCGCCCTGCCGGGACCGCTGCGCTTCGTCGCCCGCGCGGTCGCGACGTTGTGGAGCAACGGCAAGGCGCGGGCCGGCCTGATCATCCTCGGCGTCATCGTCGTGGTGGCGGTGTTCGCCCCGCTCCTTTCCCCGCACTCCCCCGCCGCGACGAACTTCACGCCCTACAGCGGACCCACGTCGGTCAACTGGCTCGGCACGACCGGTCTCGGGCAAGACGTGTTCTCCCAGCTCATCTACGGCAGCCGGGTGTCACTGCTGGTCGGTCTCGGGGCCGGCGCGTTCGCGACGCTCATCGCCGTGACGCTCGGCCTGATCGCCGGCTACCGGCCCGGAGTGATCGACGAGATCATCGGCTTCGTCACCAACCTCGCATTGGTTATACCGGCGCTGCCCCTAATGATCATCCTGGCCGCCTACCTGCAGGGCCGGTCGGTCTGGACGATCGTGCTCGTGGTGGCGTTCACCAGCTGGGCGACCGGCTGCCGGGTCATCCGCAGCCAGACCGCCACGCTGCGCACCCGCGAGTTCGTGACCTCAGCCGCCTTCTCCGGCGAGCGGCTGCTGCGGGTCGCTTTCCGGGAAATTCTGCCGAACATGACCTCTCTGGTCGCGGCCAGCTTCTTCTCGGCCGCGACTGCGGCCGTGCTGGCGGAGGCGAGCCTGGAGTTCCTCGGCCTCGGCAATCCCGCAACGGTGAGCTGGGGCACCATCCTGTTCGCGGCGCAGCAGCAGAACGCGCTGCTGACCGGCCAGTGGCTGATGGTGCTCGTGCCGGGCCTCGCGATCGTGCTGCTGATGGTGTCGCTCACGCTGATCAACTTCGGCGTGGACGCGCTGTCCAATCCGCGCCTCCGGGAGAAGTGATGCCGCCTCTACTGGCAGCGCGCGGCATCCGCGTCGCCTACACCCCGGCACAGGGCCCGCGGATCGAAGCCGTCAGGAACGTGGACCTGGAGGTGGCGGCGGGCGAGTTCGTCGGCATCGTCGGCGAGTCCGGCTGCGGCAAGAGCACGCTGGGTTACGCCATCACCCGGATGCTGCGGCCGCCGGCCCGGCTGGAAGGCGGCTCGATCACCTTCGACGGCACGGACATCGCCGTGCTCGACGGCGAACGGCTTCGCCGCCAGCGGCGGAATGGCTTCGCCTTGGTGCTGCAGAGCGGCATGAACGCGCTCAACCCCGTGCGGACCATCCGGCAGCAGTTCGCCGACATCATGAAGGCACACGCGCGGCCGGGTGACGACGTCGCTGCGGCCGGCCTCGACCGCCGTGGCCTGGAGCTGCTGGAGGCGGTCCGCCTCGAGGGTGCGGTGCTGCGCCGGTTCCCGCACGAGCTGTCCGGCGGAATGCGCCAGCGGGTCGCGATCGCGCTAGCGCTGGCGCTGGAGCCAAGGCTGATCGTCTTCGACGAACCGACGACTGCGCTGGATGTGATCGTCCAGCAGGCCGTCCTGCAGACGATCAGGGACCTGCAGCGCCACCGCGGATTCACCGGCGTCCTCATCAGCCACGACCTCGGCGTCGTGCTGTCGGCCACCGACCGGGTCATGGTCATGTATGCCGGACGGATCGTCGAGGACCAGCCTTCGGCGGCGCTGCTCAGCGGGCCGCACCATCCGTATACCGAGGCGCTGCTCGACTGCTACGCCGACCCGGCCGGTGACGTCATCGAGCTGCGCGGCATTCCCGGCACGCCGCCAGACCTGTCCCGGGCACCGTCCGGTTGCGCGTTCGAGCCGCGCTGCCCGCTGGCCGAGGACATCTGCCGCGTCCAGGACCCGCCGCTCATGCCGCTCGGCAGCGGGCAGGCGGCCTGCCACGTCCGCGCCCGATTGCAGGAAGCTAGCCATGCCAGCTGACCCTGCTGCCCCGAGAGGGGTCCCGCCGCTGGTCGTGAGCGGTGTGTCGAAGACCTACCGCGGACAGGACCGCAAGACCGTCGTTGCGGTGGACGACGTGTCCTTCGCGATCGCACCCGGCGCGGCCGTCAGCCTGGTCGGCGCGAGCGGCAGCGGCAAGAGCACGCTCGCCCGGCTGATCACCGGATCCGAACGGCCCACGTCCGGCACGATCACGTTCGGCGACCTGATCGTGAGCCGGCTGCGAGCCGCCGGACAGCGCCGCCTGTATCGCCAGGTGCAGACGGTCTTTCAGGATCCCTACGGCGCGCTCAACCCGCTGCACACCGTCGAGTACACGCTGATGCGCCCGGTGCAAAACTTCCTCGGAGCCACGTCGGCACAGGCCAGAGGGCGGGTGCACGAGCTGCTGGAGACGGTCGGGCTCAGCCCGGCCGGGCAATTCGCCGCCAAGCTGCCGCACCAGCTGTCCGGCGGCCAGCGCCAGCGAGTCGTCATCGCCCGCGCCCTCGCCTGTGACCCCGGCCTGGTCGTGGCCGACGAGCCGGTGTCGATGCTCGACGTCTCGCTCCGAGCCGGCGTCCTCAGCCTGCTCGCCGAGCTCCGCCGTGAGCGCGGACTGAGCCTGCTCTATATCACCCACGACCTGCTCAGTGCCCGCGCGATCACCGACGAGGTGCTCGTGTTGCACCACGGTCGCATCGTCGAGCGCGGCGCCACCAGCCAGGTGCTGCGGCATCCACAGCACGACTACACGATCCGGCTGATCGAGGCGGTTCCGAATCCGTACGCCCGCCCCGGCACCACGTCACCAGGCAGGAGCACACCATGATCAGATCGTTACGTCTCGCACTACCGGCCGCCGGGCTCGCCGTGGCGGCTACCCTCACGGTCAGCCTGCTCCCGGCGCCAGCCGGCGCGGATAACGGCTTTCCGGTCGCCCCGTACACCGCGCTGACGGGCGCAGAGCGCGCGAACCTCATGTCAATCGCACGGCAGACCTGGAATTTCTACACCACTGACATAGACAAATCGACCAGCCTGCCGATGGACAACATGACGTTCGCCGGCGGATCCGCCACTGCCACGAGCCTGGGCCGGTACGCCAATCCTGAAGATTTCGCCATGTACCTGTGGGCTGTCACATCGGCGCGGGACCTCAACCTGATCAGCGACGGTCAGGCCGCTATCCGGATCCGGTCGGTGCTCACCGCGGTGTCGCACCTGCCGAACTTCAACGGGCTCCTCTACGCGTGGTACGACACCAGCAATGGCAAGATTCTCACCAATCCCGGCCAGGCGGACTGCACGCCCGGCGGCACGCCAGCGCTCAACAACTGCTTCTTCGTCCCCGGCGAGGGCAACGCCTGGTGGGCCAGCAGCCTGATTATCGTCCGCGAAGCCTTCCCGCAGCTGGCGGGCCTCGCGAACGAACTGCTCAAGCCGATGAACCTCGGGCTGTTCTACGACAACGGACCGGAGACGGCCTGCAACGTGAACCCGGCGACGCCCGGCAACCAGGCGACCGGCCAGCAGTTCTTCGGCTACTACGTCGGGGTGCCGCAAGCTCAGCAGCCCACGGGTACCAATGGCGCCTTCTATAGCGACCCAAGGATCCTGGCCTATATAGGCATGGGCCTGCCAGCCCAGCCGGGATCCGTCCCCAACGGAACCGACCACCAGATACCGGGGAATGTCTGGTGGAAGAGCTGGCGGATACTGCCGCCGCCGTCACCAGCCCCCGGCTGCGCCGCGACCGATCCGGACTTCTCCTGGACGGGCGGGTGGTCGCGGATGACCGGATCCTGGCAAACGTACACCGACCCGCAGACGGGCCAGCAGTTCCAGGTCTGGGAAGCGGCCTACAACGACAACGGCATCAAGTACATCCCCACCTGGGCGGGTGGCATGTTCGAGGCGATGATGCCGAACTTGATCGTGCCGGAGACGAGCTGGGGCACGCACAGCTTTGGGCTGGCTGACCGGCGGACGGTCCAGCTTCAGATCCAGTACGCCACGCAATACCTGGGCTACCCGGTCTGGGGTCTGTCGCCGTCCAGTTCGGCCGACGACAGCGGCGCTTATAACACCTACGGCGTGGAGGGTGTGGGTCTGCCAGGGACAATCGCGTCTTTGCCCTATCACGGCACTGACCCGACCGCGAGTTCCCCCAACCTATTCCTTGACCAGTGCGGGCCATGCTCGACCGAGGATGTTGTCACCCCGTACGCGTCGTTCCTCGCTCTGGATGCAGCTCCGCAGCAGGCCTACGCCAATATCCAGAAGCTGCGCAGCCTCTACCAAGGGCTGTACGCCGCGGACGGTTTCTTCGACGCGGTCAACCCGACGACTGGGTCGGTGGGCCACCGGATCCTGGACCTGGACGACGCCATGATCATGGCAGCGCTGGACAACGCTCTCAGCAACCGGGCTCTCCAGCGCGACTTCGCCAAGGACCCCGTTGCCTGGGCCGCCCACACCTACCTGGAGCTGGAGGACAACATGTCGCTGTCGTAGCCAGCTTGATGACGCGGAGGGTGACGGAGTACTACGCCGGCTGCTGCGTACTCCGTCACCCTCCGCTGAAGCTGCTGGCCGCGGCAGCCGGGACAAACCACTCACTAGACCCGCCCGAACCCGCGCGCAATTGGTGAGCCCCGACACCATGCGGCCGGGGCTCGGGCTCAGCATAACTCGCCGGCGACGGCAAAGCACCGGTCAAAATCAGGCTGCCAGCGGCTTCGCCAGCACGGCGAAAACGAGGTCCGGTCGCCGCGGAATGCCGTAGCGCTCGTTCCCGTAAGGGAACGGCTCGGTCTCGCCGGTCCGCCGGTAGCCGCGCCGCTCATACCACGCGATCAACTCATCGCGCTGTGCGATCACCGTCATGACCATCGTCGTCGCGACCCACTCGTCGCGTGCGATCCGCTCCGCTTCGGCCAGGACCTGACCGCCCACCCCGGCGCCCTGCAGCGCAGGCGCCACCGAGAACATGCCGAAATATGCCACCCCGCCTGTCCGCTGCTCGATCCGGCAGCAGCCGACGAGGCGCCCGCCCTCCTCCTCCGCCAGCAGCACCGTGCTGGCCGGTGCGCCGAGCATCTCGGTCACCGCGGCAGCGTCCGTCCGCTGGCCGTCGAGCAGGTCCGCCTCGGTCGTCCAGCCCGCCCGGCTAGCGTCGCCGCGGTAGGCCGACTCCACCAGCCGCACGACCTCAGCCACGTCGGCCGTGCTGGCGGGCCGGAACGACAGCATCACGATCGCGGGCTGGCCGGCTGAGCCGCGCCAGGCCGGCTCTGCTGCTTCATGGTCTCGGCCAGGTACTCCAGCGCGGGCAGCGCCTGGGTCAGCATCGCCACCTGGTCAGCCGGCAGCAACTCCACGCACTGGGACAAGCCCGCCGCCCGACGGGCCTTGATCTTCTTGTCGATGCGACCGCCCGCAGTGGTGCTCACCACCGACACGCTCCGCAGGTCGGCAGGATCCGGCGTCCTGGTAATCAGGCCCATTTCCACCAGACGGCCGATTACCCGCGACAGCATGGTGGGATTGATCCCCTCCAGCTCCCCTAGCTCGGTCAGGCCAAGGGGCCCGCGCGCCACGATCAGGCCGAGCACCGACGCCTGCGACGGCGTCAGCCCCTCGCCGGTCGAGGAAGCGTTGAGCTGGCGCGCCAGCTTGGAAATGACCCCGCGGAGTCTGATCGCGCCCTCGTCGTCCATGCCGAAATCGTACCGTCTTGAACTGGTTGCCTGCCGGCAAGCAGTGCGCACGCAGAAAAATGGCCCAGTCGCAGCATTTCCGGAATGATGACCCGGCCTTTACACTCCCCACGTGAACGCCGCCTCCTCCGGCCCGCTGCCGGGGAGCGCGCGCGGGCCGAGCACGGTCGCCAGGCCTCGTGTCATGCGCCTGCTGTCGGCCGCCAGCCATCGGCGCGCAACCCTCGTTATGGCCGGCCCTGGCTACGGCAAGACAACCGCCCTGGCCGAATTCGACGCCACTGGCACGGCCCGATGGGTCCGGCTCAGGCCAGCCGATGCCCAGGCGGAATCGTTGTCGGCTCGCCTCGCAGCCGCCCTCGGCGAAGCGCCGGCCCCTGCCCGGTCGGCCATCGCCGCGGCGACCGGATCGGACGATCGCCTCGTCCTTGCCGAACGACTTGCCGCGCAGCTGTGTGAGCTCGCCGAAGCGCTTCCGGCCGACCTGCTGCTCATCCTCGATGGCATGGAGCACGTCGCCACTGACGAGGCCGCGAGTCACCTCATGCGGGTGCTGTCGCTCGAAGCGCCGCCGTACCTGCATCTCGTCCTGTCCGGCCGTACCTTGCCAGAACTCGGCCTGAGCGGTGCGCAGGGCCGGGGCGAGCTTCTCGAAGTCGCCGCGCCAGACCTGAGCTTCACGATCGCCGAAACGGCCGATCTCGTCGAGATGAGGCTGGGCGAGACTTCGGCTCCGCTCGCCCACGACTGCTGGTCACTCACGGCAGGCTGGCCGGCCGCGCTGCAGTTGCTGCTTGACCGCCTTGACCGCCTCGATCCTGGCGACCAGGCCGAAGCGCTCGACCGGCTGCGCAGCGGGCAGGGCCAGCTCTGGCGTTCGTTCGCGACCGACCTCATCGGCGACGAGCAGCCGCAGGCGCGGCAAATGTTGCTCGTCGCCTCGGTTGCCCCGCGAACAGACGCCGGGCTGCTCGCAGGTGCGGGGGTTCCGACCACCTCCGGTGAGCTCGTCAGCCTGCGGGAGCGCGGGCTGCTCGTGGAGGCCGGCGCGGCTGGCTTCTACCGGCTCTCGCCGGTGCTGACCGACGCGGTTGCCGCGCTGGCAGGTCCAGCCGAGTGGACGAGGCTCCGCGGGCAGGTAGCCAGCTGGCTCGAAGGGAACGCCCGGCTGGAGGAAGCGCTCGAATGCCACGCCGCGGGCGCGACGGACGCCGCGCGGTCGTTCCTGCACCGCCACGGTCCGGCGCTCATCAGGCACGGTGCGGCGGCCAGGGTGATGGAGGTGTTGCGCGGCCACGGCACCGGCGGCGACAGCGCCCTCGACGCCGTGCTCGCGGAAGCGCTTCAGGCGGTCGGGCAATGGGATGCCGCGATCGACCTGTTCTCCCGGGTCGAGCGGTCCGGCGGACCTGAGTCGCTGCGAGCCGGCATCGCGTGGCGTCACGGCTTACTGCTGTACCTGCGCGGAGATTCTGCTGCGGCTGCCGCCACACTGCAGGCGGCTCACAGCCCGTCCCGGCTCGGTGCTGACGACGCGATGGTATCGGCGTGTCTGAGCACGACGCTCTGGAGTCAGGGACTCATCGACGCCGCAGACGATCTCGCGCGGACGGCCCTGCATCAGGCGACAGCCAGCGGCGATGCGTGCGCCGTGGCCGCGGCCCATGTCGCGCTCGCGCTGGCCGCCGCCGGCCGCGGTGAGCGGGAGCGCAATGAGCGCGAGTACCGCCTGGCCCTGGTGGCGGCCCGCGACGGCGGCGACCAGGTTCAGCTCGCCCGGATCCACGCCAACATGAGCTCGCGGGCGCTCGAGACGGGCGACTACGCGCGCGCCATATCCGAAGCCGAGCTCGCCCTCGAGACCGGGGCTGGTCACCGGTTCTTCTCCGCGCTGGCGCTCACCAACAAGGCTGATGCCCACCTGCGGCTCGGCCAGTTCGCCGACGCGGGCGCAGCCATCGCTGAGGCGGACGCGATCTGCGCGGCACTCGGGACGCTGCTCGCGGCTATCCCGCTGGTGCTGTCCGGGGAGCTGTACCGGCAGCGCGGCGATCTCGTCCGAGCCCGCAGCTCGTTCGAGCGCGCGCAAGCGCTGGCCGAAGCGGGAGATGACGCGCACACCCTCGTGTCCGCCCTCTGCGGTCTGGCCAGGGTGGTTGCGGAGGAAGACCTGGCGGCGGCGCGCAAGGCGGCAGCCGACGCGCTAGCCAGGGCTACCAGCCTCGAGCGCGCCGGCGCCCTGTGCGCCGCCGCGGAAGTGGAGCTGCGCGGCCGGGACATCCTGGCCGCTGACGTGCTGGCCCGCCAGGCCGAGGCGCAGGCTCGTGCCACGGGCGATCGGGCGGCGCTCGCCGAGTCACTCGAGCTCCAGGGCGCCGCCTCCGGCGAAGCTGGCGAGGGGCGACTGCGCGCCGCGATTGACCTGTGGGACGACGTCGGCAATCCCATCGCGGCCGCCCGTGCTCGTCTCGCGCTCGCCATCCTGACCGACGATCAGCGCACGTCGGATGCGATCCGGCAGGACATCGGCGCGCTGGGAGTCGCGGCCGAACTGGGCGTGCCCGGCTTGCTGGCATCGGCGCCGACCGATACCCACGAGATAGCCATCCGGGCCCTCGGCCGGTTCGCGGTGGTGCACGCGGGCGAGCCCGTGCCGCTGGCTGCCTGGCAGTCCCGCAAGGCACGGGACCTGCTCAAAGTGCTCGTTGCCCGCAAAGGCCGACCGCTCACGCGCGAGGCAGCGGCCGAGGCAATGTGGCCCGATGAAGAACACGATGGGCTGAGCAACCGGCTGTCGGTCGCCCTCAGTACCATCCGCAAGGTCCTCGATCCCCAGCGGCGGCATCCGCCCGATCACTACGTAGTGTCCGACACCAGGGCCATCGCGCTGCGGACCGACCGTCTGTCCATCGATCTGATCGAGTTCCTCCGCCTCGCAGAGCGGGCCGCCGAGCTGATGGCCAGGGGCGAGCTCGCCGCGGCTGAAGGATCGCTGCGCCGGGCCCGCCAGCTCTACAGCGGGGACTTCCTCGAGGAGGATCTGTACGAAGAGTGGGCGATCGATGTCCGGGACGAGGCGCGTTCCCGACTGCTCACGGTCCTTCGCCTGCTGGCGCGGCTCGCATCAGACCGTGGCGATGACGAGGCGGCAGCGCAGCACCTCGGTCAGCTGCTGGAGCGCGAGCCGTTCGACGAGGACGCCTGGCTGTCACTGATTGCGGGACAGCTCCGCCTCCGTCGCCATGGCGAAGCGCGCAGATCCTACGCCGCCTATGCCCGGCGCATGGAGGAGCTTGATGTCGTGCCGGTCGCGCTAGCCGACGCGGCTGGAAGACGACCTTAAGCCGGCCTTCACGCCAGTGAAAGTTCCGCCCGGATAGTCGAGGCGTACGGACCTAACTCCGGGGAGGACTCAACGATGTCGCGTACCAAAATCGGCCCGCTCATGACGATCATCCCTGCGGCGGGCGCCGCCGCCTTACTGCTGGCGACGGTGGCCGCGTGCAGCAGCGGTGCGCCTGCGCCGACGAACAGCAGTCCGGCGGCTGCACGTTCGCCCGCCGCCGGCGGTCACACCGCGATCACCACGAATACAACGACCGATCCGTGTCAGCTCGTGACGCCATCGGAGGCCTCGACGCTCACCGGGGCGTCGTACGGCCCCGGCACCGAGAGGGCCATCGGGCCTGGCAAGACCTGTGTCTACGGCTCGGCCACCAAGAACGTGTTCATGGTGGACGTGTTCCAGGGCAGCTCCGGTGAGCTCCAGCAAGTGCGCGACAACGTGACCACGGAGGTAACGCAAGGCGGGCACATGACGCCAACACCGGTTTCTGGTCTCGGCGATCAGGCAACCGCCTACCACGTCACTACCAGCATCTTCAACGGCGCCTCCATCTTCGTGCTCAAGGGAACCTCGGCCATCTACCTGGTCGACGAGGTGACGGGGAGCCAGGCGCCGACAACGGCTGCCCTCACCGCGACCGCCCGCACGGCGATTGGACGCCTGCCGTAATCAGAGCGTGCGGACCATACTCCGGGGAGGACTAATGATGTCGCGTATCAAGATTGCCCTGATCGTCGCGCCGGCCGCGGCGCTCGTGCTCGCCGCTTGCAGCTCGGCGAGCCCCGCCAAGACGACTACCTCAACGACGCACGCCGCCGCCCCCGCCGCGACGACGAGCACATCACAGCCCGCCGCCGCCGCGACGACAGCGAGCACCGGACTGTCGGGTACCTGGAACGGCAAGTACAGCGGCTCCTACACCGGCACCTTCAAGCTGAGCTGGCAGCAGGCGAACTCGACACTGACCGGCACTATCGATGTTTCGAGCCTCGGAGGCTCTGTGCCAATCAACGGGACGGTGAACGGCAGCTCCATCCAGTTCGGCACCGTCGGTTCGACGCAGATCACCTACTCGGGGTCGGTTTCCGGCGGCTCCATGTCCGGGAGCTGGCAGGTCGCCAACGGGGGCGGCAACGGCTCCTGGAGCGCATCCAAAGCCTGACCGTCCGCGAGGGGGGCGGCCGTTCCGCGGGCAGAGCTGCCCGCGGAACGGCCGCGGCAACCGTGGCCGAATTGCCACTGAATACTTGTGCGATACGAAGAAACGGCGAGCGGGCCATTTCACGTTCTGGCCCATTGCATCGCGGTTTCTGGACGCGTAGCGTAAGGCCGGGATTTTACGTGAGCTTGACCTGGAGATTGCTCCGGCCAGGCCTGCGATCTGGCGGGGATTTTGGGGTGGGGAAACAGCACGGCTACGCGTCAGCGCGCCTTCCTACATGGCGTCCGCGGACCCAGAGGGCGCGAGGTCCGCCCGCGTGGCCAGGTCAGCAGCCACCGAAGCGGGTGGGGTCGTCCTTCATCGCCGCGGCCAGCCTGCGGCATCGCCAAAATTCCTACGCCTTTATCCTCAGCCGGCTGTTCCCGAGGGGGGAATGGAACGTGAGAGTACCCAACATGCGCGGCAACAGCGCGATGCCGCCGCGCCGCAGATCTATCCAATTTGCTAAGAGCAAGCGAACGTGGGGCGCAGTGATTGGCGCTGCCACACTCCTTGCCATCGGCGTCCCGGCACTGAGCTACGCGGACAACGCCAGCGGGTGTGACTTCGCCGCAACCGGCACCGCCCAGTCCTGTCTGCCGCCACTCAGCGGAAGCACGTTCGCCGGCGGCGACGGCAACCTGCTGACGAACCCGACGACGTTCGGCACCACTGACTGGCAGAACGTGGCCGGACTCAACCCTGGCTTCGACCTCAAGAGCGGATCCGGCGACAACTCCTTCGGCCAGGGGACCAAGGAGGACGGCCCCAGCACGACGGTGGTAACCGGCTCGATCCCGCCGAACAAGAGCGACCTCACCCGTTTCTACGAGGCATCCGAGTTCTCGCAAGCCAATCAGCATGACTACCTCTATCTCGCCTGGGAGCGCAGCAACTCGCTCGGCACGGCGAACATCGACTTCGAAATCAGTCAGCAGTCCACTGCGGGGTTCACCGGAACGGCCACCGGCCCGGTCACCCTGAACCGGACGCCGGGCGACCTGCTGGTGACCTTCGACTTCACCAACGGCGGTGGCAAGCCCACGATCGGATTGCAGCGGTGGCTGACCAGCGCGACGAACCCGGTGGTCCCGAACTTCGCCGCCAACGTGTGCTTCTCCGCCAACTCGTTCCCCTGCTGGGGTGACCAGGTCACTCTGGACGGAACGGACTCGATCGGGGCGGTCAACAACCTCGATAGCGTCACCGATCCGCTCTTCCCCAGTTCGCCCAACGACATCAATCCGGTGCCGGCTTTGCAGTTCGGCGAGACGGCTATCGATCTCACGAAGGCGAACGTTTTCCCGGCAGGGACGTGCAAGGCCTTCGGCAGCGCGTTCGTGAAGAGCCGTTCGTCGGCGTCGTTCACCGCCGAGGTTAAAGACTTCATCGCCCCGATCCCGGTGAACATCACCAATTGCGGGTCAATCGAGATCATCAAGCACAGCGATCCACGCGGCGCAAACAAGGTGTTCAGCTACACCTCCAACCTTCCGGCTGAGGCTCCGGGCACTATCAACGGCGTCCCGCAGGGCGGCGTCGCCTGCCCCGGCAACAGCAGCGCGGGC
>DASQIW010000060.1:0-2551 GCA_035631375.1 Streptosporangiaceae bacterium
GGTGAACGCGCAAGATCGCCGCCGGTCTCGGTACTCAGGCTTCCCGCCGAGTTAGCGCGGCGGGCGAGGACGTCTTTGGCCACGAAATCGCCGCCGGAGTACTCGAGTTCCAGCGCGCGAGAAAGCCTGGGCCCGTAGTCGTGCTCAGCAACGCCGCCGAGCGGGAGCAGCGTTTGCGGGTCGGCGAGCGGCCAGCACCACCGATCGAAGCCGACCAGCCGCTGCAGGTCGGCGATCGCTACGCGCTGCATCGACTCGCAATCCAGCGTCGAGGCGGCAAGCCGCTCGAGCCGTTCCCGGCACCGCACCTGCTGCTGCCATCCCCCCACGCCACGAACGATACGCTGCCCACGACCGAGCCCCAAGAGATTATGTTTATGTTCATATGGCTTGCCGTGGGATTGTGTGCATTAGCGCATATCCGATTACAAGGGGTTAGGGGGCAAGGGGCACCTGCCTGCACTCGGCACTGGAGATGATAATTGGTCGTACTGAGGAGGAAGTGGCATGGCGTTCATCGATACCCCGGATGATGAGGGCACCGCGGCGGGTCTTTATGCCGCTGACCGCGAGCGGCAAGGCTACGTCACGAACTACACCCGTGTCTTCGCGAACCGGCCTCGCGTTTACACGGCGTGGCAGGAACTGAGCGCTGCGATCCGGGCGTCCATGGATCAGCGGCGTTACGAGCTGGCCACGCTGGCCGCAGCGCGGCAGCTGCGTTCCAGCTATTGCTCGCTCGCGCACGGGAAGGTGCTGGCTGAGCAGTTCTACGATCCTGAGACCGTCCAGGCCCTCGCCCTGGATCATTCCGCTGCGCCGCTGGCATCGGCCGAGGTCGCAGTGATGGAATTGGCTGAGAAGGTGGCGCGTGATGCTACCACGGTCACAGCCGGGGACATTGACCGTCTCCGCGGCCTTGGTCTCACTGATGGCGAGATCATGGACGTTGTCCTGACGGCGGCCGCGCGCTGCTTTTTCAGCAAAACGCTGGATGCGCTGGGCGCCGAGCCAGACTCAGCCTATTGGAACCTTGATCCTGGCCTGCGCGATGCCCTCACCGTGGGCAGGCCAATCGCCGCGCGACAAGACACACCCATGGATTGAGCTGTCACACATTCCCCGCAGATACCCGCCTACGGCGGGTCGTCACAGAGCGCCCTTCTTCGCCTTTCCGGCCGGGTGCGGTACCAGGACCTGCACATCCAGACCGCTGCTGAGCTTGCCCTCCAGAGCGGACCGCAGGTCGGCGAGGGCCGCGCCCTTGGTGTGCTCCGATCGCGCCTGCTCGGACTCGTACTTCTCGATCATGACCAGCCGGTCGTGTCCCTCGTGCAGTGCGTAGAGTTCAACGCCCGGTTCGTCGTGAACCCGGGCGATCGCCGCCTCAAAAGCCGCGACCACCTCAGCACGGTGCTCGGGGACGGGAAAGGCCGTGGCCACGACAACAACGCTCATGTCAGATGCTCTCCTCCCGTTGGGGATCATCCCTTCCACGGTGCGCTGAAATCAGCGCCGGGTTGGTCTTATCGAGTGCCCTGGCAGGTCGCGTGGTGATATGTGCAGGCCTTCGGGCGCAGTCATTTAGCGAAGCGACCGGAAACCCGCCCGGACCTCTTCGGAGAACAGTTGCGGCTCTTCCCACGCAGCGAAGTGGCCGCCCCTATCGGCCTCGTGGAAGTAAACAAGGTTGGGGTAGACAGTTTCGGCCCAGCTCCGCGGGGCCTGGAAGATCTCACCGGGAAACACCGTGAAGGCGACTGGGAGCGAGACCTTCGGCGGCGGCTGCCCGGCCGCGGCGGCGGCGCCTCGCCCGGACTCCCAGTACATCCGCGCGGCCGGGGCCGCGGTGCCCGTCAGCCAGTACAGCGTGATGTTGTCGACGATGTGATCCCGTGTCAGGCCGCCGGCGGGCTGCCCGCCGGCGAAGGCGCGGGAGATCTTGTCGTAGCTGTCGGCGTCGTGGTCGAGCATCCAGGCGGCCAGACCGGCGGGCGAATCCGTCAAGGAGAAGCCGATCGTCTGCGGCGACTGGCCCTGCTCGGCGGCGTAACCCTTCCTGGCCTGCATCCCGAACGCATCCAACGCCACCCGTTCGTTCGCCGTGAACCCCGCGGGCACGGGCGCGCGGCCTAGCAGCGCCGCCAGCACGTCGGTCGGAGGCCTTCGCAGGAAGTTGAGGTGAATGCCGGCCAGCCCGTCCGGTGCCTGGATCGCCATCGCGTCGGTGACGGCGGCGCCGACGTCACCGCCCTGGGCGACGTAACGGGTGTAGCCCAGGCGGCTCATCAGCTCCGCCCAGGCACGCGCGGTCCGGCCGGGGTCCCAGCCGACCGCCGTCGGCGCGGCCGAGAAGCCGTAGCCGGGCAGCGACGGGATGACAAGATCGAACGCGTCCTCGGCGCGCCCGCCGTGCGCTGCCGGGTCCGTCAGCGGGCCGGCGACCTCGAGCATCTCGATCACCGAGCCGGGCCAGCCGTGCGTGATGATCAGCGGCAGCGCGCCCTCGTGCCGCGACTTGACGTGGATGAAGTGGATGTCGAGGCCGTCG
>DASQIW010000061.1:0-26048 GCA_035631375.1 Streptosporangiaceae bacterium
GCTACTCGCCGGCTCGGCGGTATTACTGGCGACGTGCTGGGCGCCGCAGCCGAGATCACCGCGGCTGCCTGCCTGCTGGTCACCGCGATCAGCTAGCCAAGGGGCGTGACGGGGCCAATGCCGCCGCTAGAGGGGCAGCGAAGTACCCGACGAGGCCCCTGAGACCGGCGGGTCACCCTACCAGCGCACCGCGCAGACGGTCCGCGTAGTCGGCGGCCTCCGCATCCGACTCATACCGCTGCCGCGGCCAGAAAAAGCCCCGGAGCCCGTCTCCCCTGGTCCGCGGCACCACGTGCACGTGCAGGTGCGGCACGCTCTGGCTGACCACGTTGTTCAGCGCGACGAACGTGCCCTGGCAGCCGAGCGCGACCGGCATGGCTGCGCTCAGGCGCTGCACCTGGCTGAAGAACGGTCCGACGCGCGGTGCCGGCAACTCCGGCAGCGTCACCACGTGCTCCCGCGGCGCCACGAGCAGGTGCCCCTTGAACACGGGCCGGGCGTCGAGGAAGGCCACTGTGTCGTCATCGTCCAGGACGATGTGGGCGGGTACCCGCCCGGCCGCGATGTCACAGAAAACGCAGTCGCTGATGGCCTTACCTTCCCTGTGCCGGTCCGGGGTGCCTAGACGATAACCTGCCGGCATGTCCATCGACGGGCGTCGGCACATACTCGCCATCGGCGGTATCGGCTCGCCGCTGTCCCAGCGCGACCCGCTGCCTGGCCTGATCGCGCACGCACTCAGCCTGTCCGGCAATGCCACGCCGAGAGTCTGCGTGCTGAATACGGCGAACGGCGACGACCCGGGTTCGTACCAGCGGTTCTATGCCCGCCTCTCGCAGGACGGCGCGCGGGTCAGCCACCTGCAGCTGTTCACGATGCCCAACGTGGACGATCCCGAGGACCTGCTGATGTCCCAGGATGTGATCTTCGTCGGCGGCGGCAGCGTCGCCAACATGCTCGCCGTCTGGCGGGTGCACGGACTCGACCGCATCATGCGTCGGGCGTGGGAGTCAGGCGTGGTGCTGGCGGGGGTGAGCGCCGGCGCCATCTGCTGGTTCGACGGCGGCACCACGGACTCTTTCGGTCCTGTGCTCCGGCCGTTCACCGCCGGGCTTGGCCTGCTAACCGGCTCTTACTGCCCGCACTACAGCAGCGAGCCCGATCGCCGGCCGACGTTCCAGTCGCTGGTCGCCGACGGCACGCTGGCAGCCGGAATCGCCTGCGACGACGGTGCGGGGGCGCACTTCACCGACTCCGACCTCACCGCGATCGTTGCCGCCCGCGAGGGCGCCACCGGTTACCTCGTCGAGCCGGATGGCAGTGGCGGCAGCACCGAGCGGCCACTGACGCCGGTGCCAGTGACGTAGACCAGATCAGCCTCACGGCTGACCACCTTGAGCCGCCAGGCTGACGGCCATCGCTGGTCAGCGCCCTTACGCTAGACGCATGACTGCGGTCTACGCCTGGATCGGCCGACACAAGGTGCTGGTCGACAGCGTGAAGGCTGCCTTCCTCGGACTGATCAGCATCGGCAGCCTGCTGAATCGCTCCCCGGTGGCGGTGGCGGTCGTCATTCTCATGATCGCCCCGGTAGCGGTCCGGCGCCGATATCCGGTGGCTGCCTTCGCCACCGCCGCGGTCGCCTGCGCCTGGCAGGTGCTCGGGAGTGTAGGCGTGGGCGTGGTTGGTCACTCCTCGACCGGCATCCAGACGGCGGGCAGCCCGGCGACGCACTCAGGTCCGATCCCGTCCGACGTGGCGCTGCTCATATTGCTGTACACGGTGGCCGCCTACCGGCCACGCCGGTACTCGATCCCCGCGCTGCTGACGTGCGTCGGCGGCTCGCTGGTCGCGGTCCTGGCCTGGCAGCCGCTCATAGGCGTGACGATCGGGCAACGGCTCTTTGTTGCCGTGTTCCTGTTCGGCGGCATCTCACTCGCCTGCTGGATCCTGGGCGACTCGATGCGGTACCGGCGCGGCTACTACACCGCCCTGGAGGAGAAGGCCGCCCGTCTGGAGGCGGAGCGCGAGGCACAGGCAAAGGTCGCGGCCGCTGCTGAGCGGGCCCGGATCGCGCGCGAGATGCACGACGTCGTCGCTCACAACGTCAGCGTCATGGTGGTCCAGGCCGACGGGGCGGGCTACGTGCTCCGGTCAGACCCGGACCGAGCGGCGTCCGCGCTGGCGGCCATCTCTGCCACCGGCCGGCAGGCGCTCACCGAGATGCGCCGACTGCTCGGCGTGCTGCGGTCCGAGGGAGATCAGGCTGACCTTGCTCCCCTCCCCGGCCTGGGCGAGCTCCGCGAGCTGCTCGACCAGGCCCGCGCTGCCGGCCTCGAGGTGACCTACACCCTGGCCGGGAAGCCACGAGAGCTACCAGAAGGCGCCGAGCTCGCCGCCTACCGCGTTGTCCAGGAATCGCTGACCAACACGCGCAAGCACGCCGGCCTGGCCGCCACGGCGGCGGTGACGCTGTCCTACGAGCGCGATGGGCTGATCGTTCAGGTCACCGATGACGGGATGGCGGTTCCGAATGGCGAGCCGGCTGGCCTCGGGCTGGCAGGCATGCGAGAGCGGATCGCGATGTACGGCGGCACCGTGACGGCCGGACCCCTGCCCGACGGCGGGTTCCGCGTCCGGGCCTGGCTGCCGTGCCCGTCGCCCCCCGCTCACCGCGACAGCAAGCCCGGCCAGCCAGACGAGCAGGCCATCGAGCCTGTCCCCAGCACGTCGGTAGCGGCGTCGTGACCGGGATCGAAGCGCAGGCTGGCGCCACGGCGACTGGCCCTAGTCCGGCCAGCGCGGCCATCCGGATCATCCTGGTTGACGACCAGGAGCTGGTCAGGGCCGGTTTCCGGATGGTGCTGGATGCCCAGCCCGACATGCGGGTCGTCGGTGAGGCCGGGGACGGCCTGGCCGCGATCGACCTGGCCCGGCGGCTGCACGCCGACGTCATGATCATGGATGCGCGGATGCCGCGGCTCGACGGCGTCGAGGCGACCCGCCGCATCCGCCAGGATGGCGACCTGCCGCGGGTGCTCATGCTCACGACCTTCGACCTGGACGAGTACGCCTTCGCGGCGCTCAAGGCCGGCGCAAGCGGATTCCTGCTCAAGGACGTCCCGCCTGAGGAGCTGCTGTTCGCCATCCGGGCGGTGCACTCCGGCGACTCGGTGGTCGCGCCCTCCACCACGCGGCGCCTGATCGACCAGTTCGCCGCCCTGCTTCCTGGCGGCGACCAGGGCGAGGCGGCCAAGCTAGCCGAGCTCACCGAGCGTGAGCGCGAGGTGCTGATCCTGGTCGCGCACGGCCTGTCGAATGCCGAGATCGCCAAGCAGCTGTTCGTTTCTGAGGCCACCGTCAAGACCCATGTAGGCCGGGTCCTCGCCAAGCTCTGCCTCAGGGATCGAGTGCAGGCCGTCGTGTATGCCTATGAGGCTGGCCTTGTTAAGGCCGGCCACCGCCCGTTACGCGCAGCAGGGAAGTAAGCAAAGAAAGGCCGCACTCCGGTTAACTTCCGGACGGGAGGGACGCACGGGCAGTAGCCTTCCTTCGAATGCCATTTTCGTACAGGTATAGGCCATGCTGACTGCTCATAATTTCTCTTACGGGCTCGTGACCCCGGTCCTCGCGTACCTCATGTCGTGCCTCGGCGCGTTCCTCGGACTGCGCTGCACCGCGAGGGCCATGGCGACGACCGGCCGGGAACGGCTCCGCTGGCTGCTGCTCGGGGCACTGTCCATCGGCACGACCGGCATCTGGGTGATGCACTTCATCGCGATGCTCGGCTACACGGTCCCTGGCCAGATCATCCACTACAACGTGCTCGTCACGATCGCCAGCATGCTGATCGCCGTGGTGGTGACCGGCATCGGCCTGCTCATCGTCGGCTTCGGCAGGCAGAACTGGGCCACATTGGTGCTGGCCGGCACGTTCATGGGGCTCGGCGTGGCGACCATGCACTACACCGGCATGGCCGCCGTGCGGCTGACCGGCCGGATGACCTTCAGCCCGACGCTGTTCATCCTGTCGGTGATCATCGCCGTCGTCGCCTGCACGGTTGCGCTCTGGTTCACCACCAACCTGACCGGGCTGCGCGCGACACTCGTCGCCGCCCTCATCGCCGGCGTCGCCGTCAGCGGCATGCACTACACCGGCATGGCTGCGCTGCACATGTGGCCTGCTGGCGCGGGCGGCGGCATGAACATGGCGGGCGGCGGCGCCACCGCGGTCGGCTTCCTGCTGCCCCTGCTGATCGGGATTAGCATCCTGGCCTTCATCATGACGGCGACCATCGCACTGTCGCCGAGTAGCGAAGAAATGCGCGAGGACGCGGAGCTCCTGCAGCGGATCGCCGCGACCCAGAATGGTGCGTACCGCGCCGCGCCGCGCTCAGCCGCGTCTCGGCCGCAGCACTGGCCGACCCAGGTTGTCAGCCGCGGGACCCAGGCGCGCCGCCAGGGCGCGAGCAGCGACCGGCCTCCGTCACAGTGACAGCGGGGCCCGAGGCGCTGACCTCGCCTCGGGCCGGGGCCGGATGACGCGGCAGGACGCACTAGGCTGAACTTCCGTGACCATTCCCCTGACAATCAGCACCGCAGCCGCCAGCGCCGCCGCCACAGACACCGTGATCGTCGGGGTGACACAAGCCCCAGACGGCCCCGTTCCGGCCCCTGGGTCCGAAGACATCGATGCAGCGCTCGGCGGCACGCTTGCCGCCACCCTCACCGCCCTCGGCGCCACCGGCAAACAGGATGAGCTGACCAGGATCGCATCCGGGGGGCGGATCGCAGCGCCTCTGATCATCGCAGCGGGCCTCGGGCCAGCCGACGATAAAGGCGGGGAACGTGGCCGGCTTGAGTCGCTGCGCCGCGCGGCAGGCACGGCCGTCCGGGCAGCGGCAGCGGCCAAGTCCGCATCGGTCACCGTCTCCCTGCCAGCCAGGGACGAGGCCGAGACCGAGGCCGTGGCGCTCGGCGCGCTGCTCGGCCGCTACAGCTTCGGCAAGTACCGCAACGGCGGCCAGCAGCCCACCGAGCCCGAGGTCACCGTGCTGTCCTCCGTCGGCGCAGCGGCCGGCCGGGCAGAGCAGCTCGCCGAGGCCATGACGCTCGTGCGCGACCTGGTGAACACCAGCCCGTCCCAGCTGTACCCGGAGACGTTCGCGGCCGAGGCCGAGCGCGTGGCTCGCAGCGCCGGGCTTGACTTCCAGGCCCTCGACCACGTTGCCCTGGCCGGTGGCGGGTACGGCGGTCTGACCGGCGTGGGGCAGGGCTCGGTCCATCCGCCGCGGCTGGTGCGGCTCTCCTACTCCCATCCCGGTGCGACCAAGACCGCCGTGTTCTGCGGCAAGGGCATCACGTTCGACTCCGGCGGTCTGTCGCTCAAGCCGCCCAAGTCGATGGAGACGATGAAGTCCGACATGAGCGGCGCCGCCGCGGTGCTCGGCGCCATGCAGGCCATCGCCGCGCTGAAACTCGCGGTCAACGTGGTCGGCTACCTGGCCATGGCCGAGAACATGCCAGGCGGCCAGGCACAGCGGCCCTCCGACGTGATCACGATCTTCGGCGGCAAGACCGTGGAGGTGCTCAACACCGACGCCGAGGGCCGTCTCGTGCTGGCTGACGCGCTGGCCAGGTCGGCACAGGATTCCCCTGACCTGCTGATCGACGTGGCCACGCTGACCGGTGCTCAGCTCATCGCGCTCGGGACGCGGATCGCCGGCGTGATGGGCAGCGATGACGAGGTGGCGACCGCGATCGCGGACGCCGCCCGGCGGGCAGGCGAGCAGGCCTGGCCGATGCCGTTGCCGGAGGAGCTGCGCAAGGGCCTGGACTCCTCGGTCGCCGACATCGCGAACGTGACCGCCGAGCGGCATGGCGGCATGCTGGTAGGCGGCCTGTTCCTGAAGGAATTTGTGCCGGACGGCGTGCGCTGGGCACATGTGGACATTGCCGGACCCGCCTACAACGAGGGCGAGGCCTACGGGTACACCCCGAAGGGCGGGACCGGGGCCGCGGTACGGATGCTCGTCCAGGTCGCGGCCGATGTGGCGGAGGGGCGGCTGTAAGCAGCCAGGCCCCCGCCGCCAAGCGGACAAGGAGTACATCGTGACGGACGGCAGCTACGACCTCGTCATCCTCGGCGCGGGCAGCGGTGGATATGCATGCGCGCTGCGCGCGGCCGAGCTGGGCAAGCGGGTCGCGCTCATCGAGCGGGACAAGGTAGGCGGCACCTGCCTGCACCGCGGGTGCATTCCGACCAAGGCGCTGCTGCACGCCGCCGAGGTCGCTGACCTCGCGGCCGAAGGCCCTGGTATCGGCGTGCGGTCCAGCCTCGACGGTATCGACATGACCGGCGTCAACACCTACAAGGACAAGGTCGTGACCAGGCTCTGGAAGGGCCTGACCGGCCTGGTCGCCAGCCGCAAGATCGAGGTCATCGAGGGTACGGGCAGGCTCGTCTCGCCGACCTCAGTGCAAGTTGGCGACCGGGTCCTCACGGGCGAGCACGTGGTACTGGCCACCGGCTCCGACACCCGGACGCTGCCCGGCCTGGAGATCGACGGCCGGCGCATCATCACCAGTGAGCACGCCCTGCAGCTCGATTACGTGCCCTCATCGGTAGTCGTGCTCGGCGGCGGCGTCATCGGCGTGGAGTTCGCGAGCGTCTGGAAGTCGTTCGGCGCTAACGTCACGATCGTCGAGATGCTGCCGCATCTGCTACCGACCGAGGAGGAGTCGAGCTCGAAGCTGCTGGAGCGCGCCTTCCGGCGCCGCGGCATCGCGTTCAAGACCGGCGTGCGGTTCGAGAGCGTCAAGGACAACGGCGACGGCTTGACGATCCTGCTCAGCGACGGCTCGACGGTGGCCGCCGAGTTGCTGCTCGTGGCCGTGGGCCGCGGCCCGGTGTCAGCTGGTCTCGGCTACGAAGAGGCCGGCGTCGCGATGGACCGCGGGTTCGTCCTGGTGGACGAGTACTGCCGGACGAACGTGCCCACCATCTCCGCGATCGGCGACCTGCGGCCCGGCCTGCAGCTCGCGCACGTGGGCTTCGCCGAGGGCTTCATGGTCGCCGAGCGGCTGGGCGGACTGAATCCGGCGCCGGTCGACTACGACGGCGTGCCGCGGATCACCTATTCCAGTCCGGAGGTTGCCTCCGTCGGGATCACCTCCGCGCAGGCCGCTGCCCGCGGGATCGAGGTCACCGAGTTCACCTACGGCCTCGCCGGCAACGGTAAGAGCCAGATTCTGCAGACCGCTGGCGCGGTGAAGGTGCTTGTGGAGGGGGCTGCAGGGGGATCCGCCGGGGCCGCGGCAGGCGGGCGCACCCTCGGGGTGCACGTCGTCGGTGCCCGGGCGGGTGACCTTATCTCCGAGGCTCAGCTGATCGTGAACTGGGAGGCGACGCCCGCGGACGTCGCCCAGCTCATCCATCCGCACCCGACCCAGTCCGAGGCCGTCGGCGAGGCCTTCCTCGCGCTGGCCGGAAAGCCACTACACAACCACGGCTGAGTCGCTGAGCAGGGCGCTACAGTCGAAAGCACATTACGAAGGAGCCAGCCGAAGCCATGTCGGTCACCGTATCGATGCCCCAGCTTGGGGAGAGCGTCACCGAGGGCACAGTCACCCGCTGGCTCAAGCAGGCGGGCGAGCACGTCGACGCTGATGAGCCGCTGCTCGAGGTCTCGACCGACAAGGTCGACACTGAGATCCCGTCCCCGGTGTCGGGCATCCTGCGCGGCATCACTGTCGCCGAAGACGAGACCGTAGCCGTCGGTGCCGAACTCGCCGTCATCGACGAGGACGGCTCGGCAGGCGCGGCGGCTGCGGCGCCGGCCGCTCAGGAGGCCGCCGCTCCCCCGCCAGCCGCCGCTCCGCCGCCAGCCGCCGCTCCCGCGGCAGCCGAAGAGCCGGCGCCCGAGCCGTATCAGCCGGCGGCCAGCTACGAACCGCCAGCCCCGAGCTACCAGCCGCCGAGCTACGAGCAGCCGGGCTACGAGCAGCCAGCGCCCAGCTACCAGCCCCCTGCTCAGCCGTCCGTTCCCCCCGAGCCAGTCACGCCGCCTGAGCCTGCCCCGGCAGCAGCCGCGCCAGCGCCTGCCGCACCTCCGCCGGCTTACCAGCCCGCGGCCTACCCGCCCGACGACTACGACTCGGGCAACGGCCAGGCCGGCGAAGCAGGGGAAGCACCGTACGTGACCCCGCTGGTCCGCAAGCTGGCCGCTGAGCACGGCATCGACCTGGCGGATGTCACCGGCACCGGTGTCGGCGGGCGGATACGTAAGCAGGATGTGCTCGAGGCCTCCGCCCGGCAACGCGGAGCTCCTGCTCCGGCAGCGCCCGCCGCACCGCAGTTCGCGCCGCCTCCGGCACCGCCTGTTGCTGCACCGCCTGGTGCCGCACCGCCTGGTGCTGCACAGCCTGCACCGGCCCCCGCGCCGTCAGCGCCGGCCGCACAGCAGCCCAGGACCCGGCCAGCGATCGTGCCCTCGAGCCTGCGCGGAACCACGGAGCGGATGTCGCGGGCGCGGCAGGTCATCGCCCAGCGGATGATCGAATCGCTGCAGACCTCGGCTCAGCTCACGACTGTGGTCGAGGCCGACGTCACCGCGATCGCCAGGCTCCGGGACCGGGCCAAGGCCGCCTTCGAGGCCCGCGAGGGCGTGAAGCTGTCATTCCTGCCGTTCTTCGCGCTGGCAACTGTCGAGGCGCTGAAGGAGCACCCCAAGCTGAACGCGGTCATCGATACGGCGTCGGGCCAGGTGACCTATCACGACGCGGAGCACCTCGGCATCGCCGTGGACACTGAGCGCGGCCTCATGGTCCCGGTCATCAGGAACGCGGGCGACCTCAACATCGGTGGTCTGGCCCGCAAGATCGCCGACCTGGCCGGGCGCACCCGCGCTGGCCACGTCAGTCCCGACGACCTAGCCGGCGGTACTTTCACGCTCACCAACACCGGCAGCCGTGGCGCGCTTTTCGACACCCCGATCATCAACCAGCCGCAGGTGGGCATCCTCGGCACCGGGTCGGTGGTCAAGCGCGCCGTCGTCGTCGAGGACCCGACGCTCGGCGAGGTCATCACGGTGCGATCCATGATCTACCTGGCCCTCACCTATGACCACCGACTCGTGGATGGCGCTGACGCCGCCCGGTTCCTGCTCACGATTAAGGAGCGGCTGGAGGAAGGCGCGTTCGAGGCCGAGCTTGGCCTCTAACCAGGACACAGCGCTACGGGTCGCGATCACCGGTTCGACCGGCTTCATCGGCACCGCCCTGGCGGAAAGCCTGCGCGGCGGCGATGCGGACGTCATACGACTGGTCCGCAGGCCGCCGGCTAGCGACTCAGAGCTTCGCTGGGACCCGACTGCCAGCGACGGCGGTATCAGCCCGTCTGCGCTGAACGGACTCGACGCCGTCGTGCACCTGTCCGGAGCCTCGCTAGCGGGCGGGCGGTGGACTCCGGCCCGCAAGCGGCTGCTGCGCTCCAGCAGGATCGGCAGCACCAGCGCCCTGGTGCGCGCCATGCTGGCGGCCGCCGAGCCGCCGAAGGTGCTGCTGGCGGCCTCGGCGATCGGCTGGTACGGCGACACCGGTGCGGGTGCCGTGGACGAGTCAGCGCCCAATGGCCTTGGCTTCGTCGCAACCCTCGTGCGCGACTGGGAGGCGGCTGCTCAGCCAGCGGCGCAAGCCGGGGTCCGCGTCGTGTGCCTGCGGTCGGGCATGGTGCTGTCGCGGCGCGGCGGGATGCTCCGTCCGCTGCTGCCGGCCTTCCGGCTTGGCCTGGGCGCCCGGATCGGCACCGGAGCGCAATACCTCAGCTGGATCAGCATTGCCGATCACCTCCGTGCGGTGCGCTTCCTGCTTGACCGGCCGGATATCAGCGGGCCGGTCAACCTGACTGCACCGGTCGCGGTCACCAACGCCGAGTTCACCCGCGCGCTCGCTGCAGCCGTCCGGCGGCCGGCGGTGCTCTCGGTGCCCGGCTCTGCAGTGCGGCTTGCGCTCGGCGAGCTGTCGGGCGAGCTGCTCGGCTCCAGCCGGGTCCTGCCGTCCCGGCTATTGCAGGCCGGGTTCAGCTTCGACCACCCGCAGATCGGTCCTGCGCTCGTGGCTGCCGTCCGCAGGTGACGCCCGGCTTAGGCAGCCGGGACACCGACGCCGCCGGCGGTCCCTCCACGTGGTCATCAGGGATCAGCCGAGGGTAGCGGTGAAGGTCCCTCCCTTGGCGAGGCTGATTACGCCGCCGGGGCCGCAAAGGGCCGGGACGGAAACCGAGCCCTGGTACACCAGCGGGCTGGTCTGGTCTCCGCTGGGGAACCACTGGTCGTTGGTGATCTGGTACGTCCGGGTCTGGAGCAGCACCCTCAATGTGGGGGCCGAGGGGACCGCCTTCGATACGCAGCTGACCGTGAACGTGACCGAGGCGGCCGAGACGGTCAGGGTCAGCGAGTTCTTGTTGCCGGGCACGCTGACGTCATACCCGGCCTGCAGCGTGGTGCCGGGAGTGACTTGCAGGTTGCCCATGGCCTGCGGTCCAGTGGTGAAGCTGCCTGGGCAGGCGTGGCCGGCGGGGCCGCTCCACCCGCCGGGACTGTTGTTGGCGGTGTAGTGCCAGCGGAGGTTGGCCTTGATGCCCGGCGGGCACGGCACGGGCTTAACCGTGACCGCGAGCCTGGGCGTGGGCGCCGAGGCCGGGACAGGCGAGGCGACTGGCACTCCCCGGTAACCCGGATGGCCTGGCACCGAGCTGTGTGTGGGTTGTGGTTGGCTCGGCGTATCGGCCGGCAGACCCACCGTGCCCGAGCTGCTGCGTGGCATCGCGGCAGCGCCGTGGGAGGCGGTGGGGTGGCCCGGTGCGACGATAGACACGAGCGCCCAGACGATCGCCACGACGGGGATCACCGCCGCCGCCGCGATCCGCACCCGGCGCTGCCTTGTGCTCGCCGCGGAAATCTCGCGCTTCATCGCTTGGACGCTGCTGGCGATCGCTCGCCAGAGCACTGCGCGGTCAAGCTGGTGCCGGGGCTGGGGTTCCTGCGGGGGCTCTTCCTCCGCTTCGGGCAGGTCGGCGAATGGCAGGGCCGCGATGGCGTCCAGGTCGGCCCCGCGCCGTCCTTCTGGTCCCGCTGCCAGGCTGATGAGTTCTTCTTCGGCGTCGACCAGGCGGCGGTAGGCCTCCTCGGCAGGGACTGCAAGCACCGTGGCGAGGTCGGCTGGCCGGATGCCGTGCCGGTAGACCAGGTCGACAATCTCCCGGTCGCCGTCGGAGAGTGTGCCGAACGCCCGCAGGACACCGTTATCTGCCTGCTGGCTCGACGCGGCGTCCAGTGCCAGGGGTAGGTAGGAGAGCACGCCACTGGCGGACGGCCGCAAGTCCGAGGCCTGCCTGCGGGCCATAGCAAACAGCCAGGCGCGATTCCGGTCCCGATCGGGCAATGGTTCGTGCGCCGTGCCCAGAACAGATCGCGCGGTCCGGGCGGCCTCGCCGTCTCGCCCTAACAGCGCCCGGCAGTAGTCGAACAGGCGCGGCAGTTCGGGACCGAGCAGGTCGGGCAACGTTTCGAGTTCATCTGAGTCAGGGATGACCGGTTCCCCGGTGCCGGGCCTGCCAGGCTCGCCGGGTTGTCGCATTGCCGCCTCCCGTTCTGTTTACCGAGAGCGATCACATCGCTACGCGACAAATGGTAAAGCGCTTCTACCCCGGCTGTGGCTACTCAGCGCAACTTGAGAACTACGTTGAGCACGACTGGCCATAGTCAAGTGCTCTGCCCCTCCGCCGACTCTCGCGCAGGTCCGGCGGACGCCGGCGGGATCGTCGAGCCGACTGTCATGGCCGATCGACCCGTGTAGAAATATCGCTATGGCGGTGATGAGGACGCAGGTTCTCGCGGGCCGGTATGTGCTCACGGAGGTGCTGGGTACCGGCGGCATGGCCACGGTGTGGCGTGCTACCGACAACGTGCTCGGCCGCGACGTGGCCGTCAAGGTGCTGAGCCCGCAGTATGCGGCCGACGGTGGGTTCCTGGCCCGGTTTGAACGCGAGGCCCGGCATGCTGCGCGACTCAGTCATCCCAGGTCAGTCACGGTGTTTGACAGTGGTGTCGACGATGGCGTGGCGTTCATCGTCATGGAGCTAGTGGCTGGCCCTACCTTGCGACAGGTACTGGACAAGCAACGGATCCTGCCGATCGATGAGGCGGTCCGGATAGCAGTAGCGATCTGTGAAGCACTCGAGGCGGCTCATGCGGCCGGGCTGGTACACCGCGACATCAAGCCCGCCAACATCGTGCTGTCCGGCAGCGACATCAAGGTGCTGGACTTCGGCATCGCACGCGCCGAAGGGGTGGCAGGCGGGACTCTGACAGCGGGGGTGCTGGGCACAGCGGCTTACCTGTCGCCGGAGCAGGCGTCGGGTCGCGCGGCGGGCCCGCCATCAGATTTGTATTCGCTCGGTTGCGTGCTCTTCGAGATGCTGACGGGCACGGCGCCATTCGCCGCTGACTCGGCGGCCGGCCTGGCATACCGGCACGTGCATGACGATCCAGGCCGTGCGTCGGGGCGACGGCCAGCCGTGCCCAGGCGGCTCGACTCGATTACCGCCCAGCTGCTGGCCAAAGACCCCGCCGCCCGCCCTCCCAGCGCCGCCGCAGCCAGAGCCGGCCTGCTCGCGGCCCTGAATCCTGACGCGACAACAGTTCTTCTCACCGGCGTCGATGACGACCTCCGCCCGGCACAAAGCCGCGGTCGGCGCCGTTCGCCGACCAAGACCGAGATGGGGCTCGCTGCCGCGCTCGCCGCGGTGCTGGCAGCCCTGGCCGTAGTACTACTGGTCAGCGGCGGGACCGGTCACACGGCACCTCCCGCGCTTCCGGCAGCGACCTCACCCTCGGACAGTCCGCAGCCGTCACAGGGCGCCCTTGCGCTACCTGCGACTGCGGCAGCCGCGTCGACGTTCGTGGGCCAGCTGGAAGCTGGGGTCGCTAACGGCGAGATCGCGCCGCAGGCCGCCGAGGATCTTTACAACCATCTACAGAAGCTCCTATTCGGCTCGGCCGGCCAGGACGTCCAGAAGGTCCAGCAGCAGTACCTACAGCTTGTCCAGGTCTTTGACCAGCACCGCTCACAAGGACAAGTCACTGGTCAGGCGGCAACGGCCCTGAGCGATGCGCTCGGGGCTCTCGGCGCGGCCATCGGCGTTTAACCGTCGTCGGTCCGGGGCGAAATCGCTTATGCGTGCGGCGGCTCGAAGTCGGCGGGCGCGGCGTGCGATGGCTGGCCCGCTGCGCTCGACATCGCGCCCATTGTTGTGCGCTGTGAGACACGACGCGGTCAGAAGTCTCCCGTCTCCGGCGGAAGCGTTACTCGCAACGACCCCGACATCCAGCGAGAATCCGTGACCGTGAAGCCGGCCGCAGCGAGAATGGCGCGGTAGCTCTGCAAGTCTCGGTCGCGCTTCTTTCTCGCCCACGGAAAACCCGGATGACACCTGACGGCGACCCAGCCGCCGTTGGGATCGCCCTCGGCGAGAAAGCCTCGCCGCCCTGGCTCGAACTCCTGGAAGCCGGCGTTGCGCAACTCTAACCGGACCCTGGCAGCAGCGGCGCTCACGTCCATGCACAACAAGTACCACCGTTGACGGCGCATGTCAGGACCACCAGTTGGCCGTGCTATTCCTGCATTGCTGCCGTCGCTAGGCTCTGCCAATGACCATCGAAACGCCAGATAACCAAGCCGAGCACACACTGCTCACTCGCGAGGCATACGACCGGCTCGCGGAGGTCTGGTCAGCTACCACCGACGAAGGGCCATGGAACGGATTCCTCGAGCGCCCCGCTCTGAGGGCACTGGTACCGAGCAACGTGCGCGGTGCCACAGTGCTCGATGCGGGCTGCGGATCCGGGGCGCAGGCACAGTGGCTGCTGGAACAGGGTGCCGATGTCGTCGCCATCGATGTCAGCCCCCGGATGATCGAGGAAGCTGAGCATCGCTGCGGCGGGCGCGGCCGGTTCATGGTCGCCGACCTCTCCAAGCCACTGCCGCTGGAACCCAGATCGTTCGATGGCATCACCTGCTCCCTCGCACTGCACTACATCGCAGACTGGAGCGTTCCCCTGCGGTCGTTCGCCTCGGCCCTGAGGCCTGGCGGCTGGGCCGTCATCTCTCTTGACCATCCGTTCGGGTCAGCGAGCACTCAACGACGCGGCGGCTACTTCGACACCGAGCTGGTATCCGATACCTGGCGCAAGGCCGACGTTGAGGTGACGCAGCACTTCTGGCGCAGGCCGCTTGCGACTGTCTTTGGCGCATTCGCCGACGCCGGATTCAGGGTGGACCGGGTCGCCGAGCCACAGCCGTCGGCGGAGGCACTGCGGTTGTTCCCCGACGAGCTCGGCCCCGTCGTGGGAGTGCCCCTGTTCATCGTGTACAGGCTGTGGCTCGAGTCCTAGAAGACGCGGACTGTCAGGCTGAGGCGACCGGGCCGAGCTCGACGCCGGCCAGCTCACCGTAGATGAGGAACCGGAACGGGTCCTGGAGCTGATGCCGCTCCATCAGCCGATACAGGGCCTCGCGGCGGAGCCGCGAAAGGTCGGCGTTCTGCGGATGTCGGGTGAGGCCGGCGGTGGCAATCTCGAGTGCGAGCGCTGCGTCGCGCTGCTCGATCAGGACCCGTGCCGCGTCGGCGAACCGCTCGGGCTTGCCCTCTGCCAGCAGGTCAAGCGCCGCGGCTCGCTCCGCCTCGCTGACCGGCTCGAGACCCGATCCGTCCGGCTGCCAGTAGCCGGAGTGCTGCTGGTAGAGCCGCTGCACGAAGTGGTCCCTGATGACCAGGAACGGCGCGACTGCGACCGGGTGCTCGCGCAGCGACTCCGGCAGCAGATTGACGTCCAGCACTTGGGTCAGGGTCTGCCCGCGGCGGATGCGCGCGAGCGATTCGTCCCGCAGTTCGGTGAGCGCCCTCACCAGGCCAGGGATCGTCTCGGTGGTGAATACCTCGGTCAGCACGACGTGGCCGTGCACCAGCTCGCGCGGCGCTATCTCGGCGATCAGCGCCAGCACGTCGAGCATTCCGGCGGGTGATCCCTCGGCGAAAAACGGCGCGCCCAGGTAGGGCATCATCACGTCGCCGGCGAAGAGGACGCCGCTCGCGGGAAGGTACACCATGAGAGCGTCGCTGGTCTCGCCGCCCTTCGCCGGGTACAAGACGAACTCCGTGCCTCCGATCGATAGCGACGTGCGCTCGGCGATCAGCTGGTCAACCGCTATTTCCGCCGGCTTGCCGTCAGCGTGACCGTCGCCGAACCCGGCTCCCTCGCCAGTGAAAGAGCGGAACGGGAACGCGTTGCCGTGCTGTCGCTGCAGTTCGGCGGGGAAGCCAGCCTGGGCGATCACGGTGGTCGCCGGGCCGGTTAGCGCGCTGATGCCGCCGGCGTGATCGAAGTGGGCATGCGTCAGGATCACATGGCTGATGTCGCCTGCATCGATGCCGGCGGCAGCCAGCGCCGCCCGGACCCGGTGCGGAGCCGTTCCGGCGTCGATCGCCACCACGCCTGCGTCGGTGCGGACGAACGCGAAGTCGCCAAAGTCGTAGGACTGCGCGACCTGAATCCCTGGTGAGACCTCGGTAATCCGGGGAGTGGCCATGTGGAAGCCCTCGGCCGCGCTCATCCAGCCGCTGCCGAACTCCAGCCTGGTCTGCGCGGGGGCCGAGGACAAGCCTGAGGCCTGGGCCGCCTCAGCAGCCATCTCGTCCCTGCCCGCAGCCGCATACGCCGTGGCAAGCCCGTGGTAGGCGGCTCGGATCATATTGCTCGGGAACTGGTCACGGACCGCCAGCACGAACTCCAGGTCAGCGATCGCCTGCTCAGCATGCCCGGCCGAAGCCGGCAGCTCAGCAAGGGCGAGTCCGCGGTAGTACTGGGACGGTCCCAGATCCCGGCTTGCGGCGTCGTCCAGCTTGGCGATTCCGGACGGTGTGTCCTCGCCAGCTCGGACCTGGAAGTAGCCAGCCAGCGCCTGCGGCAGCACCTGGTCCGGCTGGCTGGCAGCTAGCGTCTCGAAGTACTCCGCTCCCTCCTGATCGGCGCCTGTCGCGGCCAGCACGGTCGCGAGCACGACCAGCGTCGCCCGGTCCGCGCCAGGCCAGCTAGCCGCTTCCTTCAGCGCCTCCGCGTTGCGGTCCCTGACGATCTGCGGTGACATTGCCCTGCCTCCCTTGTCCGTTGTGTTGTGATTCGCGACCGGAGTCACCGGGCGGGATGCGGCTCGATCTCGGCCTCCCTCAGCTTTCCGGCCTGCTCGATCTCGTCAGTCGCTGGGCTCGCTGCGGCGGGTTGCGCGGGCAGGAACAGGACGGCCAGCACCGCCCCAACTACCGCGATACCCCCTGCGACAAGTGAGCCCACCGTGAGGCCGCGAAGAAATGCGTTCGTGGCCGCGTGCTGCAGCGAGTGGCCGAGGGTGGGGTGTCCGAGGACGGCGATCTTGCCGGCCGCCGCGTAGGCGGCGCCAACCGATTGGTGTGCGATCGCGGCCACCCGGCCGGGCACACCGGCCGGCATCGTCGCAGTGAGCCGCGCCGCGTAAACCGACGCGTAGACGCTCCCGATCACCGCCACGCCGAGCGTGCCGCCGACGAGCCTGGTGGAATCGTTCACGGCTGAGCCGACGCCGGCCTTGCGCCGCGAGATCGCGCCCATGATGGACTCGGTCGCCGGCGCCGAGGTCAGGCCCATGCCGAGCCCGTAGAGGACCATCTGTGCCGCGATGATGCCGTAGCTGAGGCCGGCGCTCACCGTCGCCGCGACCCAGCCGTAGAACACCGCCATCGCGACAAGCCCGGCGGTGACGATCACCTTCGTGCCGACCCGGACGGCAAGCTGAGTCCCGGCTACCGAGCCCAGCCCCACCGAGAGGGCAACCGGCAGCAGATGCACGCCCGTGGACAGCGGCCCGTAGCTGCGGACGAATTGGAAATACTGCGTGATCAGGAAGATGAAGCCGAACAGGGTGAAGAACGACACCGTCACCGCGCCGCTCGCCGCGCTGAACCGCATGTTCCGGAACAGCCGTACATCGAGCATCGGATGCGCGGCAGCCCGCTCGCGCAGGATGAACGCAGCGAGCAGGACGGCGGAGACGGCGAAGCCCGCGAGGCTTCGCGCGGTCCCCCACCCGTAGGTCGGCGCCTCGATGATCGTGAAGACCAGCAGTGCCATGGTTGCGGCCGAGAGCACCAGGCCGGGGAGGTCGGGCGCGGCCGCCTCGTGGTCCTTCGACGTCGGAACCACCAACGCCACCAGGATCACCGCGACCGCCGCAACCGGCGCCATGGCGGTGAAGATGCTGGCCCAGCTGAAGTGCTCCAACAGCCAGCCACCGACGATTGGACCCATCGCGATGGCCACGCCGGCGACGGCACCCCACAGGCCGATGGCTCGCGCTCGTTCGCCGCGCTCGGTGAACACGTTCGAGATCAGCGAGAGTGTCGCCGGGAACGTCATGGCAGCGCCGAGGCCCATGACTGACCGGGCGGATATCAGCTGGGCCGGACTTGTGGTGAAACCGCCGATCAGGCTGGCGGCGCCGAAGACCGTCATGCCGGCCAGCAGCATGCCTTTGCGACCAAACCGGTCAGACAGACTCCCGAAGGTGAGCAGCAGCGCGGCGAAGACGAGGCTGAAGGAGTCAACCACCCACTGCAGCTGAGTAGTGGTCGCGTGCAACTCGCGCACCAGGTCCGGCAGCGCGACATTTACCAGGGTCGTGTCGAGGTTGACCAGGAACGCCGCGAGCAACAGGGCAACAAGGATCATGGGCTTCGACTTCATAGTTGAGATGTTCTAGTGAGAAGTTTAAAAAGTCAAGCTATTTAACTTGGAATTCAACTCGATCGTCAGTAGCCTCTGGGTATGCGGAGTTACGGTGAGTACTGCTCGATCGCCAAGGCTCTCGATGTCGTGGGTGACAGATGGACGCTGCTGATCGTCCGGGAGCTTGCAATCCGCGGCGGGTGCCGGTACACCGACCTCAGGGATGGATTGCCGGGCATCGCCACCAACCTGCTCTCCGATCGGATCCGGGAGCTCGAGTCTGCGGGCCTCATCCAGCGCGAGGACGCACCCCCGCCCGTCGCTACGACGCTCTTCCACCTCACCGAGACGGGCGCGGAACTACTGCCGGTCCTCGACGCCATCGGCCGCTGGGGTGTCCGCTACATGAGCAAGCCCGCCGACGGCGACCAGTTTCGCGGCCACTGGTTCGCGTTCCCTGCCCGGTTTTTCCTGCGTGACCGCGACCCCGATGGTCCGCCCGCCTCGATCGAGCTACGCGCCGCCGACAGTCCGGCGGTCATCGAGATTTCCAGCGGCGCGATTCGCACCAGGCTGGGCACTGCTGATGCGCCCGATCTCGTCCTGACCGGCGAGGCACGACTAATCCTCGCCCTGTTCGCCGGCAAGCTCAGCACGAGCCTGGCCGCGGAGCTGGGCCTGGAGTTCACCGGTGACCAGAGCGTGCTGGACCGCGTTCTCGCGCAGCCCGCGGTCGCGTCGTGACGTCCGCAGCGGCGGCCCGATCTCGTCAGGCGATGCGGAGCGCGAGTTCCTCTTCCCAGTTGTCCGGCTCGTCCGGCCTGACTGGCTGGCGGCCTCCGGTCGGCGCGAACCCGAGCCGCCGGTAGAACGCGCGCGCCCGGCCGTTGACTTCGGTCACCCAGAGCGTGACAGACGTGAAGCCGGCTTGGCGCGCCAGCTCGCACACGGCGGCCACGAGCTGGTCGGCGACGCCGGAGCCACGCACCTTCGGTGACACCCACATGCCGACCAGATGCCACTGCCCGGCTTCGGGCAGGCCCGTCGCCAGGCCGACGATGGTGTCGCCGTCCCAGGCGGCAAACGTCCGGCCGGACCCGGCGCGCTCCCGCCAGGTGCTCTCGGCGAACTCCTGCTCCCTGGCCAGGGTCGAGGAGAACGCGTACGGCGCCTCAGCCAGGGCGGCGAGGCGCGCGTCGCGTAGTTCCATCCAGTCGTCGCTCGTCAGCTTCCTCACGGCCTGCATGGACAACCAGCCTGGCTAGGCGGGCTGTCCGGTGCAAGCCAATATCACCACCGTGCTCACTCGCCCACCTGGTCGCGGGCACCGCGCAAGGCGAACACGGCAAGCCCGCAGGCGAAGACCAGCCCTGCACAGATCGCCGCGCCCAGGTCGTGCGGCGGCCGCCCCGGCCACAGCCAGGGTGTGGTGACGGCCGAGGAGTGCCACGGCGTGTACAGCCCGTAGACGCCCGCGATCAGGTACGCCGTCGGGCCCGTCCAGGCCAAGCCGGCACCCAGGAAGGCCGCACACAGAAAGCCGATGCCAGTCACACCGGCCACGTTGCGGAGCACGTCGAGGGTGCCGCCAGAGAGATGCCCGCCGAGCGCTCCGGCGGCCAGGGCACCGACCGCGATAGCCGTCATCGCCAAGGCCCCGCCCAGCCGCAGCCACGGCAGCCACCGCCCGGCCACGCGCTCTGGCTCGCCGAGCGGGCTCGCAGTGGAGACTGAGACGACGCACACTGCCCCAGCCTCGATGATCAGCGGCAGTAGCAGCGCGCCGGAGGCGTTCCAGTGCCCGATGAGCGCGATCCGCAGCCCGACCGCGCAGGCGGCTAGCGCGCCCAGGGCCGCCGGAACCCGGCGGCTTATGGCGAACAGCCACACCAGGCGCAGCCCTGGCGCCCACGCTGGCCGGCTGACGCTGGCGAGCGCTGGCCGCGCTTCCGCAACTCTCTCGGCGCTCATGGCAGCTGCTCCAGTGTGATCCGGCCCGACCGCAGAGCCGTCAGGTGCTGCGCGAGCCAGGCGCGCCGGACACTGAGCGGCAGCGCCGCGAATCGGCGAGCCGCCGCATCCCCCGGGGAACCACGTTGCAGGCTGCTCGCGGTTCCCGAGCCGCAGCGGGTTCCGCTGCATGGCGGGGCTTGCCCGGTTTCATCAGTCACGACCGGCATGCCTGCGTCCCACGACAGCGCGGCCGCGACCGCCTGCTGCGCTGCGGAGGCCCCGGAACCGGCGCCGACGAAGCTCGCCACGACCGCTGGTCCGATGCTGTCCCTGACCTGGCCAACCAGCTGACTGGTCGTAAAATACGGCCCATTCAACTGACCGCCAGGGACAGGGAGCAGCATTCGGTACTCCCCGGCGAGCATCTGCGGGCCGGTCAGGCCGATGATCACGGCGTTGCCTGCCTCCTGCTGTTCGGTAGCCGCGGCCTGGCTGACCCGGACCGGTGCGCCGGGCAGTCCGGTGATCTCGCCCAGCATCGGCGCGAGCGCTGCCGTCACGGCTGGCAGGTAGCGGCCATATGCAGGATTCAGGCAGACGGGGATCGCCGTGCTGCTGCAGACCGGCGTGAACCGGATCGGCCGGTCGCTGGCTGCATCGTGCAGCGCGGGAATCGCGATCATGCCGTGCGCGTCCATTGTGCCGGCCCCGGTCAGCACGACAGACGTACAGGCGGCCGCCATCCCGGCTGCAGCGATCGAGGCGGCAACCGAGCGCGCGACCCGGCCGCTGCCCGGCACCGCCAGCGCGGCGAGCAAGGCTACCGTGAGGCCGGCCAGGAACATGATCTGCGCGATGGACAGGTCAGGAACGAACGGGTAGAAGATTGCCACCCCTGGGTCCTGGCCGTTGTCCCACGGACCGCTGACCACCGGCAAGATATTCCAGTACGACTGGCTGCCCCTGATGAGTTCCGTGCCGAGCACGAGCACGAACCACGATCCGACCGCGACCAGCGGCGCAGTCAGCCGACCGGGGAGGAGAACTCCCGCGGTGAACCCGAGCGCGCTGAATGCCACGACACTCGCGGCAGCGACCACGACTGGCCACCAGAGCGGCCCGCCCCAGCTCACCTGGTGCGCGGTGACGCCATACACGACCGCCACGCATACTCCGCAGCCAACGAGCGCCCAGATCGCGGTGGCGGCCCAGGTAGCGAACAGCCGGACGCATCGGAGACGGGCGGTCGTCGTCATCAGGTCGGTCACGTGGCGGCGAGCCTCCCGCGAGCCCATCCACGCGCCAGCGCCGACGACCGGCACGATGAAGTCTGGAACGATGCCGGATTGCAGATCGGTCGCGCGCGCGTACCACAGCGGCGCCGTGGTCATCCTCGTGCGGTAGGTCACGAACCAGAACACCGCGAGGGTAATTGGCAGCAGCCAGAGCATCGCGTTGTGCCGCAATTCCAGCCAGAGCAACCGTCCGCCAGCGAGCACCGGACGGCGCGGCGCCCGCACCGGCCTGGTCAGGACTGGAGCACTCGCCGCGGTCATGACCGCACCGCCGACAGGACAGCGGTGTACCCGCGCTCGAGCGGAGCATCGCCGGTGTCGTGGCCCGCGCCGCGTGCAATCAGCTCGCCGGGTGTGCCGTGAAAGATGATCCGGCCTTTGTCCATCAGCGCGACCTGACCGCATGCGGCGCCGACATCCTCGACCAGGTGCGTGCTCACCACGACGGTGGCCCGCTGTCCGAGCTCCCGCAGCAGCGCCCGGAATGCCACCCGCTGCTCCGGATCAAGGCCGGCGGTCGGTTCGTCGAGCAGCAGCAGCTCCGGCTCATTAACGATGGCCTGCGCAATGGTCGCCCGGCGGAGCATTCCACCGGACAGCGTGCGCAGCCGCGCGCGAGCCCGGTCCGCGAGCCCGACGCGCTCGACGGCCGTCGCTACCGCGTCGTGCACGCGCCCCGCCGGCATCTCCTTCAGCAGCGCGAAGTACTCAACGAACTCGGTGACGGTGAACCCCGGGTAGTAGCCGGGGGTCTGCGGCAGGTATCCGATCCGACGGCGGATCTCCCGCCGCTGGCCGTGCACGAGCGGGTCTCGGTCGAGCAGCCGCAACGTGCCCGAGGACGGTGGCACCGCCGTGGCCATCATTCGCAGCAGCGAGGTCTTGCCGGCGCCGTTCGGACCGAGTAGGCCGAACACTCCGACCCCGATCTCCAGTTCCACTCCGGCCACCGCCACGGCCCGGCCGAACCGCCGGGTCAGACCACTGACCTGGACGTTCATGTTTTGCCTCCCGAACGCGGCGTCTCAGGGTGAGCACCGCGACGCCAGCCTGCCCAGGGTGCCCGGGCCTGGTCGTCACACCACGGAGCCGAATGTGCTGTCATACCGGGCAGGTAGCCCGGCCTGGTGAGAGAAGGTCCTCATACCCCGGTATGACATCGCGGGAGTGACGAGAAAACGGCGCCGGCGACCTACGCTGAGTGGCGTGACATGGGTGCCTGACATCGCGCGGCTGCGGTCTGATGGCCGCGCTGCGGCCGCCGTTGCACGTCGCTCTTGGCATGGCCTGGCCACGGTGCTGGCTGGCCGGGACCCGGCCCCGCCGTGGGCACGCCTCGCACGCGCGGAACGGCGCACCCTGTCCGGCGTGATCAGTCTGGCAGCGGTAGTCCTCGGCATCGGCAACGTCGCCAGCGTGCACATAGCCGGCATACACGGCCCGCAATGGGCGGGCCTGCCACGACAGGTGCTGGCCGGTGCCGTGGTAGCCCCGCTGCTGCTGGCCCCCCGGAGCCCGATGCTGGCCTGGCGGATCGCATGGGTCGGGCTGTTGCTCGTGCCTCTCGTACCGACCGCGTGGTGGGGCGGGTGGCCCTGGGGCGGACCTCAGATAGTCGCGACACTCGTGGTTTTCTGTCTGGCCGGACTGTGCCAGCCACGACAGGAGCTCTGGTGGATGTGGGCGCTGACAGTCACCCCGTGGCTGGTGTGGCTCGTCGCTGACATACCCAACCTCAAGGGACCCGTCAGCGCCACTATCGTCTTCGCCGTCGTCGCGATCGCTGTCGACAGCATCGGCGCGCGGCTTCGCGCGCAGCGGGCGCTGACCGCCCAGGCAGAGCAGACCGAGACCGAGCGCGAGCAGCGGGCGGTGCTCGAAGAGCGCACCCGGATAGCCCGCGAACTGCATGACGTCGTCGCCCACCACATGTCGCTGGTAGCGGTTCGCGCTGAGACCGCGCCCTACCGGTTGGCCGGCCTGCCCGATCCCGTCCGGGCGGAGTTCGCCTCACTGAGTGAGGTCGCTCGCGAGGCGCTGGCCGACATGAGGCGGCTGCTCGGTGTCCTGCGCAGCGACGAGCCCGCCGCCACAGCGCCGCAGCCTCAACTCGCCGACCTGCCCGCCTTGATCGATGCCGCCCGGCACGCTGGGGCGACCGTCGAGTTGTCGCTCCCGGCATCGCTCGACCAGGTGCCCTCTGGCGTCGGGGTGTGCGCCTACCGGATCGTGCAAGAGTCGCTGTCCAACGCCGGCCAGCATGCGCCCGGAACGCCGGTGACCGTACTGGTGGACCATGGCTCCGCGACCGTCCTCCTGCAGGTAGCCAACAAACTGCCGTCCGGCCCGGCCGGGGATCTTCGCGGGAAGGGCCACGGACTGACCGGCATGCGCGAACGGGTGGCGCTCCTGGGCGGCTCGCTGTCGGCCGGTCCGACGCCCGACGGTCGCTTCATCGTGTCCGCCGTGCTCCCGCTCGGTGACCCGGGCGCGGTGCGGGCCAACGACGCGGCGGGCACGTCGTGACCACGCGGTGCCTCATCGCCGACGACCAGGCCATGGTTCGTGAGGGCTTCGCCGCGGTGCTCGCCGCCCAGCCGGGCCTCGAGGTGGCCGGGCAGGCAGCCGACGGCGCCGACGCTGTACGGATGGCGCGGCACCTGCATCCCGATGTCGTCCTCATGGACGTCCGGATGCCCGTCATGGACGGCTTGCAGGCCACTCGCGAGATCCTGAACACTGCAGCCAGCCCGGACTACCGGCCGCGCGTACTGATGCTGACGACCTTCGACCTCGACGACTACGTGTACGAGGCGCTGCGCGCCGGCGCCAGCGGCTTCCTGCTCAAGGACGCGACAGCAGCTGAGCTCGTCAACGCCGTCCGGGTGGTGGCTGCCGGCGACGCGCTGCTCGCCCCGTCTGTCACCCGCCGGCTCATCGCCGATTTCGCCCGCCGGCCTCGCGAAGGCCCGCGAGCCACGGCCAGCCTCGCTGGCCTCACCACCAGGGAAACCGAGGTGCTGCGGCTGATCGCGGGCGGCCTGTCGAACGCCGAGATCAGCGACGCACTCGTGATCGCCGAGCAGACGACGAAGACGCATGTCTCCCGCATCCTGGCCAAGCTCGGCCTCCGCGACCGCGCGCAGGCAGTAGTGGTCGCCTACGAAACCGGCCTCGTCACCCCCGGCGGCTACTCGACCGACGAGTAGGCAACAACTCCGCGGCGCAGCGCGTCGACGGCAGCACGCGCCGTCGGCCCGAGCTCTCCGCCGACCACGGCGATCTGACTGAGCAGATCCATGAGCTGCTTGACCGCGCGAACGAAGTCACCTGCTGTGAGGTCAGGCCCGACCAGCTGCTCGAGCGGCGTGCCCCGGGCCCAGGCGTGCGCGGTCCACGCAAACCCGAGGTCCGGCTCCCGCAGGAACGACAGGTGATGCGCCTCTTCCACTGCCGACAGCTCGGTCCAGATCGAGGTCATCTCGGCCAGCGCCTCCCGCGGCGGGCCGGGCGGCAGGCGCACGGTGCCCCCGTCTTCGCGGCGCGATTCGAAAGTCAGCGCAGACACGCAGGCCGCCAGATCGGCTGGCTCCAGTCCGGTCCAGGTCCCACGGCGCAGGCACTCGGCCGCCAGCAGGTCAAGCTCGGCGTAGAGGCCGGCCAGCAGCGACCCCTCCGTCGTCACGTCGTCGCCTGCGATGTAGCCCAGCTCGGTCAGCACCGCGCAGACCCGGTCGAACGTCCGGGCCAGCACGTGCGAGCGGCCGGCCACGCGCTGCTCGAGCGCCGCCGCCTCCCGCTCCAGGCGAGCCTTCCGGCTCAGGTCCCGCAGATGAATCTGCAGATCCGGGCACTCGTGGCAGGAGTGCCTGCGCAGCCGGCGGCGCAACTCGTCGACCTGCCCGCTGGCCTTCCGGTCGCTGTCGGGCCGCCGTCGACCCTGATCGTCCCGTCCCGCCAGCTTGTTCCGCACCGTCGACGCCAGGTCCCTTCGGTCATTGGGCGAGCGCGGGCTGAACCAGGACGGGATCCTGATCCGCTCGATGGGCGTCACTGGCACCGGGAAGTCCGCCAGTGACAGCCGCTTGACCTGCCGGGCGGCGGTCATGACGAGCGGCTGCGGGCCGCCGCCAGCGGACGCCCGGCCCGGCTGCAGCACAACGACGATTCCGGCCCGGCGGCCGCCGGGCACGCTGATGATGTCGCCGGGCCGCAGCTTCTCGACGGACGCGATCGCCTCCGCCTGCCGCGCCGCTGACCGCTGCCGTGACTCTTCGCGCTCCAGCTGGGTGAGCTGGCGCCGCAACTGGTCGTAGTCCTCGATGTCACCGCGGTCGCAGCTGACGGAGAGGCTCGCAATCTGCTCGCGCTGCCGGGTCGCCTGCCTGGCCAGCCCAAGGACGCCGCGATCGGCCTGGAACTGGGCGAACGACGACTCCAGCAGTTTTGCGGCCCGCGTCCGGCCGAGCTGACCCACCAGGTTGACCGCCATGTTGTAGGTCGGCCGGAAGCTGGAGGTGAGCGGGTAGGTGCGGGTGCCCGCGAGCCCGGCCACTGCCGCGGGGTCGATGCTGGGCTGCCAGAGCACCACCGCGTGCCCTTCGACGTCGATTCCGCGCCGCCCGGCCCGGCCCGTGAGCTGGGTGTACTCCCCCGCGGTCAGGTCGGCGTGGTGCTCGCCGTTCCACTTGTCCAGCCTCTCGATCACCACGGTCCTGGCCGGCATGTTGACACCGAGCGCGAGCGTCTCCGTCGCGAAGACCGCGCGGATCAGCCCGGCGATGAACAGCTCCTCCACGACCTCCTTGAACGTCGGCAGCAGGCCAGCGTGGTGTGCCGCGATCCCGCGCCGCAGGCCGGCGAGCCACTCGGCGTACCCCAGCACCTCGAGGTCAGAATCCGCCATCCCGGCGGTCCGCGCCGCGACGATCCTCGAGATCTCCGCGGACTCTTCCGGCGTCGTCAGCCGCAGACCGGCGGCCAGG
>DASQIW010000062.1:0-30490 GCA_035631375.1 Streptosporangiaceae bacterium
ACGCACGAGCTGGCCGTGACGCTGCGCGCCCTGGACATCCCGGAGGAGTGGACGTACGAGATCATGCGGCGTCAGTATGTGGCGCAACTCGACATGCTGGCCAAGATGGGCCGCGAGACCCCCGCTGACCTGCACGCTTCCTCATCGAGTCCATGCGCCCGCTGCTGCCAGAGGGCTTCGATATCGACAAGCACTTCACGCCCCGCTATCGCCCCTGGCAGCAGCGCATCGCCGTGGTCCCTGACGGCGATCTGTTCGCGGCGTTGCGCGACGGGACCGCCTCGATCGTCACCGATACCATCGAGAACTTCACCGAGCACGGGATCAAGGTCAGCTCCGGTGATGAGATCCCCGCCGATGTCATCGTGAGCGCGACCGGCTTCAACATGTCGGTCCTCGGTGATGTCGCTTTCTCCGTCGACGGCGAACCGGTCGATTTCAGCAGGCGCGTCACCTGGCGCGGCATCATGATCAACGGCGTGCCGAACATGGCGTACGTCTTCGGCTACTTCCGCCACAGCTGGACGCTGCGTGTCGACCTGGTCTGCGACCTGGTGGGCCGGCTGATGACCGGCATGCGGGACAAAGGCGCCACGATGGTGGTCCCCACCCTGCGGCCCGAGGACGCGGACATGCAACTGCGGCCCTGGTCCGATCCGGAAAACTTCAACGCCGGCTACGTCATGCGGTCCCAGCACATTCTGTTCAAGCAAGGCGATCACGAGCCGTGGACCCACATGCTGGAGCACGAGGAGGAGCGCCAGCTCCTGCCCGAGGCCGACCTCGACGACGGGACACTCGCCTACAGCTAAGCGCGCCGGTCCAGGATGGGATACTGCGGCATTATGGCGATCCCGACCGAGGACGATCCGGCTGATGAGCTTCTCCTCGTCGCGATCGTCGAGATGACCCCCGAAAGCATCGTCGCGGGCCAGCAGTACGAGGACAGGGTGCTGATTCTGCTGGGCCGGCACGGCGGCACGCTGGAGCGGCGCATGCGCAGCGCGGACGGGTCCGCCGAGGTTCAGGTGATCCGCTTCCGCTCTCGCTCCGGCCTCGAGTCGTTCATGGTCGATCCCGACCGGCTCCGATATCGCGCTGAAGCTGGCGACGCCGCGCCGGCCACTCGCGTTCTCGAGGTTCGGGACGTGGAGCCCAGGCGCACCGGTTCGACTGTCGGCGAGGAGAGCAGATGGCATCAGGCGCGGTAGCGATCGTCGGGGGGCGGATCGTCCCGATCGCCGGAGAGCCCATCGAGGCTGGCACCGTTCTGGTCGACGCCGGCAAGATCGTCGCCGTCGGCCGCGACGTGGCCGTGCCAGCCGGCAGCCGGGTGATCGATGCAGCGGGCAGCTGGGTTCTGCCGGGCTTCGTCGAGGCGCATGGGCATGTGGGCGTGAGCGAGGAAGGCGAGGGCTGGGCCGGCCAGGACACCAACGAACTGACCGAGCCGGTGGCCGCGCACGTCCGCGCGCTCGACGCGATCAACCCGGCTGACCTGGGCTTCCGAGACGCAATCGCCGGCGGCGTGCTGGCGGTCAACGTCAACCCGGGCTCTGGCAACCCCATCGGCGGACAGACGGCCGCGCTGAAGTGCTGGGGCCGGACGGTCGACGAGATGCTGCTGAAGGCGCCCGCCGGGATCAAGTCCGCGCTCGGGGAGAATCCCAAGCGCCTGCACGGGCAGCACCAGCCGAGGCGGCCGACGACGCGCCTCGGCACGGCGGCGCTCATCAGGGGGGCCTTCGTCGACGCGGCCAACTACCTGGAGCGGCAGGACGCGGAGCAGGCCAAGCCTGCCGGGGAGCGCAAGCCCGTCGACCGGGACCTCAAACTCGAGGCGCTCGGCAAGGTGCTCCGGCGGGAGATTCCCTGGCGCCAGCACTGCCACCGGGCCGATGACATCGCGACTGCCCTGCGCATCGCTGCAGAGTTCGGCTACGACCTGGTCATCGACCACGGCACCGAGGCGCATCTGCTCGCGGACATCCTCGCGGCGCGGAACATCCCCGTCGTCATCGGGCCGCTGCTGACCAGCAGGTCCAAGGTCGAGCTCCGGAATAGGTCGCTGACCACCCCAGGCCAGCTCGCCGCCGCAGGCGTCACCATCGCCATCACGACCGACCACCCGATCGTGCCGGTCCACTTCCTTGCCTATCAGGCCGCGCTCGCCGTCAAGCATGGCCTCGATCGCGAGTCCGCACTGCGCGCTCTCACCATCAACCCGGCGCGCATCGTCGGCATCGCTGACCGGGTCGGGTCCATCGCCCCGGGCAAGGACGCCGATCTGGTGATCTGGTCGGGCGACCCGCTCGATGTGCAGAGCCGGGTTGAGCGCGCTCTCGTCGACGGCGCGGAGATCTACGCCTACGCCGACGGCGAGGGCCGCTTCGCCGCCCAGTAGCCGATCGCCCTCCCGCGATCAGGCAGGCGGCACGACGACGGTACCGACGGCTGTGACCGCGCTGATCGGCTCTGCCAGGACGGCCGCCGCCGACGCGCCGCGTTGTGGCTCGGCTCGGCACACAACGCGGGCCTCGAAGGTGAGCTCGCGGCTGCGCGTTCCGACCCTGGTCACCGTGGCCGAGACCGCCAGCACATCACCGGCTCGCACCGGAGCCCGGAACTGCACGTCGGAATAGGAGGCGAAGAGCCCCTCGTCGCCGTCGGTCCTGATGCACATCTCCGTCGCCACGTCGCCGAACAAGCCGAGGACGTAGGCACCATCGACCAGGTCGCCGCCGTAGTGGGAGTGGCTGTAAGGGACGTACCGCTGGTGCGTCACGGTCAGCCCGAGCCGCGGGTCGCCCGTCATCGGGTGTCCTCTGCGGAACCGCGCGCGAGTGCATAGGCGAGATAGCTCGCCACCTCGCCGGGCGTCGTGCCCTTGCCGAAGATCTTGTCCACACCCAGGCTGGCGGCCATCGACGGGTCAAACCGCGGCCCGCCGACCACGATCAGGGGGCGCGGCGGCCCGGCCGCGGCGAAGGCCGCCGCCAGTTCGCGCGCACCCTGGATGTGCGCGTCCCGCTGGGTGACCACCTGGCTCACCAGCACCGCGTCGGCGCGCTCGGCCTGCGAGCGCGCGACCAGGTCGGGCACCGCGACCTGCGAGCCGAGGTTGACCACGCGCAGCTCCCGGTAGTATTCGAGGCCCTTCTCGCCGGCGTGGCCCTTGACGTTGAGGATCGCGTCAATTCCCACGGTGTGCGCGTCCGTGCCGATGCACGCGCCGACGACGACGAGCTTTCGCCCGAGCGCGGTGCGGACCGCCAGGTTCACCTCCGCGGCGGACAGCAGCGGGAATTCCCGCTCGGTCACGGTCACCAGCGAAAGGTCGACCAGATGCGATACCCGGCCGTACACCACGAAGAACGTGTAGTCCTGGCCCATCCCCTTCGCGTGCACCACCATCGCCGGATCCAGGCCCATCTTGGCGGCGAGCTGCAGCGCCGCGCCCTCGGCGCGCGCACGCTCGGTCGCGGTGCCGAACGGCACGGGCAGCGTGAACGAGACCTGCACCCGCCCGTCGCCGGTGGTGTCCCCGTACGGCCGCACGATCTGATTCGTCATCGGCCAATTCCACTCTCGAGGATCTCCGCGGCCGGGTTGAAGTAGTCGTCGGCCCGCTCGATCACGCCATCCAGGCCCCGGCCGCCGTCCGCCGGCCGGCGAGTGATGCCGAACGTGCCGTCCGCGATGGCATTGAGCAGCCCGTCGTCGCAGATGCGCCGCAGCAACCCGACTGACTCACCGAGAACCTGCTGGGCTCGCTGCTCGATGAATCCGCCTGCCGCTGGTACAAAGCTCTCCCCCAGCCTGCCCGCCGCGTTCCGTACGTAGCGGACGTTCTCGAGGGCGAGATCACGATCGGAGAGGAACGGGGTGTGTATACCCTCGGTCATCATCCCGATGAGCAGAATCGACTGGTCGGTCATGACCCCGCACAGGTTGAAGAACGCATCGAGCAAGTACCCCGCGAACACGTTGCCTGTCATGTGCTTGGTCGGCGGCATGTACTTGAGCGGCGCGTGCGGGAACAGCTCGCGTACCAGCTGCGCGTGCGCGAGCTCGAGCAGGAAGGAGTCCGGCACTGCAGGGTTGATCTCGAACGCGTGGCCGAGGCCGAGCTGCTCATCGGCGAGCCCGGCCTCCTTCCCGAAGAACTCGTTGAGCAGCTGGCTGACCACCACCGTGTGCGCGGCCTCGACCGCGTCGGCGGTCGTCAGGTAGTTGTCCTCGCCGGTGTTGATGATGATCCCCGCGCGGGCGTGGATCTGCCGCGCGAAGCGCTGGTCGATGAAGGTACGGCGGGGGTTGATATCGCGGAAGATGATGCCGTACATGCAGTCGTTCAGCATCATGTCCAGCCGCTCGAGGCCGGCCAGCGCCGCGATCTCCGGCATGCACAGCCCGGAGGCGTAGTTCGTCAGCCGGACGTACCGCCCGAGCTCACGCGACGTCTCATCGAGCGCCGCGCGCATGAGCCGGAAGTTCTCCTGGGTGGCGTACGTCCCTGCATAGCCCTCGCGGGTCGCCCCCTCCGGCACATAGTCCAGCAGCGACTGGCCGGTAGAGCGGATCACCGCGATGATGTCGGCGCCTTCCCTGGCTGCCGCCTGTGCCTGCGGGATGTCCTCGTAAATATCGCCCGTGGCGACGATGAGATAGATCCACGGCTTGCCCGGCTCGGCCGTCTGGTCGATCATCTGCTGGCGCCGTGCTCTGCTGGCATCGATCCTGCCGATGCCGCCTCGCAGCGCCGACTGCGCGGCGGTGCGGGCCGCCGCCGCGTCTTCGCCGGACGGGAGTCGGAAAGCCACCTTGCCGAGCGCGGCAGCCTCAGCGAGCGCCGCCAGGTCGTGGTATCCGCCGGCCAGCATCGCGTCCCAGGCCGGCAGAGCCACGCCGTGCTCGAGCCCGGCGCTCTGCCGCACGGCATCAACCAGGTGGTTGACCAGTGGCATGCCGTCGTTGTCGGCGCCGGCGAGTCCGGCCAGGCGGAGCACGGCGCGTTCCACCGACACGGTGGTGTGCGTGCGGGCCATCTCGACGATCGGCTGGCCCGCACGGGCCGCCAGCTCGCGGGCCTCGCGAACGGCCACGGGATCGAGGTTGAGTCGGCTTTGCATGGGGTCTACCCCGCTTGGTCGGCGTGCGCGACGGTGCGGCGCTCGAAGATGGCCCGGGCGCCGGGCTCGGCCCTGACCAGGTCCAGCGCCAGCTGTGCGTGGCCCGGTACATAGCCGTTCCCCACGAGCATCGTGACATCGGCCGCGACGCCCTCGGCCCCGAGGGCCGCGGCCGTGAACGAGGTCGCCATGGAGAAGAAGATCACCGTGCCGCCCTGGGCGGTCGACAGGATCGCGCCGCCCTCGCAGCCCGGCACGTCCACGCACACGACGGTCACGTCAGCCGGCCCGCCGGCGGTCGCGACGGCACGGGACAAGCGGACGGGATCGCGGGCGTCGGCGATCACGATCGCATCGGCCAGGCCCGCGCCCGCCAGCAGGTCGGCCTCCTGCTGGTGCGGCACGACGCCGATGATCCGGCCGGCTCCGGCGTGCCGGGCCGCGGCCGCTGCCAGTGAGCCGCTCTTGCCTGCCGCACCGATGATCGCGACGACAGGCGTGCCCGGTGAGGCGGCGACGACGCGGTGCGTCAGGGCTGGCGCCCCGCAGACGTCAAGAATCGCGAGGGCTAGCTCGGCCGGCAGATCATCGGGCAGCCTGGTGGCGATGGATCGGCCGAACAGGATCGCGTAGCCGTCGCACGGCACCTGCTCCGACTTTCCGTCCCAGCTGGCAAGCCCGTCGATGATCGCCAGCGGCGTCAGGCTGAGCGACACGAGCGTGGCAATCGTGTCGCCAGGGGCCAGGCCGAGCGGCGAATCCGGGCCGGCCTCCTCCACGACGCCGGTCAGCATGCCGCCAGAGCCGGTCACCGGGTTCTGCATCTTGCCGCGCGTGGCCACGATGTCCAGCACCGCCGCCCGCATCGCCGCCGGGTCCTCCTGGTGTGCCTCGCGAAGCTGGCGGAACGAGGCCGCGTCGAGGTTCAGCCGCTTGACCCTGACCCGGACCTCGTCCGGCCAGAGCGTCGCGGCCGTGTCCAGCCGCCAGGCCGCCTGAGGCAGCACACCCGGCGGATCCAGCACCCGGTGCAGGCCGAGCGGTGATCCGGGCCGCGATGCAGTCACGGGCATTTCCTCCTGGTTGCGGCCTGGCTGTCAGGGTACTATGAGCGAACTACAGAATTTGTCGTCTGACACTATACAGACAGCATGTTCTTGCGTTGAGTGCGAAATAACTGCGAAAGATCAAGGTGCAGGATGATCGACCAGCCGTACGCGTACGGTCACCGTGAGCTGGCAGAGCCGGACTGGCGGCGGTTGCCCGGCTGGACTGACGTATCCAGCGCGGACTGGGAATCGGCTCAGTGGCAGCGCGCCCATTGCGTCAAGAACATTCGTCAGCTGCGCCAGGTGATGGGCGGCGGGCTGGCCGATCGGTTTTACGCCGACCTGGAGCGGGACCAGGCTGAGCGGGCCACGATGTCCATGCTGGTGCCGCCGCAGATGCTCAGCACGATGGTGCCTAGCCTGTCACCCGCCGACCCTGGTTTCACCGACGCCTTCTACGCCGACCCAGTGCGCCGGTACATGCTCCCGGTCTTCAGCGACCGGCACCCGGAGTGGCCGTCACACCCGCACGCCTCCCGCGACTCGCTGCACGAAGCGGAGATGTGGCCGGTCGAGGGCCTAACGCACCGCTACCCCACCAAGGTGCTGGCCGAGCTGCTGTCGACGTGCCCGCAGTACTGCGGTCACTGCACCCGGATGGACCTGGTGGGCAACCCTACTGCGGTGATCGACAAGCACCGGTTCGAGGTGAGCCGGGAGGACCGGCTCGCTGCGATGCTGACCTACCTGCGGGCCAATCCCGGCGTCCGCGACGTTGTGGTGTCTGGCGGCGACGTGGCGAACTTGCCGTGGCCGCGGCTGGAGTCGTTCGTCGCGGGCCTGCTGGAGATCGACAGCATCCGCGATATCCGGCTGGCGTCCAAGGCACTGATGGGACTCCCGCAGTACTGGCTGACCAACGAAGTCCGTTCAGGCATGGAACGGCTTGCGTCCACGGCACGACAGCGGGACATCAGCATCGCCATTCACACTCACGTCAACTCGGCGCAGTCGGTGACGCCGCTCGTCGCGCGGGCCACCAAGGCGATGCTGCAGACCGGCATCCGGGATGTGCGCAACCAGGGCGTACTGCTTCGCGGCACCAACGACACGGCCGCGCAGCTGCTCGACCTGTGCTTCGCGCTGCTCGATGACGCCAAGATCATGCCGTACTACTTCTACATGTGCGACATGATCCCCGGCAGCGAGCACTGGCGGCTGTCCCTGGCCGAGGCGCAGCGGCTGCAGCACGAGATCATGGGCTACCTGCCGGGGTTCGCCACCCCGCGGATCGTCTGCGACGTTCCCTATGTCGGCAAGCGCTGGGTGCACCAGGTCGCGCGCTACGACAAGAAGCTCGGCATCTCGTACTGGACAAAGAACTACCGGACCGGGGTCGAGGCCGACGACCCGTTGGCGCTGGAGCGCGAGTACGAGTACTACGACCCGATCTACGTGCTTGCCGAGGCCGGTCAGGAGTACTGGCGGTCACTCACGCCCACGCCGGTCGCGGTCGCGAACTAACGGCATCTAGCCAGACGCCGATGAGCTCGCTGCGTCATCGCCCTAGTGCCTGCCGGCCTGCCGGGGTCATCCGGCCGTCCGCTTCGAGCCGGTCCGCAATAGCGAGGTTGCGTGCCGACGTCGTGCCTGGAGTGCGACGCGGAGTGAACTTCTGCAGATACGACAAGCGGTCGTGCCCTTGCCGGGTGCTCTCGCTCCAGCCGTAAGCAATGCCAGCTTCCAGCAGATCGCGGAAGCTGACCGATGGCCGGCCGCTTGATGCCTTTTCCAGGCGGACCCACACGCCGGGGTGCGTGTCGTGGTGGAAATCGAGCCACGACCACAGCTCCTCGACTGACCCGAACGCGACTGTCTCTAAGTCATCAGCCATCGCGCTTATCTTAGGCGGCCGAGGATGCCAGCCATGGGACGGCTTGCCGCTCACGGTGCGTCCCACAGGTCCGCCCTGCGCGCACTGACCTGACGGCCGATGGACGCAAGCGCCTGGGCAACGGCAATGGGCGGCAGTCGTCGTCCGTCTCGCAGCCGGAGCGAAACTTCGCCGCCGACGGCCTCGGTCTTGCCGATCACGGCTAGGTACGGGACGAGCCGGTGGGCGCGGATTCGGGCGGCGAGCGATCCCTCGCTGGCGACCTCAGAGCGCAGGCCGTGCGCGGTCGCTTGGCTCGCAAGGGCCCGGGCGTCGGGAAGCTCGTCATCGGAGACGGGCAGCGCTACCAGTTGCACAGGGGCGAGCCAGGGCGGGAACGCGCCACCGTGGATGTCGATGAGGTGCGCCACCTGGCGCTCGATCGAGCCGATGACGCTGCGGTGGACCATGACGGGACGGTGCCGCGCTCCATCCGCGCCGACATACTCGAGACCGAAGCGCTCGGGCTGATAAAAGTCCACCTGGATAGTGGCGATGCTGGCCTCGCGCTCAGCGCTGTCGGCCACCTGGACGTCGATCTTCGGGCCATAAAACGCAGCCTCGCCTTCCTCGGCTTCGTAGCGGACACCCGCGCTCGCGAGCACGTCCCGCAGGATCGCGGTCGCCCGATCCCACATCCTGCTGCTCCCCGCATAGGTGAGCGCGGGGCTGGCCAGGGACAGCCGGTAACGGGAAGGCTCGATGCCGAGTGCCTGGTGCGCCTGCCGGATCATCGCCAGCGCGGCGGCGGCCTCGGCGGCCACCTGGTCGTCGGTGCAGAAGATATGCGCGTCGTTGAGCTGCATAGACCGCACCCGGGTAAGGCCGCCGAGCACCCCTGACAGCTCTGACCGATACTGGCCGCCGAGCTCGGCGAGGCGCAACGGGAGCTCCCGGTAGCTCCGTTCCCGGCAGCGGTAGATGACGGCGTGGTGGGGGCACAGGCTGGGGCGCAGCACGACTTGCTCCCCGCCCTGATCGGCGCCGACCCTCATCGGCGGGTACATGCCGTCCTGGTAGTGCTCCCAGTGCCCGGAGATCTCGTACAGCTCTCGCTTGCCGAGCACCGGAGAGTACACGTGCTGATAGCCGGCCCCGCGCTCCAGTTCCCTGACGTACTCCTCCAGGGCGTGCCTGATCGCAGCGCCGGCCGGCAGCCAGTACGGCAGCCCGGCCCCGATCAGCCGGTCGGTGCCGAAGATGCCGAGCTCGCGGCCGAGCTTGCGGTGGTCGTCCATGACGGCCTCCTCGCTGTGGTGAGGCCGGGCGAGTGACCGGGGAACGCAAGAGCCCCGGGCAATCGCCCGGGGCTCTGCGGAAGGCAGCTGTTAGCGCGCCGGGACGAAGCCTGGCGTCGTGGTCACAGCTGCGCACTGCACGTCTTCAGCCTAGCTCTTATCCTCGATCTCCCACAGGTGATCGAGGATGTGCCAGCCGATCCGCCGCGCCGCATACCGCAGCGGCCAGCCCTTCGGCGGCGCCCACTCTGCCTCCAACAAGGCGGCGAACCGGGCGCCTGCCGCTGCCGTCAGAGGCAGGTGCTCACTCGGGACGACCTCGTGCAAGCTGCCGAAATCCGCGTTGGCCGTGGGCTCCGGGTGTTGCTCGCTGATGACGAGGGTTCCGGTGACCGGTGCAAGCCCGGCGCTGGCCACAATCGGCGCGTACCTCGATGAACACCCACTTGTGGCCGGGCTCGGCGAAGAGGGCGATCCCGTCGGCCGCCATTGCCCTAGTTGTTAGCCAGCACTGTAGTTGTTAGCCAGCACTGTGGCTCCGGTCCGCGTCCTGCTCTTCTGCGGGTTCCAGCGCCGAGGTCGCCGTCGCGCCGCCGGGCTCCCCTTCGCCGGTAGCGGGGGCTGCCTCGGCCGGATCGACGGCCTTGGGCACGCTGACGCCTGCGCCGGCCGGCACCTCAGGGGCCCGCTGAGCCAGCGCGAACCAGGCCAGCCCGATGATCGTCATGACGAGGGCGACGAAGAAGTTCAGCCGCAGGCCGAGGAAATACTGCGATGAGTCGATCCGGATCGTCTCCTCGAAGATCCGGTATCCCGAGTAGCCAGCGACGTAGAGCGCGAACAGGCCCCACGGCCGGATCCGGCGGTGATGCCCGAGCCAGACGAGGAACGCGGCCAGGGCCAGGTCGAAGATCAGCTCGTACAGGAACGACGGCTGGAACGTGCTGTACTTCAGGTCAGCGCTCGGAATCTGCGAGTTGAGCCGCGCGGCCATGTCGATATGGAGCGCCCAGGGCAGGTCGCTCGGCTTGCCGAACAGCTCCTGGTTGAAGTAGTTGCCGATCCGGCCGATCGCTTGCGCTACCAGCAAAGCCGGGGCGATCGCGTTGGCGAACAATCCGGCTCTCAGCCCGGCGCGCCGCAGGCGCCAGACACCCACGATGGCCCCCGCCGCGATACCGCCCCACACGCCAAGGCCGCCTGACCACACCGCCAAGGGCCCCCACCAGTGGTGCGGGATGTCATGAGGCGTGGTGATGTCGAAGTAGATCCGGCCGCCGATGATGCCGGCCGGGACCACCCAGATCGCAATGTCCCAGACCAGGTCAGGGTTCCCGCCGAGGGCAGCCCACCGGCGGCGGGTGATGTAGATCGCCGCGGCGATGGCGACCACGTACATCAGGCCGTAGAAGTGGATGTCCAGCGGCCCGAGGTGGAATCCGTTGGACGGCGGGCTCGGGATGAAGCTCAGCGGCATGCCGCGGGCGTGCGATGGCATACGTCGAGAGTAGCCGAGGGCATGGCGAGCGAGGGCCCGATGACAGTCCGAGGCCCCCGGCGGTGCCGGGGGCCTCGGATCACTGAATCAGACGCTACCGTCGTCCTCCGCCGGACTGGTCGCCTGGCCGGTTGGCCATGAACTGCTGGTCGGGCTCGACCTCAATCCGCTCCCGGCGGACTTCATCTCGCACGGTGCTGTCGGTCCCGATCTGCTTGGTGCGCAGCCGCACCCGCTCGACCGGCACGAGCTCCTTGCGCAGCACGACCCGCTCCTCATGGAGGATGATCTCCTGCACGCCCTCCTCGAGAGTGCCACTGACCGGCTCACCGCCGCTGATCGGGATGCGCTCGATCTCGAAGTCCTCGCGGTACAGATGCACGGGCTGCTCGATGGACTCGGTGTCGACGTACTTATGGAGCCTGACCCTGCCGGTCTCGAGCATCTCCTTCCCCACCTGGATCCGCTCTTCCTGCCGGATCAGCCAGTCCGACCCGCCGGTCTGCTCGCCCGGCATCTCCTGGCCGGCCTGCATCTGGCTGGTCTCCTGCTGCTGGCTCGTGCCCTGCTGCTCGCTGGTGCCCTGCTGCTGCTCTGCGGTGTCCTCGGCCATCCGCTCCCTGGACTGCTGCGTGGGCACGATCAGTCCGTAGTAGCGGCTCAGCTCCTCGGCCTGCTGGGCCGACATGTGCTGGCCGGCGTCGATATCCGGTCCGCTGAGGATCTTCTGGCTGTCGAACGGCACACTGAGCCCCTCCGCGGTGACCTGGCTGCTACCCAGCGGTACGAAACGCCCGGACTTGCCGGCCCGGACGCGTGCCCACGCCGGGGTGCCGTCCACGTCGTCCCTGAACACCTGCTCGACGGTGCCTACCACTTTGCCGTCGGCGCCAGTTACTCGTGCGCCGAGGAGATCTTCGGCCTGCGTCGTCATCGTGACATCTCCCCCCGAGTCGCTATCGCCGGACAGTGACGGCATCGGGCCGCAGCTGCCCAACCCCATAACTCAATGTAAGCTACCCACTACCGGCTGTTTTTCAACGGCCCATCCAGGCATGGCAAACCGCACGTCACGCGCCCTTCAACCACTGCGGCGACGCGCCGCCGCACAAGATCAGAGCACAGTGTCACGCTCCGTGGCCTGGGTCGCTAGCATGTCCGGCTATGGCGGCATTGTTCAGCCGGATCATTCCGATCTTGTTTGTGGGTGACCTCGAGGCCGAGCGGGACTTCTACGTTGCCCTCGGGTTCCAGGTCACCTACGAGGGCCCCGAATACCCGTATTTCCTCGCCCTCGGTCACGGCAAGATCGAGTTCGGCATCGAGTGGCGGCGAGACTTCTCGCCAGCCACGCCGGACCGGGTGCTGACCTGGCAATTCGGCGTGAGCGATCTCGAGCTGGCAAAGAAGCGGCTAGCCGACATCGGCGTCCGTTTTCGCGAGGAACTGATGGCGCCCAGCCCGGACTGGCAGTACCGCGTCGTGCATGCCCGGACACCCAACGGCTACCACCTCTTGCTGGAGGAGGGCAGCGACTAGCCGTGCAACGATGACGTCATGCTGATCAGCGGCGTCGAGTCCACCGACCTGTTCACGGGGCCCGCTGAGCGGCCCTGGCAGATCGTGCGTGTCCGGATAGATGGCACGGGCTCCGGCGCCCTAGACCAGCCCCAGCCGGTCACCCTGCGCATTCGCGGCCGCGGCGTCGAGACCGCGGAGCCCGGCGTCGTCACCGCTCTCGCCCCCGGCGAGGAGGCCACCGCCGAGGTAGCGGTGGACATGCCTGACCACTCACGCGCCCGTCCCGGCACCGTCCTGCCGGTGCTGGCCACCGCCAGCTGGCCAGGCGGCAGCGCCGAGCTGGCGGCCGAGGTCACCGTCGCCGAGCCGGGCTGGACCATGTGGATGGTCAGTCACTTCCACTACGACCCAGTCTGGTGGAGCACGCAGGGCCAGTTCACCCAGGCCAGGCTCGTGCTGCCAGATGTTCGGGGCGAGCTGCCCGAGGTGCGCACCGCCTTCGAGCTCGTGAAGCTGCACCTGGAGGCTGCGCGGCGGGACCCCGATTACAAATTCGTGCTGGCCGAGCTCGACTACCTCAAGCCGCACTTCGACGCCCACCCCGAGGACCGCGCAGACCTGCTCGCCTTCATCAAGGCGGGCCGGATCGAGCTAGTCGGCGGCAGCTACAACGAGCCGAACACGAACCTGACATGCGCGGAGTCGACGATCCGCAACGCGGTCTACGGCCTTGCCTACCAGCGAGGCGTGCTCGGCGGCGATCCGCGGACGGCCTGGATGCTGGATGCGTTCGGCTTCGATCCCGGTTATCCCGGCATCATGGCCGCGGCAGGCCTGACCGAGTCCGCCTGGGCGCGGGGGCCGTTCCACCAGTGGGGCCCGCGAGCATCCGTCGGCGACAACCAGCTCATGCAGTTCGCCTCCGAATTCGAGTGGCTGTCACCAGATGGCACCGGCATGCTCACCAGTTACATGGCCAATCACTACTCGGCCGGCTGGCTGGCAGGCCACCACGCCGCGGACCTGGAAACCGCGAAGGCCCACGCCTACGAGCAGTTCCGGCAGCTGGCTCCGGTCGCAGCGACCCGCAACGTGCTGCTGCCCGTCGGCGGAGACCACACCATCCCGCCGCGCTGGGCGGGCCCTATCCACCGGGACTGGAATGCCCGCTACACATGGCCGCGGTTCGTCACCGCGGTGCCGAGCGAGTTCTTCGCGGCCGTGCGGGCCGAGGCCGGCCAGCGGGACATCTGGCTGACGCCGCAGACCAGGGACATGAATCCGGTCTACACCGGCAAGGACGTCAGCTACACCGACACCAAGCAGGCGCAGCGGGCTGCCGAGACAGCGGTCCTCGATGGCGAGCGCCTCGCCACGCTCGCGTGGCTGGCCGGCGCGCCCTACCCGGTCGCCAGCCTGGACAAGGCCTGGCGGCTGCTCGTCTACGGCGCCCATCACGATGCGATCACCGGGAGCGAGGGTGACCAGGTATACCTCGACCTGCTGGCCGGCTGGCGCGAGGCATGGGAACGGGGCGGCCAGGCGCGCGCCGCCGCCATCAGCTACCTGGCCGGCCTGGCGGACACCGCGAGCCTCGCCCCCGACCCCGATCCAGCAGTGCTGGCCAGGGCGAGCGACCTCCCCGCAGGGTTCGCGATCGTCGTGGTCAACTCGCTGTCAGCCGCTCGCACCGCCATGGCCACCGTCGAGTTGGAGCTGCCAGACGGCTGGCCGGCCTGGCTGAGCCTGCACGACGACGCCGGCACACGGGTCCCGTTCCTCGCTGAGGGCGTGGTGCGGGGCGCGGAGCAGGGGCTGCAGGCGGTCCGGCTGACGTTCCGCGCTGCGGACGTGCCGGGAGTCGGCTACCGCAGCTACCTGGTCACGCCTGCTGGCGACATCAGCGAGGAAGGCTGGCAGCCGGCCGGGCGGGCATCAGACGGCCCCGCCCGCCTGGACAACGCCGTGTTTGCGGTCGAGGCCGATCCGCGGCGCGGCGGCACGCTGAGCCGGGTGCTGGACAAGCGGAGCAGGCGAGAACTGCTCACGGCCGAAGGACGCGGGAACGAGCTCGTGCTGCAGCCCGAGTACCCCGCGCACCCGCGCTGGTCGGAGGGCCCGTGGCTGCTGTGCCCGGCAGGGCCGGGCCGTGGAACTGCTGCCGAGCCTGCGGAAACCCGCGTCGAGCGATGCCCCGTCGGCAGCCGGATGATCGCGGAGCTTGACCTGGCTGGTCTGCAGGTGACCCAGGAGACGTTGCTGTGGGACGGCTCCGACCGGCTGGAGTTCCGCACCCATGTCGATGGGTCGCTGGGCCAGGACCACCTGCTGCGCGTGGTGTTCCCCGCGAATGTGCCCGGCGGGCTGCCCGTCTACCAGACCGCCGTCGCCGTCATCGGCCGCCCGCCTGGTCCTATCGACAGCGATGTGGCAGAGCACGCCTACACGCTCGACTGCCCGGCTGCCGAGTGGCTGGCCGTCGGCTCGACCGCAGCGATCCGGCTGGCAAACCCGGACGGCAGCACGCAGCGGCAGGCGATCGGCGTAGCCGAGGTGATCGCGCCGCCGGCGCTGCGCGGACCCGTCCGCGACCTCGTAGCCGCGCTCGCCGGCCAGGGTGTGACCGCCACCTGCTCGCTGCCCGACGGCCCGCGGTACGGCTACGCCGAGCTCGACTCCAACCTGCCCGATTTCCGCATCTGCCTCGGCGGACCGGCCGACAACGAGATGACGGCACGGATCCTGCAAGCCGCCGGCCCGGATGCCGGCGACGCCTTGGCCGGGCAGCTGGCTGCCGCCAGCACCGCCCGGCTCTGGCTGCCAGCCGCACGCGGCCGGGCGGAGGCCTTCGCGGCCGGCCCGGACCTGCGCGGCCCGCTCGACCTCCCTGTTCTCGTGGTGGCTGCGACCGATCTGGCCGGCGAGATCGCCGCACTTGCCGCCGACCTCGCTGACGCCGTGATCGAGGTGCCCTGGTCGGCCGGCAGTGCCGAGGGGGCCGGCGGGATCAGCACCGCGCTCGCGGAGCACACGGTGGGCCTGCTCAACCGCGGCACACCCAGCGGCCTCGTGACACCCGACGGTCAGGTCACCATCGCACTGATGCGCGCCTGCAGCTCCTGGCCGTCCGGCGTCTGGATTGACGGGAAGAAGCGGACCACTCCGGACGGCACGAGTTTCTCCTGGCAGCACTGGAGCCACACGTTTGAGTACGCACTGACCGCCGGTGCTGGTGACTGGCGCACGGCCGGCCTGGCGGCCGCGGGCCAGGACTACAACCACGATCTGCTGACGGTCGTGACGAGCCTGCACGCAGGGCCTCTCCCGGCCACGACGCGCCTCGCAGGAGTGGAGCCGCCAGCGGCGGCCCTGATGGCACTGAAGCCGCACGGCAACCCGCTGCATCCCGCTGGTCAGCCTGACCCCGCGGCCGGCGTGACGGTCCGGCTGCGCGACACCCGTGGCACCGGACCGGTGGCCGCAACCGTCAGCCTCTTTACGGGGCTGGCCGCGGCCGCGCAGGCGGGCATCTGCGAGGACAGCATCGGGCAGGCCCTGCCCGCGACGACAGCGGGAGCTAGCGTTACGGTGCCCCGCTCCGGTCTCGCCACGCTCGTGGTCACGCCCGATCGGGCCGGGTCGCGCGCGGCTCCGGCCGCGTCGGCGCCTGATTTTCTCGAGCCGGTCCAGCCGGTCTACGCGCGCTACTGGCTGCATGGGAAAGGGCCAGCCCCGGCCGGCAACATGCCCGTCGCTGTGCACCTGTCGCCAGGCGAGATAGCCCTCGACGAAGGGCGGTCCGCTACCCTCCGCCTCACGGTTGCCTCCGGCCCATCGCCATCGGCCGGTGCGGTCCGGCTGCAGCTGCCGGATGAGGTCACCGTGACGCGGGCCGGGCCGCTGCGGTACGACCTTGCTCCCTGCGGATACTGCACCTTCGATCTGAGTGTCCGCGCGCAGCCCGGTACTCCCCCCGGCCGCCGGTTCGCCACGGCGCAGATCGAGGTCGCTGGCCAGATCGTCGAAGACAGCGCGCTGCTGGCCATCGGTCAGCCTCGCTACCCTGATCGGGACGTGCCGCCCGACCAAGCACAGGCCATGCGTGACGCCGCAGACACCGCGCTGGAGGGTGAGCTTGGTCTCAGCCTCATCAGTCCGGCCGCGGCGATCCGGCCCGGCGGAGCCGGCGCGGTCGAGGTGCTCGTTCGCAATAGGACCGACACGGCCATCCACGGCGAGGCACAGCTCATCTCGCCGTGGGGAAGCTGGCGGGAGACCCGGCCCTGGACGGCGGGTTTCGCGCTTGCCGCCGGCGCCGAGGCGACGATGCGGTTCGACATCGAGATCCCGGCTGCTGCCCGCTCCGGTGAACAGTGGTGGGCCATCGTCAAGGCGATGTACTTCGGCCGGGTGCAGTACAGCGAGCCCGTCGAAGTTACGATCCGGTAGACCTGCCAGAAGCCGCACTTCACCAGCTAGTCTGCGGAAGCTACCGACTGGTGAGACACTGTCTCTCACCACCTGATCACGGACCGAAGCGGCACATGACGGCAGACACCTTAACGCGGCTGGGCAACCTTCCCGCTGAGCCCAACAGCTTCGTCGGACGTGACCGCGACCTTGGCGACCTCGAGCTGCTCATCAGCAACGTGCGCGCGCTGACGCTGTGCGGCCCTGGTGGCATCGGCAAGACTCGGCTGGCGATGCGCCTCGGCTGGCAGCTGGCCGGCGACTTCCCTGATGGCGTGTGGCTCGTGGAGCTCGCCTCGACAACCGATCCGGCTCACGCCGCCCATCAGGTCGCCACCGCCCTCGGTGTGAGCGAGGAACACGGCCGGTCCGCCGCCGCCACGCTCGCCGACGCGCTACGCGGCCGGCGGCTGCTGCTGATCCTGGATACCTGCGAGCACCTGGTCGACGCTGTCGCAGATCTCGCCCGTGACCTGATCGCGAGCTGCCCGCAGCTGCGGGTCGTCGCAACCAGCCGCGAGCCGCTACGGGTCAGGGGAGAGACGGTCTGGCGCGTGCAGCCTCTGTCGCTGCCAGCAGAGCAGGCAGCGCAATCGGGGCTCGCGGAGACCGATCCGGCGGCCGCCGCCGAGCATGAGGCAGTCCAGCTGTTCTGCGACCGCGCCCGCGCGGTCCGGCCCAGCTTCCAGCTGACCAGGGATAACTGCGCGCAAGTGGTCCGGATCTGCCGGACGCTGGACGGTGTGCCGCTCGCCATCGAGCTCGCGGCGGCCCGGATCAGGGCACTGTCGGTCGAGCAGATCGCAGCCAGGCTCGACGACCGGTTCCGGCTGCTGGCGTCCGGCGACCGGACCGCACCGCCGCGGCAGCAGACCCTCCAGGCAGCCGTGGACTGGAGTTTCGAGCTACTCACGCGCGATGAGCAGATCCTGCTCAGGCGCCTGTCGGTGTTCGCGGGCTGGAGTCTCGACATGGCCGAGCAGGTCTGCGCGGACGAGCAGATCCCGGTGCCTCGAGTGCTCGACTTGCTCGCGGCGCTGATCGACAAGTCCCTGGTGGCGCTCGAGGACGAGCTGGCCGGTGACGCGCGGTACCGCCTGCTCGACACCATCCGGCAGTACGCCACCGACCGGCTCGCTGCCTCCGGGGAGCAGGAGGCGATCAGGGACCGGCACCTGCGCTGCATGCTCGCGCTCGGCGAGGAAGTCGACAGCCTGGCGTTCACCGGCGGGGCGCTGACCTGGGCCGAGCAGGTCCGCCTCTACCGTCGGATAGCTGCCGAGCAAGGCAACTTCCGGGCCGCGCTCACGTTCTGCGTCGACCGCAGGGATGCTGAGCGCGGCCTCCGGCTGTGCTCGACGCAGCATTCGCCGTGGATCGTGCAGGGTGACGTGACCGAGGGCCTCTCGTGGTTCGGCCGGTTCCTTGCCCTCAATGAGCGGGTGCCGGCCGGAGTGCGCGCCCGGGCGCTCATGATGAGCGCGGAACTCGAGTTCGAGCATCAGAACTATCCCGCCGCGGCGCGCAACGCGCAGGCTGCCGTCGCGATGTGCGGAGCGTACCCGCCCGCCTGTCCAGCGGGCGGCCTGCGCATCCTTGCCCTCATCAGCCTGCGGGCAGGACTAGCCGAGCAGGCGCTGGCACAGACCGATGCCGCGATGGCGGCGGCCATCGCGCACGCTGAGCCCTGGGAGCTGGGACTCACCCAGGTGGCGCGGGCGACTGTGCTCGCGCGCAGCGGGCAGCTCGACGACGCGCAGAGCGGGTTCGAGACAGCGCTGTCGTTGCTGACCGGGTCCAACGGCTGGGGCATCGCCAACGCCCTCTACGGCTCCGGAAGCCTGGCCAGAGCGAGGCGCGACAACGCAAGCGCGCAGCGCCATTTCCGCGCGGCGCTCGAGTACTTCACCGAGTTGGACGCCCGCACTGAGATCGCGCGGTGCCTGGCCGGTCTCGGCTGGGTCGCGCTCGCCGAGCTGGACGTGCCGACCGCGGCGGCAAACCTGACCGGGAGCCTCGAGCTCAGTGTCGCCACGGGCCAGCGGCTCGGCATCGCCCGGGGCATCGAGGCGTTCGCCGCCCTGTCCGCAATCCGCGGCGATGACGCCGCCGCAGCCCGGCTGGAGGGCGCCGCCGCGGCGCTGCGAGAAATCGTCGGCCCGGTCCGCTCGGCTGCTGCGCAAGGCCGGTTCGAGGACCTGCTGGCGGCGGCGCATCACCGGCTCGGGCCGGAGCGCACTGCCGGGCTGGTCGCGGACGGCCGGCTGCTGAGCCCGCATGATGCGGCCCGGTACGCACTGAGCACCGTGTCGGATGTCGCAGCACGGGACACGACCCACCCGTCCGGTCGCTCGGTCTCAGCCAGCACGGCGAGCAGCCCCGGCACGAGCCCCGACAGCATCGGCGCCGGATCGGTTCTCACGACGCGGGAGCACGAGATTGCGCTGCTCATCACGCGCGGCCTGTCCAACCGCGGCATCGCCGAAGAGCTGTTCATCAGCCCGGCGACAGCCGCCCGTCACGTCGCCAACATCCTGGCCAAGCTCGGGCTGAACTCTCGCGCTCAGGTCGCCGCCTGGGTCATGAGCCAGCGCGCGCGCTAACTCGCCTACACACACGCGCTAACCCGGCTACACAGATCGGCGCGGGGCGCGCCGGTCTACACAGCCGCCCGCGGACTATGTAGCCGCTGATGACTCCCGCCATAGCCCGAATGCACAGGGCAAATGGCTCAATCGGCTGATGCGGGGATGCCGCACGAATTCCTACCGTAGAAGGCAGATCGAGGGGTCACCTGACGTGGCCGGCCGTTGGAGGGGGACGGCCGGCCACGGTGATCCTGGTGCGTCTACATACCCCGCTACACAGTTCTGGCGATGCGGCCCGGCGGCCGCGTGCGTACGGTCGTGGCATGCGAAGTGCCGCGGATATGGAGACAGCCGGATGGCTAGGCCGCTCAGGGCAGACATGAGCGTGACGCAGCAGCTGGTCGAGACCGCCGTCGCCCACGGGGACGGCGACGCCCTCGTCGGCTCGAATGCCGACCGCCGCCATACCTACGCGGGCCTGGTCAGCACCCTCATGCGTGCTGCTGCCGGACTGGCCTGGCGAGGGCTGCGCCCGCGCGACGTCGTCGGCGTGTACGTGCCGGATGTCGCGTGCTATGTGCTGGCCTGCCACGCCATCAGGGCCGCTGGCGGCATCCCGTGCCCGGTCAGCCCGGATCTGTCCGTGCCGGAGGCAGCCGGCCAGCTGGCGGACTGCGGTGCGCGCATGCTGCTGACCGCGCAGCCGCTGGCAGCGGCGGGGCTCGCCGCCGCCGACCGGTCCTGGGTGCGCCAGGTGATCTCGTTCTGCGACGCGCCGGCGACGACGCCGTTCAGCTCACTGCTCGGCATGGGCACGTTGCAGCCGCCGACCGCCAGGCCGCATGACCTGGCACTGCTGCCGTACACCCGCGCCGCGGACGGCACCCTCCAGCCGGCCGGGCTGACCCATCTGGACCTCGCCGCCCAGCTTCACGAGCTCACGAGCACAGCGGACGTAACGGCCGCCGACGTCGTCCTCGCGGCGCCCCCGGTCGGCGACGGGCGCTCCTACACCGCCGTCGTCGATCACGCGTTGCTGCACGGCGCGACCGTTGTGGCTGCGATGACGGAACAGCTGGCGATGGCGGCGGCCAAGCACGGCGGCACAGCTGCCATCGTGCCCGCCGGCGTCAATGTGCAGGCGGCCGAGCCACTTCGGCTATTCGCCGTGATCTGACCTACAGCCGGGTGCGGAGCGCGACCTGATAGAGCTCAGGCAGCTTCTGCTCGGCAGCGCCCGCGGCGATCCGCACGCCGGCCACGGCCAGCGCCAGTCCGTAGGCGGCCGCGCACACCAGTAGCACCGGTGCGCGGATCGGCTCAGGAACCGTGCTCGTGAAGACCGCGGCCAGGATCGCCGGAATGGCCGCCACCGCGGTTGCGACCAGCGTGCCGAGGATGGCAAACCGGTACGCCCCGGAGCCTGAGGCCGGCTGCGGCATCGGGTTGCCCGCGCGCTTCTCCATCGGATACGCCGCGACGACGGAAAAGATCGCGCTGATGCCCAGCGACGCGCCGAGGGCGGCCAGCGCGACGGCCGCCGCCGGGATGCCCTCCAGCGGGCTGCCCGCGGCGGCCGCAAGGCCGAAGCAGAGGGCAGTCAGGATCGGCACGCCGATAGCGGCGAGCACGAGGGACTCCCCTGCGAAGTAGGACCGCAGGTGCCGGCGACCGGTCAGGGCCAGTGCCTCGTAGACGAAGGGCGGTCCGGTCAGGCCGATTGCGTTGGCGTGGAAGCCGCCCACGAATGCGGCCCCAAAAACCGCGCCGGTCAGCACGATCGCGGGATGTTGCGGCTTCTGCAGGACGGCGCTCGCGGACGCCGCCGCCATGATCACGGCGGCGAGCGCCCAGTAGGCCAGCGACATGGGCTCGCGCCGCTGGTAGATCCAGTAGCGCGCCGCGACGGCGCCGGCGCGGCCGTATCCGGCCAGCGGCAGCGCCGTGCCGCGTACCTGCGAGGACCGCGCTGAGGTGTCCGTCGTGACCAGGGCCTGGCGCAGGGAGCGAATCCAGAGCCAGCCCAGGACGATGATGACAGCCGCCAGGATCGCCAGCCGGAGCAGCGCGGCGCCCGCGCGGCCGTCCGAGGCGTCCTGGATCGCGTGCGCCGCGAGGCCCGGCGGCAGCCAGCGCATCCACGCATCGAATCCGTTGAAGCTCGCGGCGTTGATCTTGCCTTCCGCTGCCACCCTCGGGACCACCTGCGCGAAGAACTCGTACAGGGCGAACAGCGGGATGACGAGGAATACGCCCAGATCCCGGCCCCGCCGGGACCGCAGCAATCCGGCCATGCCGGTGGTCACAAACCGCGCTAGCACCATGCAGAACAGGACCTGCAGCGCGACGGCGAGTACCGCGAACAACACGCCGAGGCCGCCCCTGGCGAGACCCACTGTCACCCCGAGCAGCCCGACGACGTTGGCCACCGGCCACGCACCGGTCGCCGACGCGGCCAGGAGGCCCACCGCGAGCGGACGCGTCCGCAGCGGATACAGCTGCAGCGTGGCCGGGTCCAGCGTCGAGTCCAGGCCGAACACGAAGATGGGCAGGATCAGCCAGCCAAAAGCGAAGACGGTGAAGATGACGGTGGTCAGATCCACGGACGTGGCGGTGCCACGCATCAGCGCGAGGGCCACGAACGCGCCGAACGCGACCAGGACGGCAAACGTCGTGCTGATGATGAACGAGACCTTGGCCCCGGTTGACGAGCGCAGTGCGTTGGTCAGCTGCCGGAGCTTCAGCTGGACGAGGAGCCGAGCCATGACAGTCCCTCCTCGCCGCTCGCGCGCGGACCTACCAGGTCGACGAACGCCTGCTGCAGGGTCTTGCCGCCGCGCACCTGGTCGGTGGTGCCCGTCGCGACGATCCTGCCCTTGTCGATGATCGACACGTGGTCGCAGACCTGCTCCACCAGCTCCATGACGTGGCTGGAGAACAGCACTGTCGAGCCCGAGCCCACATAGCGGGTCAGCAGCCGCCGAATCACGTCGGCGGAGATCGGGTCGACACCCTCGAGCGGCTCGTCCAGGAATAGCGCCGACGGGTTATGAATGAGGGCGCAGCCGAGGGCTGTCTTCTTGCGCATGCCGGTCGAGTAGTCCGCGACCAGCCGCTTGGCGTCGGCTGTCAGGTCGAGCACGTCCAGGAGCTGGGTCGCCCTCGACCGCGCCTCCGCGGCCGGAAGGCCGCGAAGCCGCCCCGAGTACTCCAGCATCTCGGCGCCGCTCAGCCGGTCGAACAGCCGGACTTCAGACGGGACAACGCCCATGATGGCCTTGGCGGCCACCGGGTCCTCCCACACATCAAGCCCGTTGATGACGATCTGCCCGCCGTCCGGCCGCAGCAGGCCGGTCATCATCGACAGCGAGGTAGTTTTGCCCGCGCCATTCGGTCCGACCAGTCCGGCCAGCGACCCCGCTGCGATCGTGAGGTCGATGCCAGCCACTGCCTCCTTCGGACCGAAGCTCTTGCGCAGTGCTCGAACCGTGATGGCCGGACCACCCGGCGCTGCCCGCTCTTCGCGCCATCTCGGCAGTTCGGTTCCCGGTACGCCCATGGCCGCCTCCAGTTAGCGTCCGGCTCCTATAAAACTGATATCACTATGATACATGCTTGGTATCCCCTCGCAAGAGCATTCGCGTCAGGAGGGACTCGAGTTCGACACGAGCGGGGGGCGGTTCTCGAACGGTGTGCTGAGCACGATCGTCGTGTGCGTCGAGACACTGGCTGCGGCCCTGATCTGCTGCAGCAGCTCCTCGAGCGCGCCAGGCGACGCGACGCGGACCTTGAGGATGTAGCTCGCGTCGCCGGCCACGCTGTGGCAGGCCTCAATCGCCGAGAGGTGCTTCAGGCGGTCAGGCGAGTCATCGGGTGCCGCGGGATCGAACGGCTTAATCGACACGAACGCAGTCAGCGGCAGGCCGATGTCCTCAGCGCTGATGACAGCGCCGTATCCCTTGATCACGCCGCGCTGCTCGAGCCTGCGCACTCGCTGCTGCGCCGCGGACACAGAAAGTCCGGTGCGGCGCGCGAGCTCGGTGAAACTCATCCGGCCATCGCTGGCAAGCAGCGCGACGATAATCGCGTTGATCTCCTCCACGGCGCAACGTTACGTGCCAGCCAGGCCTGCCTGCTGCCGTGACTTGATAACGAAATGATAACGGAGTTTACGCTACCGTAACATGACGGTTCCGGCCATAGCCCCAGCGAGGGACGTACAGGTACTGTCCCGGCAGTGTGGCCCCACCCGGGGCCAGGGTTACCACGCGAGTTGAGGTCGTCATGGCGCAGATCCTGCTTGATAGCGTCGACAAGGTTTACCCGGGCGGAGTTAAGGGCGTCGACGGACTGACGCTTGATATCGCCGACGGCGAGTTCATGGTGCTGGTCGGACCGTCCGGCTGCGGGAAGTCAACAGCGCTGCGCTCCATCGCCGGCCTGGAGGACATCTCTGCCGGGACGATCACCATCGGCGAGCGCATCGTCAACGACCTGCCGCCCAAGGACCGGGACATCGCGATGGTGTTCCAGAACTACGCCCTCTACCCGCACATGACGGTTGAGCAGAACCTCGCCTTCGGCCTGCAGCAGCGCAAGACGCCCAAGGACGAGATCAAGCGGCGGGTCACCGAGGTGGCCAAGATGCTCGGCCTGGACGACTATCTGAAGCGCAAGCCAGCCGCGCTGTCGGGCGGCCAGCGCCAGCGTGTCGCCATGGGACGTGCGATCGTCCGCGAGCCGCAGGCGTTCCTGATGGACGAGCCGCTGTCGAACCTCGACGCCAAGCTCCGCGTATCGATGCGAGCGTCGCTGTCGCAGCTGCACAGCCGGCTGGGCGTCACCACCGTCTATGTCACCCACGACCAGGTGGAGGCCATGACGCTGGGCCAGCGGGTCTGCGTCCTGCGCGATGGCAAGCTGCAGCAGGTGGACACGCCCCAGGCGCTGTACAACTCGCCGGTGAACTTGTTCGTCGCCGGGTTCATCGGCTCACCCGCGATGAACTTCACCACAGCCCGCCTCGACCGCGACGGCGGTCCCGTTGTCGTCTTCGCGGGCCACAAGCTCACGATGCCCGCCGAGGTGGCCGGGAGGCCTGGCCTCGACCGCTACTTCGGCAAGGACATCATCATGGGCGTCCGGCCGTCCGACTTCGAGGACGCGGGCATCGCGGAGCCTGCGTGGCCGCGGATGCCCGTCGAGGTGTCGGTAACGGAGGAACTCGGCAGCGAGATCCACGTGATCTTCACGATCGATGCCGCGCCCGTGCAGCACGCCAGCATCACCCACGCGCGCGAAGGCGGAGAGGACGAAGAGGCAATCCCGCTCGGCGGGAACAAGACGCAGTGGACGGCGCGGGTGGCCTCGCGCAGCCCGATCAAGCCGGGGTCCTCGGCCACCCTCGCCGTGGATACCGCCAACCTGCAGTTCTTCGACCCCGAGAGCGGACTAGCCATCGGGCATCCGGCCAATTAGGGTCCGAGGACGACAGCCGCCTGGTTCTGGCTATCGGTCCGGGCAGAGAGCGCCCCAGCGACCGCGGCGCCGATCACTGCGACTGCGATCGTGGCGGCAACGGACTCGGCGGACGCAGCTCTGCCCAGCCCGGCACCCAGGCCGTAGGCCTGCGATACCGCGCTGATCAGGTAGCTGCTCACGACGCGACCTGCTGCTGCTCCGACAGTGACGCCGACCAGCGCGAGGACGGTCGTCCGCACCACGACGGCCGTCTTTACCTGCACGGGCGTGAGTCCCATCGCGCGTAGTACCCATACGTCCCGCTGATGGTCGCGGATGCCCACGCGCAAGGCGGTCAGCAGGCTGGTCAGAGCGATCAGGGCAAGGACGACGATCAGTGCTCCGAGCGCCGCGCGCAGGACACCCAGCTGATCTCCGGGGTTGCTGACCAGGCCCACGTCGAGCCGCCCGCCGGAGATCTGCCGCAGCCGACTCGCCGCAGCCGCGGGCTGGACGCCCGGCCGCAGCACGAGACTGTAGAACCCGGTCGCCATCGGGGCTCCCTCGTACGCCAGCGTGTCGGTGCCGTAGGCCAGCACCTCGCCGCCGTACTGCGGGTCGATGATGCGGCCGACGATGCGGAATGTCACCGGAACGCCGCCGAAGTACATCTGGATGAACTGGCCCACGTGCACGCCGAACGCGTCCAGCAGTGCCTGCGTGGCGACGGCCTGCTCGGGCGCGTGATACAGGTGCCCGGAAGCCACGACGAAGGGGTAAGGCCGCCTCGACGTACCCATGGCGAGCGTCGTGATCGTCGTGGTCTCGCCGGGAACCAGCCCGACTGCCTGGACGCACCGGTACGACGCCTGCACGTCGCGGTCCGCTGCGATCAGGCGGGCGGCCTGCGCCATGGTGAGGCTGCCCGGTCCGGCGGTGACCGTCGCGAGCCCGACGCTGGCCGGGTTGGCTCGGACATCGTCGAGTGTCGCCCAGAAGCCGAGTCCTATCGTGATCATGACCATCGGCACGGCCAGGCCGGCCACTGTCAGTACCGCAGGCATCCGGCGGACGAACGCGGCCCGGCTTCCGAGGACCATGGCTGGCGGCAGCCGGGCTGCCATGGCGGTGGTGGCGAGCCGGGACAGGTGCCCCCGTGGTCCTGCCCGGACGGCCGCGACCGGCCACGCGCGGCCAGCGCGCCAGGCGGGTACTGCGGTGGCCAGCAGAACGGAGGCGACGGTTCCGCCGACGATCAGCGCGGACCACCCCGCCGGAACGGCGACGGAGGCAGGGCTGCCCCCGGGCACGGCGCCGAGCAGCAGCGGCATGAGCAGGCGCGCCCCGAGCAGTCCCGCGACTATCCCGGCAGCGGTCAACAGCGCGTGCTCGGCCGTGAGCATGAGCGTGAGCTGGGCGGGGGTGAAGCCGAGCGCCTGGAGCATGCCGAGCTCGGCGTGCTGGACCAGAACTCGCCCGCTGGTGACGTTGATGATGGCCAGCACCGCAGCGCCCAGCGCCACCAGACCGAACAGGGCCAGCACCAGGCCGAGCAGCGGATTGCGCCTGGCCATTGACTGCTTGACCTGCTGCCAGGTAGACACCGAGCCGACCGCGCTGCTGCCTACCTGCGTCACGACCTCCTGCACGACGAACCCGGTGCGGGCTGGGTTGGCGATCTGGAGGCCGACTACCTTCTGGGTGCGGCCAGCGTCCGGCTCGACCCGCTGCAGCAAGCCGGGCAGCACCCAGATCAGGCCGGGTGTCTGATCCGGGTAGAACCCCTGATCCGCGGTCTCGGCCAGGCCAACGACCCGCACCCGGGTGGCGATCGATCCGTCGACATTGTCCAGCGTCAGCTCGTCGCCGACCGCAGCGTGGACGGCTTCGGCCAGGGTGACTTCCAGCACCACGCCGGCCGGCACAGCCCGGCTCAGCCAGCGGCCGGACGACAGCAGGGGCCGGCCGATGGCAGGCGGAACTGGTCTCATGGCCCGCAGCTCGACCCTGGTCCGCTGCCAGGTCTGAACCATCGTCGCGGCCGTGGCCTCCTCCGGACTGGAGATCGCCGTGACGCCCGGCAGTGACCGAATGCTGTCCGCATCGGTGCCGGGGGCCAGATGCAGCCAGATATGAGCCCCCCGGCTCGCCGTGAATAGCCCCTGCCAGGGGTTGGTCGCGCCCTGCAGCAAGCCCGCTGACAGCAACAGGGCGGTCACGACCCCTGCCACCACGCCCGCCACCGCGATCGCCTGCCCCACGCTCGCGCGCATGTCGGCGCGGATCCAGCGGCCGATGGCACGCACCGCTTACCCTCGCAGCTTCAGCACGTCCGACAGCGGTGCCCGCACTCGCGGCCTGGCCGCCGCGGTCTCGGGGCTCGCCGGCAGGCGGGGCAGGACCATCGGGGCGTCGTCGATCACGGTCCCGTCAAAGAGGCTGATAACCCGGTCCGCAGCACTAGCCACCCGGGCGTCGTGGGTCACGAGCAGGATCGCCTGGCCGTCGGCGTGCGCTGTGGCGAGGAGCCGTAGCACAGCCTGGCTCGCGGCGCTGTCCAGGTTGCCGGTGGGCTCGTCGGCAAGGAGCAGGCTCGGCCGGTTCGCCATGGCGCGTGCCAGCGCCACCCGCTGCTGTTCGCCGCCGGACAGCCGGGCCGGTGCGGCATCGGCCTTGCCGGCCAGGCCAAGTTCGGCGAGCAGCTCCTCCCGCCGGTGCCTCGCCTGCCGCCGCGTCGCGCCGCCCATCAGGGCCGCCAGCTCTACATTGTCTGCCACCGTCATGTTGGAGACCAGGTTGAAGAACTGGAAGACGAACCCGATGTGCCTGCGGCGCAGCTTCGCCCACCGCGCCTGGCTCAGGCCGTCTACGCGCTGGCCGTTCAGCCAGATCTCACCACTCGTCGGTGGCTCCAGCCCGCCTGCCATGTGCAGCAGCGTTGACTTACCCGACCCAGACGGCCCGATGACAGCAGCGAACTCGCCGGGATGCAGTGCCAGGTCCACGCCGCGGAGTGCGGGGACGCTCACTCCGTCGCCGCGGAAGATCTTGCTTAACCCGACGGTCCGCAGTAGCAGCGTGTCAGCGCCGTTCGTCACACCATCTCTTCCTGGCAGCGCTGCAGCCAGTCAAGGTCTGCCTGCAGGTGCAGCATCGCGCCCTCAATCAGCAGTTGCGGGATCCGGCGGTCACTCGTGGCCATCAGCTCGGTCAGTGCCCGCATCTGGCTCAGGTAATGCCGGCGCTGGCGGTTGATCAGGCCCAGCCGGTCTGACGCCCCCGCGCGCTCGCTCAACGCGAGCTTCATGAAAAAGTCGTCGCGCACCCGTGGCCCGTCGCTCGGCCGGTCTACCCAGGTAAGCAGCGCCTCCCGGCCAGCGTCGGTGAGCTCGTAGACGCGCTTGTTCGGCCTGGTCGTCTGGACGACATCCTGACTCCGGACGAGGCCGTCTCGCTCCAGCCGCTGCAAGGTCACGTAGATCTGGCCGATGTTGGGCGACGGGTACGCCTCGCCGAACACCTTCTCGAGCTGTGCTTTCAGCTCGTAGCCGTGTGCCGGCTCTTTCGCCAGGAGCGCGAGCAGCGGCATGCGCATGTGCTCGTCCCCTTTCCGTCTCTGTGTTCTCATGGTTGCACACCGCGGGGATGTCAGCACCCCCGCCGACTGCCATGCTGGGCACTATGCGGGCACCTCGCCGGCCCTGCCGCCGCATCCTCGCCGCCATCGGCCCGGCCCTGCTGGTCGCTGGCTGCGCGGCAACGGCCAGCCCTACCGCGGGGGCCAGCCGGCCTGCGGACTCCGGTGTGGGGCCTATCTCCTTCGCGACCGGACAGGTGGACACCGGGTACCTGCAGCCTCTGGTCAGCCAGTGGAACGCCCGTCATCCTGGCCAGCGCGTCACGCCGATTTATCTGCCCGATGACGCCAACGACCAGTACGCGCAGCTGGTCGCGAACCTGCAGGCGCACAGCAGCGTGTACGACGTGATGAGCATGGACGTGATCTGGACCGCCGAGTTCGCGTCCAACGGCTGGATCACCCCGCTGGACGACAGCGTCATCCCGGCGGGGCAGATCCTGCGCCCGGCGGTCGAGACGGCGACCTATGAGGGTCACCTGTACGCGGTGCCGTTCACGAGCAACGCCGAACTCCTCTACTACCGCTCCGACATCCTGGCGGCGGCGCACCTCCGGCCGCCGCAGACCTGGGCGGAGCTGGCCAGCGACGCGACGCTCGTCGCAGCGCGCTACCACCTGGGCGGCTACGGCGGTCAGTTCCAGTCCTATGAAGGGCTCACCGTCAACTTTGCCGAGGCGGTGCAGTCCGCGGGCGGCTCGCTGGTATCGGACGGCGCGCCCGCTGTCGACACGCCGGAGGCCAGCCAGGCCCTGGCGTTCCTCGTCAGCGGATTCCAGCAGGGCTGGATCCCGCCCGCTGCGCTGGGCTGGAACGAGGAGGCCTCCCGCCGGGCCTTCGAGGCCGGGACGCTGCTCTTCCTGGTGAACTGGCCGTACGTGTACGGCGACGCGAGCCTGGCCGGTCCCGGCAATGTCGTGGCGGGAAAATTCGGCGTGACCACGCTGCCCGGCCTGCACGGGCCCGGCTCGGCCACTCTCGGTGGCGCGAATCTCGCGATCAGCGCCTACTCTCGGCACCCTGCCACCGCGCTGGCTTTCATCAAGTTCCTCACCAGTGCCGCGAGCGAGCGCTACATCCTGGTCCACTCGGCCCTGCCGCCCGTGTGGACCAGCCTGTACGACCAGCCGGCGCTGGTCAGGATGTTTCCGTTCCTGCCAGTACTGAAGCAGGCCATTCTCGCCGCGCGGCCCCGGCCCGCGCTCGTCGATTACAACCAGTTCAGCCTCGCCATCTCGAGCGCAGTGCACCAGGCGCTGACGCGGCGCATCTCCGTTCAGGCCGCCCTCGCGGAGCTCTCTGCTGAGCTGCGGCCGATACTCCGCGCCGGGTAACCGCGGTCCGCGGCCGCATGACTGCCAGGTCGCTGAAATCTAACCGTTGGGTGACATCTCGTTGACCGTTACCTAACAGAGTTGTATAACACGCATGTAGGCGGCCGGTGTTTCGTGGCTCGTCCGATTACCAGGGTGCTGCCACCTGAACCTGCGTCGCGGGAAGCCAAAGGAGGCGTCCATCATGAGAAATTGGCCAAGTGCCGTGATCAGTTCCGGGCCCAGGCGGCGGCCGGTGCCGGGAGGCCGGGTCACCGTCCTCGCAGCGGCGATCAGCGCAGCCGTGGCACTAGCAGCAGCCGGCTGCGGCAGCTCGGGTTCAGGTGCAGGCAAGCAGGTAGCAGCCAGCGCCAAGCAGACCATCGTCTTCGCCACCCAGGGCCTCGGCTCCGAGGGCACCGCGACCACCACCGCCGTGAAGGCGTTCGAGAAGCTGCACCCCAATATCACCGTGCAGATCCTCAATCTGTCCCCCACCGCTGATGTTGCCTTCGAGCAGCTGACGCAGCGGTTCACCTCCGGATCCGCCACGCCGGACGTGATCACCTCTGACGTGATCTGGCCGTCCCAGTTCGCGCAGTCGGGCTGGCTGGCCAACCTGGCCAAATTCCACCCGGACACCAGCGCCTA
>DASQIW010000063.1:0-46109 GCA_035631375.1 Streptosporangiaceae bacterium
GGTCTGGCTGCCGATGACGATCGTGTAGAGGTGGAAGTTGTGCGTCGACGGATCCCAGCCGCCGTGACTGACGCCGCGGAACAGCTCGAGCAGGCGGACCGGATCCAGGCCGCGGCACCAGGCGACGCCGTGCTCTCGGTAGGTCGGGAAGGCCATGTCGCGCGGTCCGAGTGCGCGGCCGGAGCCGACCTGGGCGGCCTCCTGGCCCAGCAGCGAGGCCCAGATGCCGAGCTCGCCCTGCCGCTGCAGCGCAATCGCCTCGAAGTCGATCCGGCGCACGATCACGAGGTCGCGGTAGAGGGCCTTGACCTCTTCGGCGGTTATCTCCAGCGGATAGTCGGGATGCTCGACGCGCTCACCTTCCGGGGTGAGGAGCTGGATCAGCTCAGGCGAGGGTGCCTGCCGTTCTGGCTCGCGGGCGGCTGCCCGGCTCGCAGAGCGGTTGGCGCGTCCGGCGTCTTTGACGGCCACGTGCCACTCCTTGCTTTGGTTGTGCTCCGGGTCAGGGTAATCCCGGGTGGTCCAGTCGCCCGTCGGTGAGGCGTGCAACTCCTGCGCCCACCATGCCACGTGCGGCGATCCGCCGCCGACCCGGCGAGCCAGCAGGTGACGCACATCACGAAACGGGCATCACGGCCTGCTGCCCAGGCTACAGCGCGGCCGCTCACGAGCCCTAGCCACAGCTGAGATAGGTGCTCGCGTACTGTTCGGATGTGCCGAGATTCGTCGTCGACGTCATGCTGAAGCCGGAAATCCACGATCCGCAGGGCGAGGCCATCGCGAGTGCCTGCCGGCGGCTGGGGTTCGGCCAGGTTGCCGGGGTCAGGCAGGGCAAACGGTTCGAGATCGAGCTGAGCGAGCCGGCGAGTCCGGAACGGATAGCTGAGCTGGCGGCGGAGCTCCTGGCGAATCCGGTGATTGAGGAATTTTCCGTCCATCCCGCTTGACTCGAAGCGTGGCCGCGCACCGAACGCGTCCGTTCCCACTAGTCCGGAGCGGGTGGTTCGTCCAGAGATCGCCCTAGTTCATGATTACTCAGCCTCGTCCGGGGAAGCCTTCACAATGTGAACTGACTGGTACCGTGACGGGACTGAGGAGCGGATGCGATCTCGGGCAGTCCATTCCGGGGGACCAGCAGCAGACGTGGAGTTCTGCCTGGTTCTGCCGAGGGAGTCGCTGAGTGTCCCGGTGATGCGCCGGGTTCTCGGTGACACCCTCACCCGTCTTGGCGTCGATCAGGCCAGCGTGGACGACCTGCTGCTAGCGGTCACCGAGGCCTGCACCAATGTGCTTCTGCACGCGGGTCCGGGCCGGCGGTACGAGCTTGTCGCGCACGTCAACAGCAGCCGGTGCCTGGTGGAGGTGCTGAACGGCGGCAGCAGCATCGAGCCGATCCGCACGAGTCGCCGGCGGGCTGGACCCCGGCCCGCGGTCCGCCCGGTGCCGAGGATGGCAGGGCTGCGTCGCACCCGCAGCGCGCCGGCCTCGACGGCGCCCGGCTCGCCAACCACGCTGCGCAGCCGGATCGCCCGGTCGCGCCGGCTAGCCAGGGAGCGCGTCATCGCCGACCTGCCCGAGTCCGGGCGCGGATTTGCGATCATGCGAGCCTGCGTCGACGACGTGACCATGGAGAACAGCCCCGGTGAGGGCACCGTGGTTTCGCTGCAGAAGCGAATCGCGTGGCGCAAGGACGCGCCGCTGGCGCTGGGGTCCGGCTCGGAACTCAGGGACGCTGGCTGAGCAGGTAACCTGCCAGCATGTGCCGCCGCAAGCCAGCACGCTCATGACGGCCCGGATCGGGGTCGTTACCTTCCCCGGTTCGCTCGACGATCGCGACGCCCGCCGTGCCGTGCGGCACGCTGGCGCTGAGGCCGTGGAACTCTGGCACGCCGACGCCAGTCTGCGCGGGGTTGACGCCGTCATCCTGCCCGGCGGCTTTTCCTACGGCGACTATCTGCGCTGCGGTGCGATCGCCAGGTTCGCCCCGGTCATGGGCGAGATCATCCCGGCCGCGGGCCGCGGACTGCCTGTGCTCGGCATCTGCAACGGCTTCCAGATCCTTTGTGAGGCGCACCTGCTGCCGGGCGCGCTGACCCGCAATGCCGCGAGGAGATTCGTCAACCGGGACGTCAGGATCCGGATCGAGAACGCGGCCTCCGCCTGGACGAGCGGTTACCAGCCCGAGCAGGAACTCACGGTTGTCCTCAAGAGCGGCGAGGGCGCCTACATGGCGGATCCGGCGACGCTCGCCGAACTGGAAGCGCATGGCCAGATTCTCTGCCGGTACGCCGACGGCAACCCCAACGGCTCCGTCGCCGATATCGCGGGGGTCGTCAGTGAGGCGGGCAACGTGGCGGGCCTGATGCCGCACCCCGAGCACGCCGTCGAGACCCTGACCGGGCCGTCGGCCGACGGCCTGACGTTCTTCACATCCGTGCTCCAGGCCGTCGCGCTCGCATGACCAGCCAGCAGACCAGCGCGCGCGCTGACGCTGCCGGGGCCTCGCCGGTGCCGCCCGACACGGTGGTCGACGCGCAGGCGACGCCTGGCCGCACGCAGCCCTACGCCGCGCTGGGCCTGACCGCTGACGAGTACGAACGGGTCCGCGCCGTCATTGGCCGCAGGCCGACCGACGCTGAGCTCGCCATCTATTCGGTGATGTGGAGCGAGCACTGCTCCTACAAGTCGTCGCGCCGGCACCTGCGCCAGTTCGCCGACAAGGCGCCGGCCACCGATGTCCTGCTGGCCGGTATGGGGCAGAACGCAGGCGTCGTCGACATCGGGCAGGGCTACGCGGTCACGTTCAAGATCGAGTCGCACAACCACCCGTCCTATGTCGAGCCCTACCAGGGCGCCGCCACGGGTGTCGGCGGCATCGTCCGCGACATCCTGGCGATGGGCGCCCGCCCGATCGCGGTCATGGATGCGCTCCGGTTCGGCCCCGCCGATGCGCCAGATACGCACCGCGTGCTGCCGGGCGTGGTCGGCGGCATCTCCTTCTACGGGAATTGTCTCGGCCTCCCCAACATTGGCGGCGAGCTCGCCTTCGACCCGTGCTACCTGGGTAATCCGCTGGTGAATGCCCTCTGCGTCGGTGTGCTCCGGCACGAGGACCTGAAGCTCGCGGCGGCGAAGGGACCGGGGAACCAGGTGATCCTGCTCGGTTCCCGCACCGGCCCGGACGGTATCGGCGGGGCCTCGGTGCTCGCCAGCGCCTCCTTCGGCGGGGCAGGCGAGGGGGCGAAACGGCCCAGCGTGCAAGTGGGCGATCCGTTCATGGAGAAGCTGCTGGTCGAGTGCTGCCTCGAGCTGTACGCGGCGGGCCTGGTCGTCGGCGTCCAGGACCTCGGCGCGGCCGGCGTCGCGTGCGCGACGACCGAGCTGTCGGCCGGCGGCGGCACGGGCATGCGGGTCAGCCTGGACCGGGTGCCGCTTCGCGACGCGTCACTCGGCCCCGCCGAGATCCTCATGAGCGAGTCACAGGAACGGATGATGGCGATCGTCCGGCCGGCCGATGTCGCGCCGTTCCTCGCTATCTGCGCGAAGTGGGACGTTCCAGCCACTGTCATCGGTGACGTGACCGACACCGGCCGACTCGAGATGACCTGGCACGGCGCGCTCGTCGTCGACATCCCGCCCGGTTCGGCGGCTGATGAGGGGCCGGTCTACGACCGGCCGGTCCGCCGCCCCCGTAGCCAGGACGCGCTGATCAGCGACGACCCGGACAGGCTGGCCCGCCCGTCCGACGGCGCGGAGTTGCGCGCCGACCTGCTGCTCCTGCTCGGCTCGGCCGACGGCGGCGACAAGAGCTGGGTCACCGAGCAGTACGACTGCTACGTTCGCGGCGACACCGTGCTGGCCACGCCGCACGACGCCGGTCTGCTGCGGATCGACGAGGCGACCGGTCTCGGCGTTGCGCTCGCGACCGACGGCAACGGCCGGTACTGCCACCTCGACCCCTATGCCGGCACGCAGCTGGCGCTGGCTGAGGCGTACCGAAACGTGGCCGCGAGCGGTGCGCGACCGCTGGCGGTCACCAACTGCCTCAACTTCGGATCGCCCGAGGATCCCGCGGTGATGTGGCAGTTCACCGAGGCAGTCCGGGGCCTGGCCGACGGCTGCCAGCAGCTCCGCGTCCCGGTGACCGGCGGCAATGTCAGCTTCTACAACCAGACCGGCAGCGCGGCGATCCGCCCGACGCCCGTCGTCGGCGTGCTCGGCGTGCACGACGACGTTCGCCGTCGCCTGCCATCAGGATTCAGCGTGCCGGATGCGAGCATCCTGCTGCTGGGCGAGACCAGGCCCGAGTTCGGCGGGTCGCTGTGGGCGTGGCTGCGGCACGGCCACGTCGGCGGTCGCCCGCCGGAGGTCGACCTGCAGGCGGAGCAGTCGCTGGCCGAAGTGCTGGTGGCGGCGGGCGCTCAGGAACTGCTCCTCGCGGCGCACGACCTGTCGGACGGCGGCCTTGGCCTCGCTCTCGCGGAAGCCTGCGTGGCCGGCCGGTGCGGCTGCGTGGTCACGCTGCCCGGCGACGCCGCGACGTTCCTGTTCAGTGAGTCGGCGGCGCGGGCAGTCGTTCTGGTCCGTCCGTCGGCGGAGGCGTCGTTTGCCCGGCTATGCGCGGCCAGCGGAGTGCCGGCGACAGAGCTCGGCCGGACCGGCGGCGAGGTGCTGGAAGTCGCCGGAAAATTTTCAGTGCCCCTCGCGGAGCTGGCCAGCGTCCACCGCAGCGCACTGGCCGCCCTGTTCGGCTGACTGACGGACCAGGTCTGTGCAGAGGCTTACCAGAATGCGATGAGCTGGTTGGTTTGCGACGACGGCGAGCACGCTTCAAGGCGCGCTTCCCAGGCGGGAACCGGCAGCTGGAAGATCTCGGTCAGGCATCTGCCCGTACTGAGGTTCGCGTACTGGTAGAAGTCATGACCCTGGGCCAGCACGGCCCGTCCTTCGCGTCGCCAGCGCTGGTTCGGCTGCAGATCGCAGTGCCGCAGTGCGGGTGTGGCCTTGCCGACGGCTGTCAGGCAGGTGCCGGACGGCACGAAGATGAAGATGTAGCTGTTGTCGCCCATCTGGTCCGCGGTCCACTGGCCAGAGCCGGTTTGTTGTTCGGCCGGTGAGACAACGCTGAACTGCGCGACACCACCGGGTCCCTGCAGCTGGAGCAGCTTGGACGAGCCGGCCGCGTCCTGCGCCACGAGGCCGATGGTCTGGTTGCTGATCACCTTTGTCGACAGCGGCGCGGGAGCATGACCGCCGAGCGGGTGGAAGGTGATGAGGTAAGCCGCGGCGCCGCCGGCGGCGAGCACCAGAATCACGGAGATTCCGATCAGTCTGGACAGCCGGGAACCGCGGGCCCGCTGACCCACAACCAACCGCTGACCAGGCATACCGAACGAATACCTCGGTTGGGCGCGCGCCGGGGCCAGATAGGTGAAAAACCGCAGGATTTTTCCCCTACGGCCGCTCTGGCACTAGCCTGCCAGCCGTGCCACCACGTACTCCCGATCTTGGCCGGCTGCTCACGGCCGTCAATGAGCAGCGGGCCGCGCTGGGCGAGGCCCCGTTCAGCGGGCTGACCACGGAGCGGACGCTCGGCGCGGCGAGCCTCGCGGCGGTGACCGCGGCGGCGGCGATGGGCGCAGATCCGCTCCGCCCCGCACTGCGCGCGGCGGTCAGGTACACACTCGGTCTCCTGGCCGCGCAGGTACCCGGCCGCACCGTTGAGGTGAGGGTGCCGCCCTTTGCGGCGGTCCAGTGCGTGCCAGGCCCGCGGCATACCCGCGGAACACCGCCGAATGTCGTCGAGACCGACCCGCTGACCTGGCTGGACCTAGCCACCGGGCGACTTGCCTGGGATTCCGCAGTAGCCGCCGGTCGGGTGTACGCGAGCGGCCAGCGCGCCGACCTATCTCCCTACCTGCCGCTGGTGTCGGGGGCTGCCGGCACGCCGGGTAGTCACTAGACTTGGGGGGTGATCAAGCCCGACGGCCTTCTGTCACACGATCCGGATCCCGCTGACCAGCCGCCGAGGGATGCCTGCGGCGTCTTCGGCGTCTGGAGTCCCGGCGAGGACGTCGCAAAGCTCGCCTATTACGGCTTGTACTCGCTTCAGCATCGCGGCCAGGAGTCGGCCGGCATCGCCGTCAGCGATGGGTCCCGAATCGTTGTGTACAAGGACATGGGCCTGGTAGCGCAGGTCTTCAACGAGTCGGTGCTCAACACGCTGCACGGCTACATCGCAGTCGGCCACTGCCGGTACTCGACCACAGGCTCTTCGGTGTGGGAGAACGCGCAGCCCACGTTCCGCGCAACACCGTCGGCCAGCCTCGCTCTTGGCCACAACGGCAACCTGATCAACACCCTCGAGCTCGCGGGCCTGCTCGGCGGCCGCGAGGCCCTGGCCGGGCGGGCCACCTCCGACACCGACGTACTGACCGCTCTGTTCGCGGCAGGCGGCGCGGACCGCGGCGGTCCCTGGTCCGCAGGCGGTCCCGCGACGCCGGACCGCGCCGGTAAGCCTGGCCACCCGGGCGTCGAGGCAGCTGCGCTCGCGGTGCTACCCCTCGTACGCGGCGCGTTCTCGCTGGTCTTCATGGACGAGCAGACCCTGTACGCAGCGCGTGACCCGCAGGGATTCCGTCCGCTCGTGCTTGGACGGCTGGCTGGCGGCTGGGTCGTTGCCAGCGAGACCGCGGCGCTCGACATCGTCGGCGCCGCATTCGTGCGCGAGGTCCAGCCAGGTGAGCTCGTGGCCATCGACGAGCGCGGCGTCCGCTCTCACGTCTTCGCTGCTGCCGCCCCGCGTGGCTGCCTGTTCGAGTACGTGTACCTGGCGAGGCCGGACACCACCATCTCCGGACGCAGCGTGCAGGCGACCAGGGTTGAGGTCGGCAGGCGGCTCGCTGCCGAGCACCCGGCTGATGCTGACCTCGTTATCCCGGTGCCCGAATCGAGCATGCCGGCCGCCATCGGCTACGCGCAGGCCAGCGGCATTCCCTACGGGCAAGGGCTCGTCAAGAACTCCTACGTCGGGCGGACCTTCATCCAGCCGAGCCAGACCATCAGGGAACGCGGCATCCGGCTGAAGTACAACCCGCTGCGCGAGGCCATCGCCGGCCAGCGGCTGGTCGTGGTCGACGACTCGATCGTCCGCGGCAACACCCAGCGTGCCATCGTGGCGATGCTGCGCGAGGCCGGCGCGCGGGAAGTGCATGTCCGGATCTCCAGCCCGCCAGTGGCGTGGCCGTGCTTCTTCGGCATCGACTTCGCGAGCAGGGCGGAGCTGATGGCGGGCAGCCTGGCCGTCGAGGAGATCAGGCGATCGATCGGCGCCGACTCGCTGGGCTTCGTCTCGCTGGACGGCCTGATCGCGTCGACGACGCTGCCTGCGACGCGACTATGCCGGGCCTGCTTCGACGGCGACTACCCGATCACGGTTTCCGACGACGAGAAGGGCAAGCACCTGCTGGAAAGCGTCGTCGCGGCGGTCAGCCCGACCGCTGGGGTGGCGGTGGGCTCAGCAGCAGGCCTGACTGTCGGTTATGCGGCCGGCGCCGGCGTCGGCGGGCGGCCCGAGGCGCCGTGACGACGCCGCGCCGGGCTAGCTATGCCGCGGCCGGTGTCGATATCGGGGCGGGCGACCGCGCCGTCGAGCTGATGCGCACCGCGGTCGCGAGAACCGCCGGACCCGAGGTCATTGGCGGCATTGGCGGCTTCGCTGGCCTGTTTGATGCCGTCAAACTCGCGGGGATGCGCCGCCCGCTGCTGGCGACGTCGACCGATGGCGTCGGCACCAAGGTTGTCATTGCCCAGCGGATGCGCCGATACGACACCATCGGGCTCGATCTGGTCGGGATGGTCGTGGATGATCTGGTGGTCTGCGGCGCCGAGCCCCTGTTCATGACCGACTACCTGGCGTGCGGCCGGGTCGAACCGGATCGGGTAGCAACGATCGTCGCTGGTGTTGCCCAGGGCTGCGTTCAGGCTGGCTGCGCGCTGATCGGCGGGGAGACTGCCGAGCACCCTGGCCATTTCGGCATCGATGACTTCGATCTGGCGGGCGCGGCGACGGGTGTCGTCGAGGCGGACCGGATGCTCGGGCCGGATCGTGTCAGCATCGGGGACAAGGTCATCGCGATGGCCGCCTCGGGCTTGCACGCCAATGGCTTCTCGCTGGCGAGGGCGATTGTGGACGGGCCGGGATCCGGACTGGACCTGGACCGGCAACCCGGCGAGCTCAGCGCGCCGCTGGGCGAGGAGCTACTGAGGCCGACCCGGATCTACGCCAAAGACTGCCTGGCGCTCGCTGACAGCTGCGCAGTCCGGGCATTCGCGCACATTACCGGCGGCGGGCTCGCCGCAAATCTGGCCCGGGTGCTCCCGCCTCACGCGGACGCCGTAGTGGACCGCGGCAGCTGGCGGCCACTGCCGATCTTCGGCCTGCTCGCCGAGCGCGGCGCGGTGGCGGCGGACGAGATGGAGCGAGTCTTCAACATGGGCGTGGGGATGATCGCCATCGTGGCCCGCGAGAACTGCGATCAGGCGCTCCAGCTCCTCGCCGAGCGCGGATTGCCAGCCTGGCTGGCCGGCGAGATCATCCCTGGCTCAGGCCGCACCCAGCTCGCCGGGGTGCATCCGGCCTGATTTCCGGTCAGCCCGTGGACGAGCGAGACGGCCGGACGAGGCTGTCTGCGCTGTCTTCAGCGTCCTGCCAGTCCTCGTCCTCTTCGTCTTCCGGTGCGTACTCAGAGTCGTCGTCGTCCCCGGCGTAGCGGTCGTCCAGGTCCCCGTAGGCGGAATCCCCGTTGGAACCATGACGATCCGAGTCGACGCCCAGCTCCGCCCGCAGCCTGTCAAGGTCCGTTCCGCCGCCGCTGTACTTGAGCTGGCGTGCCACCTTGACCTGCTTGGCCTTGGCTCGGCCGCGCCCCATTGGCTCGACCCCCTCTAACGTACGGAACCCGACGGGTCCCTGGTCACCGCACTTAGTCGTTGCTCGTTACCCACGCCAGTGCTCCGCGGCTTGCATTCCGCGGTTTCGTGCGCACAAGGCTAACCCGCCGCCGCTCCGCCCGCCGGAGTGCGCCGTGCTCGCCTTGACCTACAGGTACAACCGTACCTTCTTTCCGCACTCGCCGCCTCTGCAGATTCCCGGCGAACCTCATCAGGCGCGCAGGTAAATACTGCGCAGGCGGCCGACCTCGGCGATACGGTTCTCGGCCAGCCGGTCGGCGGCAACCGCCGGGGGAACGCCATCGGCGTCGGCGGCGGCAAGGATTTGCCTGGTCGTCGCCAGAATCTGGGTCGTCTTGGCCTCCGCGCGCTCGAAGCTGAAGCCCTGGAGCTCGTCGGCCACCTGAATGACCCCGCCGGCATTCACCAGGTAGTCAGGCGCGTAGACGATCCCCCGGTCGGCCAGCAGCTTCTCCACGCCGGGGTGGGCGAGCTGGTTGTTCGCGCCGCCGCAGATGATCCTCGCGCTGAGCAGGTCCACAGCCGCCTCGTCGATGGCACCGCCGAGCGCGCACGGGGAATAGACATCCAGCCGCCCCGAGACGAGCTCCGCTCTGGTGGCCGCGACTGAGACGTCCGGATGGCTGGCGACCACCCGCTCCACCGCGGCGGAACTGGTGTCATAGATCACCACGCGGGCGCCGTCCTCGAGCAGGTGGCCGGCCAGCCGGTGCCCAACCTTGCCCACACCCTCAATGCCTACCGTCCGGCCTGCCAGGCTGGTGGTGCCCCACAGATACTCGGCGCACGCACGCATGCCCTGGAGCACTCCGAAGGCCGTGAGCACCGAGGAATCGCCCGCCCCGCCGTTCGGCACCGTGCGGCCGGTCACGAACCGGCACTCGCGGGCGATGACGTCCATATCTTCGCTGTAGGTCCCGATGTCACAGGCGGTGATGTACCGGCCGTTGAGCGACTCGACGAAGCGCCCGTAGGCGCGGAGCAGGGCCTCGGACTTAACCGCGGCCGGGTCTCCGATAATGACCGCCTTACCGCCGCCCAGATCCAGCCCGGCCAGGGCGTTCTTGTAGGCCATCGCCTTCGACAGCCTGAGGACGTCAGCCAGCGCCGCGCTTTCGTCGGGATAAGGGTAAAACCGGGTCCCGCCCAGGCCCGGGCCCAGCGCGGTCGAGTAGATGGCGATGATCGCCCGCAGCCCCGACTGCTGGTCCTGGCAGAAGACCACCTGCTCGTGCCCGCCGGGGGCGGTGGGCCGGCCCGCCTCCGTCTCGTCCTTGATGTCAGCGGGCCCCGTGCCGAAACCTGTATCGTCCCCGAAAACTGTGGTCACGTCCGTGGGCTCCCGGTTCCAAGCCGTCCCGGCATCCCCGTTGACGCCGAGGCCGGCCACCAGCCTATAGCGACCGTAACGGCGAGCCGCAGGGGTCCGGTGACCACTTACTTCCGCGTAAGGCTTTGCCCAGACGGGTACGGCATGTCACGATTAGTCATGCTAGCCAAAGCGCGACAAGTACATGGGTTTCTGGTGCTTTAGCGCAGCAACGATGCCAGGCGGTGTGTGCGGTGGGTGCGCATACCGCACAGGCGGACGGGCAAAAAGCCCGGAAGCATGTTATCTGGCAGCAGTTCGGGGGATTAATGCAACAGTTCGGCCGGTTGACAATCAAACGTGGATACCGTGTCGGACCATTCGGCGATCCCGCCACCTAGCGGGCAGCCGACCGGCTAACGGGACCGGCGCCGCGAAAGTGGCGTCACCGGGGAGGGAGGATTCCGGCAGCCGGGCCATGGGGCTCTGACCCGCTCCTGGCCGGGGAACTGCGTCCTGTCGGGCGCCAACCTGGAGGAGATTGGCGGCCAGCGGGGCACAGGACACGCCGGCAACACAGCTAAGTAGTTCATGAGAGGCGCGGATGACTTTTCCGAATCTGCCCGTTGCGACGGAGCGTGTCTGTAGAATCACGCAGCGTGACAGAAATAAGGAAGGCACCCCGGCCGCGACATGCAGATTACTTTGCTCCGGGTTGTCGACTTGTCACCGCCGGTGATGGCAATATGGTCTCAGCGGACCATATAGGACATCTAGGCAGGCTTCGATAGAGGCCACGAACAGTAATAAGAAGTTAGGAAATGTAGTACAGGTCCAGGAGGAAGGCCGTCACATGTCAGCACGTACGCCAGAAGCCGAGCCACTGCTCACGCCTGCCGAGGTCGCGACTATGTTCCGGGTTGACCCGAAGACAGTCACGAGGTGGGCCAAGGCAGGCAAGCTCACGTCTATCCGGACGCTCGGCGGCCACCGCCGCTACCGGGAGACCGAGGTCCGCGCCCTCCTCGCGGGCATCCCGCAGCAGCGCTCGGAGTGACACGCGGCCGTGGCCTGGCGCTTTGGCGCTAGGACGGCGGGCGCGCAGATACGCGCCGTCAGCCAGCGGCCACATGGCACAGCAGTTGGGGGGGTCGACCCCGGCGACCGGCACTCCGCATCGGGGGGCGCAAAGCGTTCGATGCGATGAGACGCCATCGGTCGGTGATGTTGCCGGGGTCGATCCGGCCTCCCATGGCAGATTGCCGGGAGGCTACGCCGCGATCACGATGACAGCGGCTTCACGAACAAAACCTTAGTTTCAGCCGGAACGAGGTCGAAGCGGTGCACCGCTCGCCTGTCGTCCGGCTTTCAGCCGTGCCCCGGGGCCGCGGCTCTGCATGCGGCGCCCGACCGGGGCGCCATGGTCCGGGGACTCCCCTATTGCGGGACAGTTCTGGAGCAGTAGCCGAGAATACGGCGCGTCCCGCTCTTATCAGTCCGTGATCGGTCATGTCGGGTGCAGTACTGCCAGCGAATCTGGCCACGGTGACGATGACTGTGCGTAGTCTCATAACAACTTTTCGTAATCTCCCGTGCCGGATGCGATGCGCCGCAATACTGAACCCGTTGCTGTCGTGAGCCTGGCGCACGGCGCGCGGCGGCTAAGGACCGGGTGTCCGTGGCATCACGGGGAGCAGACCGGTGCGCCAGGTGAGGCCTAAGCGCTGCGGGGGACGCTCCGGGGGCGGACGTGTGGCGCTGCGAGGGAGGTATGCACGATGCGTGATCCGGAGTTAATGCAGCGAGCCGACCGCGCAGCTATCGCGCTCGAGGAGGCGTGGGAGCGGTGGCGGGCCATGCACGGACTTGGCACCGAGCCGCTGCCGCCGGTATCCAGCTATGTTGGCTACTCGCTCGAGGAGCCCTGGGGCCAGCCGCGGGTGGTTTTCGGGTTGCGGGCCGACGAGGCCGAGCTGCTGGCCACTCTGCTGGAGGGCCACGACTGCGTGGGCCCGATCTATGCCGAAGTCAGCACCCGGCCAGGGTGGCGGAGGCCGGTGAACGGGCCGGCTTCGCAGCTGAGCCGGCAGTACACCAATTCGGTCAGCGTGCCGGCTCAATCTCCGCCGTCGCCGCTCGATCAGGTTGGGCTAGGTGGCCTCGAGCTGGACGACGATACCGATGACGACGACTCGGACGACCTGGCCGTGCATGGTCCAGCCGTCGGGCTTGCTGACGTCATCGCTGACTCGGAGACCGTGGCTGCTGACGGAGAGCCAGTGCGCAGCAGCAAGGCCCGGCCCGGCGGGGAACGCGAGGCAGAACCGGAGAGCGGCGGCGACCCCGAGGCAGACGGCGCGATACAGTCGCCGTCGCTTGCACCGCTACCGGGTGGGGCCTCCCGCCGCGGCGAGGCGGATGCGGCCAGCGACGACAAGGCCAGACCCGCTGCGGCCAAGCGCAGCCCCGGCCGCGCCAGCGTGCCCGCACAGGGTCCTGGCTATCGCGGTCCGCGATACCAGGGCACCCCGAAGCGCTACGACTCCGGGGCCGCCAGGCAGGCCAAGCAGATGAGCGCCGACACCGACGAAGAATCGGATGCTGAGCCGGTTTCACCACGGCGATCCCACGTCACCAAGCTGAGTCGCGGCACGCGGCGTCGGGCGAGCGGCGACTGAGCCCGTCGGCATGCCTGCGCCGCGAATCAGCGGCGCACCAAGCTGTCGGTGCAGTGCCGCACACTCCTGGGTATGCGGATTGCGCTGGCGCCAGGACCCGGCTCCGCCGGGCTCCTGCGCCGGCTCCGGGACGACGGGACACCCGACGGTCCGGCGGAGCAGGTGGGCGATCTGACGGCTGCTGTCGCCGCTGCCGAAGCGGTCGGCCAGGTCCGGTGGGTGTGGCGTGCGGGGCGGCTGTGCTACCCGCAGCTCCTGCGGTCAGGAGTGCGCGTTCGCCGGTGCCACGACACCGAGCTGGTCGGGTCGCTGCTGCGGGCGCGCGACGCGACTCCTGAAGCGCCCGGCGCCGCTTCCGGCCAGGGTGCGCCTGCAGTCGCCGGAGCGGGACAGGCGCAGCTCGAGTTCGACTCCAGGGCGGCTGACCCGGCAGGCGAACTGGCAGCGGTCGTCGAGCTGCACGCCAGGCAGCTAGCCAGCATCCAGGCAGACGCCCAGCCAGCCCGTCTTGCCCTGCTGGCCGCGGCGGAGTCGGCAGGTGGACTGGCGGCCGCCGAGATGTCGGCGGCCGGCCTGCCATGGCGCGCCGATATCCATGACCGGCTGCTCACCGGCCTTCTTGGCGAGCGGCCGCCCATGATCTCCGGGCCGCCGCTGCGCCCCGCGCGGCTGAGCGAGCTGACCGCGCAGATATCCGCCGCGCTCGGCGTCGCCCGCCCGGTCAACCCAGACTCCCCTGTGCAGCTGCGGCAGGCGCTCGCGGCTGGCGGGGTTCGGGTGTCGTCAACCAGGTCAGCGGTGCTGCGCCAGGTCGATCATCCGGTGATCCCGCTGCTGCTCGAGTACAAGGAACTGGCCCGGCTCTATGCGGCGAACGGCTGGTCGTGGCTCGACGCCTGGGTGTCCGGCGGGCGGTTCCGGCCGGAATATGTCGTCGGTGGCGTGGTGTCCGGGCGCTGGGCATCTCGCGGCGGCGGCGCGCTGCAGATTCCGAAGGTGCTGCGGCAGGCGGTGGTGGCCGACCCCGGCTGGGTGCTGGTGGTCGCCGATGCTGCCCAGCTTGAGCCAAGGGTGCTGGCCGCGCTGGCCGGCGACAGGTCATTCGCCAGAGCCGCAGCCGAAGGCGACGTGTATGCCGCGGTTGCCTCGGCGATTGGGGGCGACCGCGCCACGGCCAAGGTGGCCTTGCTATCGGCGATGTACGGCGGCAGCGGTGGCGACAGCCGCCAGTCGCTCGCCCTGTTCCGGCGGCGGTTTCCGGACGCGGCGGCGTACGTCGAGCACGCAGCCAGGGCTGGACAGGAGGGACGCGTGGTCAGGTCGGTGCTGGGTCGCACGTGCCCGCCGCCCTCCGCAGCGTGGCGCGAGCTGACGAGCGACTCAGCAGACCCGGATCAGGAGCGTGACCCCGGGGCAGGGGCGGCGGCGCGGGCACGCGGCCGGTTCACCAGGAACTTCGTCGTTCAGGCAAGCGCTGCCGACTGGGCGCTGGTCATGCTCGCAGCGCTGCGCAGCCTGCTGACGGCCGCGCCCCGCTCGGTCCCCGTTCCCCTCCCGGAACTTGTCTTCTTCCTGCACGATGAAGTCATCGTGCACTGCCCGACAAGCCAGCAGGATCGCGTCGTCGCGGCGGTCCAGGCCGCCGCTGCCGAGGCAACCCGGCTCGTCTTCGGCGCGACGGAGGTCAGCTTCCCGATGACGACCGCGGTCGTGGGCTGCTACGCCGACGCCAAGTGACCCCCGCTAGCTAATGGGGGTGTTGTAGACAGTGACCTGGTAGCCGCCGGGGTTCACGGTGACCGTGGGTTCGAGGCCGGCCGTCGCGCTGGCGGTGACGGTGATGACCTGCTGCTGGCCGGCGCTGAGAGTTCCCGTGAGCGGGGTCACGGTCAGGCCCGCCGGCACTGATAGCGAATACGTCACGGGACCGCCCGCCGCGGTCACGGTGAACGTCCCTGAGCCCTGGCTGGAGAGCCTGAGGAAGGTCGTCGAGAGCTGCAGAGTGCCGGGCGACACAGGCGGAGACGGGCTCGTCGAGGCGATCACGGGCATGGTCGTATACGGGGGGGCGATCGGCAGGGTCGTTGAGCTTGTTACTGCCGTCGGCGTGGGCTGGCTCGTCGTGGCTGGGTGTGTCGCGGGCACGGTGATGGTCACGGTGACTCCTGCCGGGTGCTGGCCCGCGGCAGTGTGGTCGTGCTTCAGCGCGTAGGCGGCCGAGCCGCCGCCAGCCAGGACGATGAGCGCGGCGGCGACCGCATACGGCACCGGGTGCGCGTGAATTCCCCGCCCTCGGGCAAGCCGGGCCGGACTGAGCTGGACAGGGAAGCCCGCCGCGTCGAACCGGCCAGCGCCGGCGACGACGTGCCCGCGGTACCTGATCGCCTCGGGTGAGCCGTCCGACACCAGCCGCAGGACCTGATGACGCAGGCCCGGCGGCAGCCCGACCAGCGGCAGGAAGCTGAACAACGCGGCCGGGCTCAGCTCTCGCCGCTTGCGCTCGCCGCAGATCTCGCAGTTCTCGATGTGCCGGCTGACGCGCTTGCGCAGCAGTGTCGTGAGCGTGCCATCCCATCCGACCAGGATGGCGTCGAGCTCGGTGCACGATTGGCGTCCCGTGCGAGCCACGAGCAGTGCGCCGAGAGAGCGCTCCAGCTGGCCGCGGGCACGTGACGCCAGGGCGTGCGCCTGGTTCAGCGGAACGCCGAGTGCCTCGGCCAGGTCGGGCCCCTCGACCTCATGCCGCAGGTTCAGCTCGATGACCTCGCGGTCGCCCGGATTCAGGCCAGCCAGGGCAGCCGTGACGAGAGCTTTCAGCTCCGCCCGGCCAGCTCCCCACGAGGCCTCAGCCGCCGTGTCGGTCACGTCGCCCGCCGCTTCCAGCGGAGCGAGCCGCGCTCGCCCGCGGAGCCGGCGGTAGCACTCGTTCCGGGCGACGGCAAAGAGCCACGGTCGCAGCCGGTCGGGATCGCGCAGGTCACCGACCTTCGCCGCGGCAATGACAAACGTGTCCTGGACCGCGTCCGCGGCGTCGGCAGGTTCGGCCAGCAGTGAGCGGCAGAAAGCGTGCAGGACCGCCGCGTAGCTGTCGTACGCCGCCGCCAGACCTGCGGGGTCGCCCGCGACGATAGCGGAGACGATCTCCCGATCACGCATGGGCCAACCGTAGGGCTCCAAGAGCCGGACAGGACAGCCCGGATGACGCGATTTCGCCCGAGTTCTCTGGCGTGACGGGCCGAACGCCGAGCCCGGCCCTGATGGGCCGGCGCTCGGCGGTCTGCGGCCTGCATCGGAGCTAGACACAAGAGCTAGTGAGCGGGACCTGGCCCGACCAGCGCCCGGACGCGATGTCCAGGGCGGTGACGTAGTAGTCCGTCGCGGATGCCGGCGTCAGCACCGGAGTCTGCGCGTAGAACGCTCCGCCCGGCAGGCCGGCGTAGGAAGTGGCCGTGACCTGCTGCGACCAGAGAACGGCCCCGTCGCTAGTGCGGCGCACCTCCAGCAGTACCGAGCCGAAGTTGAACAGATAGGCGTCGACCTGGATGTACGGGCCGGCACTGCCCTGGGACCAAGAAGTCACGCAGAGGTGGAGCAGGGCGACTCGGCTGGCAGCCTGCGAGTTGTCGTAGGCAGCCTGTGAACGGACGGCGGGGATGACGCAGGTGTAGTCGTCGGGCACGACCTGCCGCCAGACGTAGCCCTGGATGCACGTGTAGGGACCGTAAGCGCCGCCACCGTGCTGGATCCGGCTGTTCGCTGCCGCATCGTCGGCCGCCGCCTGGGCGCGGGTCGCGGCCGTCACGCACACGTAATCGCCGTGGTAGGCCTGACGCCAGACGTAGCCGATGAGGCACGGCACGTTCGGGTTGCCGATCGTTCCGGTTGGGCTCGGCACCGTGGTGGCGCCGCCACTCGTCCCCGAGCCTGAGCCCGAGCCTGAGCCTGAGCCCGAGCCTGATCCGGTCCCCGAGCCATGCGCGGAACCCGAGGCCGATCCGGACCCGGCGCCGGAACCTGATCCCGAGCTAGTTCCAGCGCTGCTCGAACCTGCCGATCCGCTCACGCCGACGGTGGACGACGGCTGTGCGCCGGGGCTGTCGCTCGCCTTCGCGGTGACAGCCCCGGCGGTCAGGCCAGATGTGGCCGCCCTCACCGGCGTGTGATGCACCGGCAGGACTATCGCGGCCGCCACGGCGGCGGCTGCGGCGAGGCTGCCTGCAACGGCTGCTACTCGAGTGGTTGTGCTCATCGGATCTCCTCCCGGTGCTCCCCTCCCACTGCCGTGGGGCGGGCATCTGTTTCACCGGTAGGAGTCGCGAGCCAGCCGCTCGCCAACAGCTTTTATCGAAGCAGGATGGAAACCCGCAGTGCGGGCGGTCGGCCGTGTCGCTGCCCTACTGCGCTACTGGAGGTCAGGCGCGGGGTCGGCTGAGTCGGAAGCCACGGAGCGGTGACGTCCGAGCCGCAGGGCGGGGAACGCCGGCCCGGCCGCCGCCTCGGGCGCCGGGGCGGGCGGCACCACGCTGGTGCAGTACTTGCACCGCTTGGCAGCGACGGGAATCATGCTCAGGCACTCCGGGCACTCCCGGTCGCTGGCCGCCTGGTTGCGCGCGGCGAGCGTCATGAGCTTCTGGGAGGGCGCGACCAGCAGGAAGTACACTGTCGCCGCGATCACCACGAATGAGATGACGGCGTTGAGGAACTCGCCGTACTGGAACTGGCTGCCATGCAGAGTGACCGTGTAGTCGAAGAACTTCTTGGGCTTGCCATTGTTGGTGCCGGTGATTGCCCCGATCAAGGGCGTCATCAGATCCTTGATCAGCGCCTGAACGACGTCATTAAACGCGACGCCGATGACGACCGCGACGGCCAGGTCGATGAGGTTCCCTCGCAGGAGGAACTTCCGGAAACCCTTCACGTCCACACTCCAGCTGGTGTCGCGTTCCACCCTTAATGTGCCTAGTTAGCAATCGTGAGAGTACCAAGGGCCGCCGCTCATTTGACCCGTATGAGCCCGGCAGCAGGCATCCCACCAGGCGTCGTGAGGCGTTCACCGCTCGCCTTGTGATAGGGAGGCAGCATGCCGGAGCCGCACCCTGCACCCTGCCCCGTGAAGGCACGGGCGCAGCCGTGAGCATCGATGTCACGGTACGCGGGATCGTCATCCCTCCCGACGAGCTGACCTGGCGCTTCTCCCGGTCTCAGGGGCCCGGCGGGCAATCGGTCAACACCACGGACAGCCAGGCGGAACTGTCGTTCGACCTGGCCGGGACGGCTTCGCTGCCGCCCGTCCTGAAGGAGCGGGCGCTCGCAGCGCTTGCGGGCCGGCTGTCGGGCGGCATCATCACCGTGGCGGCCAGCGACCACCGGTCGCAGTTGCGCAACCGGGAAGCCGCCGCCGCCCGGCTCAGCGCGCTACTGACCGAGGCGACCGCGCCGCCCCGGCCGCCGCGGCGGCCCAGCCGGCCGACCCGCGGCTCGGTCGAGCGGCGTCTCGCCGACAAGCAGCGGCGTTCCCAGCTCAAGCGGTTGCGCCGGCCGGATTACGAGTGACCATTTGAGCTTCTGTCGCCGGCCAGGACGGGCCGCGAAGTTACCTTCGATGCCCTTCTATGGGCCGCAGGGGTCCCGCCACGCCCCTCGTGTCCTCATTCGCCGCACGCGCCGATGGCTACGCTGGTGCGATGAGCGCAGCGCCGGGCCAGGAGCGTGGCGGCGGGTCCGGCCGGGCCTCCCGCTCCGGCGTACGCCGCACGAGCGCCGAGCGGCCGGGCCGTGCGGCTTCTCAGCGTGGCCTCCGCAGCAGAGCGGCCGTCGGCGGGCGTACCGACGCCGACCGCAGGCGCCGCGAGCTCTCGCAGAACTATCTCCGCGGTCCGGAAGCAGCCCGGCAGTTCCTGACTGCGGTCCGGCCCGACCGGGACGGACTGTGCCTGGAGGTCGGCGCGGGCGAGGGGATAGTGACCGCGCGGCTGGCCACGCTGTTTGCCGAAGTCGTGGCCTATGAGATCGACGACAACCTGGCCAGCCGGCTGATGGCCAAGGTCGCCCACCAGCCAAACGTCAGAGTGCTGCTGACCGACTTCCTCACGGCCCGTCAGCCGCCGCGCGCATTCCAGGTCGTCGGGAATGCGCCATTCTCGCTCACCGCACCGATCATCGACTGGTGCCTGCGGGCCTCGCGGATGACCGCGGCAACGCTGATCACGCAGCGCGAGTACGCCCGCAAGCGCACGGGCGGCTACGGCCGCTGGACGCAGCTGACGGTGACCACATGGCCGCAGGTGAGCTGGCGGCTGGCGGGCACGATCCCCCGGACCGACTTCCGCCCGGTCCCGCGGGTGGATGCGGCGATCCTGCGGCTTGAGCGCAGAGCCGAGCCGCTGATCAGCCCGGCTCGTCAGGCGGCCTACCACCGGCTGGTGCGGGCCGGGTTCAGCGGCGTGGGCGGCTCGGTCCGGGCGTCGCTTCAGCGCTCATTCCCGGCCGACCAGGTGGCAGCTGCGTGCGCGAGCGCGGGCCTGGACCGGCGCGCCGTCGTCGCGTATGTCACCCCGGACCAGTGGATTCAGATTTTCCGGGTGCTCGACGGCCGGTCTGCCCAGCAAACGGGAACACGGGCGTCGGCCCGAGCAGACCGGCGGCCAGGCCGGGCGGAGCGGATGGGATAAAAGCCCTGTAGCTGTTCGCCTGGCGGCGCTCGCGTGTCAATGGGAGTGGGCTTGCTGTTGCTATAAAAGCAGCAAAGTCGCTCTCATCAAGATCATCGCCTGGCTCAGGGCGCCGTGGTGCCCGCCCGGCCGTACTTGTCCTCCAGCCTGACCACGTCCTCGCGCCAGCCCGGCAGGCCGGTCGAGGCCTCGGCGAACGTCAGGTCCGTGATGGCAGTGATGCGGTGCAGCACCCGCGGCGGCAGGTGGATGGTGTCGCCTGGCCCGAAGTGCTGGCTCGCCAGTGCCCCGGCTGCCGGGCCGTACTCGATCAGGGCCGCACCCGTCAGCACGCTGATGGTCTCGTCCTTGCGCTCGTGGTACTGAAGGCTCAGCGAATGGCCCGCGTTGACATGAATGATCTTTCCGACATATTTGCCGTCGACGCCCGCGAAGATCACCTCACGGCCCCAGGGCTTGTCCTGGTGCGGGGCCTGGTAGATCTCGGCGACAGGCCCGGGCACGGCAGGCATGGACGCGGCGGGCCCGGACGCGGACGTGCTGCTGTCGGAAGCAGACGCGGTTGTCACAGGTGACGCTCCTGTCTCAGTGGCAACACTCCAGCAGGTGCTGGACGACCATCCTAATGAGCACGCAGCCGGCCCAGCCGCTCGGCCGCCTCGGCTAGGACCTCGTCGCGCTTGCAGAACGCGAACCGAACGTGAGTCCGCCCGGCGTCGCGGTCGTCGTAGAACACCACGTTCGGCACCGCGACCACACCGCAGCGCCGCGGCAGGCTCCGGCAGAACTCGAGTCCATCGGGCTCGCCCAGTGCGGCGATGTCGGTCGTGATGAAGTAGGTCCCCTGCGGGACGAATACATCGAAGCCCGCCGAGCGAAGGCCGTCCGCCAGCAGGTCGCGCTTTCGGCGCAGGCTGGCGGCCGCGTCGGTGTAGAAGGCGTCGGGCAGCGCAAGACCGGCGGCGATGGCGTACTGGAACGGCCCGCCATTGACGAACGTCAGGAACTGCTTCGCCGTCCTGACCGCGGTGACGAGCTCGGGCGTCCCGGTCACCCATCCGATCTTCCAGCCGGTAAAGGAAAACGTCTTGGCGCCTGAGCTGATCGTGACGGTCCGCTCCCGCATGCCGGGCAGCGTGGCGATCGGGATGTGCGCGCCCTCAAACACCAGGTGCTCATACACCTCATCGGTGACGACCAGGAGGTCGTGCTGGATCGCGAGTTCTGCGATGACCGCGAGTTCCTCCGCGGTGGCGACCATGCCCGTGGGGTTATGCGGGGTGTTCAGCAGGATGAGCCGGGTGCGGCTGGTGATGGCGTCCCGCAGCGCGTCCAGGTCGGGACGGAACAGCGGCGCTCGCAGGGTGACGGGTACTCGCCGCGCGCCGGCCATCGCGATGCAGGCGGCGTAGGAGTCGTAGTAAGGCTCGAGGGCGATGACCTCATCGCCTGGCTCCAGCAGCGCCAGCATGGCGGCGGCGACGGCCTCGGTGGCGCCGGCCGTCACCAGCACCTCGGTCTCGGGATCGAGGTCGAGCCCGTAGAACCGCTTCTGATGAGCCGCGATCGCTGTCCGCAGTTCGGGGATGCCGGCTCCGGGCGGGTACTGGTTACCGAGCCCGGACAGCACGGCGTCAGCGGCGACGCGGGCCACCTCCGCGGGCCCGTCGGTGTCCGGGAAGCCCTGACCGAGGTTGACCGAGCCGGTCTCGACCGCCAGCGCCGACATCTCGGCGAAGATCGTGGTCCCCATCCCGGCAAGCGCGCTGTTGAGTAGTCCTCGCCTCATGGACGGCGACGATACCGGCAGCCTGCGATCAGGCACAGGCCGCTGGCATGCGAGCGGGCATGCGAAAGGACGGCCCCGGTTGACCGGAGCCGCCCTTTCCGTTGGTGCTAACTGGATTCCTGTCCGGCCTGATGAGACCGGAATTGGCTAGAGCGGGCGGACCTGCTCAGCTTGCGGGCCTTTGGTGCCCTGGCCGGCGGTGAATTCGACGCGCTGGTTTTCTTGCAGGCTGCGGAAACCGTCGACCTGAATCGCGGAGTGGTGTACGAAGACGTCGGCGCTACCGTCATCTGGAGCGATGAACCCGTAGCCCTTGTCGGCGTTGAACCACTTCACGGTGCCCTGAGGCATGTGCCTTCTCCTACTGGGTGAATCTCCGGGATCCACGGACGAGGGTCCCGGGTCAGCACGCGTACCTGAAATACGAATGCAACCAGTCTCTATCAAACACCATGCTCGCAACTGCGATGACAGGGTACGGCGGAGTGCAGAAATACGCGCGTGCTATGCAGTTCGATTTCGTCAAGGGGCTTTGAAAACAGACTATTATGCCAAATGCCCGACTATCCGCTCGCATCTCGTGCGCTCCGCCTCCGTTACCTCGACCGGAACGGGGCGGCCCGTGGCAGCGGTCGCGCCGACGGGCGCGGCGCGGCGGGCGCGCGGCATGATGGCCAATGAAGAGGGAACAGAATCCTGCGCGCTTCGCCCGCGCCCGGCCAGCTACGAGAGGGAACAAGCGTGGCGTATCACACCCCGGCCAGCGACATCGTCTCGATTATCGATGCCCCGCCTACACCGGCGGCTTCGCTGGCGCCTGGCCGGAGATTCGTTGCGCTAGTTCACTACGAGTCCCATCCCCCAGTCGCCCAGCTCGCCCGGCCCTATCTGGCCCTGGGCGGCTTGCGCATCGATCCGGCGCTCGGAGGCCGGCAGCGAACCCGACGGATGACCGGGCTGTCGGTCGTCGCTTTGCCGGGCGGCCAGCCCCGTAGGATCGAGCTGCCTCACGGCGCTTCCGTGAGCGTGCCGATCTGGGCACCAGACGGGCGGCGGTTCGCGTTCACCCTCGACCAGGCCGACGGCATCGCGGTCTGGATTGCCGACGCCCAGGCCGCGACCGCTGCGGAGGTGCCCAGGCTCCGGGTGCGCGACGTACTGGGCGGCGACCCGGCCACGGTCGGCTCGACGGTGCGCTGGGCCAGGGACGGCGCCACCCTGCTCGCGCTTGGCTCGCCGGGCCCCCCAGGTCCGCCTGGGCCGGAGCCGGCGGAGCCGCACACCGAGGAGACCTCGGGCAAGCGAACTCAGATGGCCACATTCACTGACCTGCTGCGCACGGACGCGGACGCGGATCTGTTCGAGGCACTCGCGACGACCGTGCCGCTGCGCGTCGACCCCGACTCGGGCGTCGCTGCCGAACTTGGCCCGGCCGGCCTCTACTACCACCTCAGTGAGTCGCCGGACGGCGCGCACCTGCTCGTCTACCAGCTGCAGCGGCCGTTCTCGTTCCGAGTGCCGTTTCCGTACTTCTCCCGGCGAGTGGAGGTCTGGTCCGCGGACGGCCAGCTAACCCGGGTCATCGCCGACCTGCCGGTGAGCGACGAGGTGCCCAGGCACGGCGTGCCGACGGGGCCCCGGATGGTCTCCTGGGAGGAGTCGGTACCCGCGAGCCTGGTCTGGACCGAGGCCCTGGACGGCGGTGACCCGATGGCCAAGGTCGAGTTCCGGGACGAGATCTTCCGGCTGCAGGCGCCCTTCGACGCAGCACCCCAGTCGAGCATCAGCGTCCAGGAGCGCTGCCTCGGCTGGTATGACATGGCAGCGGCCGGGCAGCTGCTGACCACCGAGCACGACCGAGACCGGCGCTGGATCACGACGAGGCTGACCGACCTGGCCGCACCCGGAAGCAGCCGAGTCATCTTCGACCATTCCGCCGACGAGGCGTACCTCGATCCGGGCACGCCGATGATGACCGTTCACCCTGACGGCACGCGCACCGTATTGCAGGACGGCAACCAGGTCTTCCTGCGCGGCCAGGGCGCGAGCCCGGAGGGAGACCGGCCGTTCCTGGACCGGCTTGACCTGTCCGACCTGACCACGCAGCGGCTCTGGCGCAGTCCTGCCGCCGCATACGAGCAGGCACTCGGTTTCGCGGGCGACGACCGGGGATCGATCCTCGTCTGGCACGAGAGCCGTGTCGAACCGCCAAACCTCGCGGTGATACGGCTCGACGACGGCGACCGGACTCAGCTCACCTGGTTCCCTGACCCGCACCCGCAGCTCACTGGCATGGAAAAGCGCCTCATGAGCTACGACCGCGGCGACGGGGTCCAGCTGACCGGCTGGCTGCACCTGCCGCCCGGTTATGACGAAACCCGTGACGGCGCGCTGCCGACGGTCATCTGGGCTTACCCGCTTGACTACGGTGACGCCGCGACGGCCGGCCAGGTTCGCGGCACGACGGAGCGCTTCACCAGGCTGACCGCCTCGGACCCTATCTGGTTCGTGCTGCGCGGCTATGCAGTGCTGCAAGGCGCCACGATGCCGGTGATCGGCGACCCGGAGACAATGAACGACACCTACGTCGAGCAGATTGCCGAGGCGGCCGCTGCACACATCCGCGCGCTGACGGATCGGGGCATCGCCGATCCGCGCCGGATCGCGGTCGGCGGGCACAGCTACGGCGCCTTCATGACCGCCAACCTGCTAGCCCACACCGACCTGTTCGCCGCGGGCATCGCGCGCAGCGGCGCCTACAACCGCAGCCTGACGCCATTCGGCTTCCAGACCGAGCGCCGCAACTTCTGGGAGGTGCCGGGGGTCTACGACCGGGTGTCGCCATTCAGGTATGCCGACAAGATCAGCGCGCCGCTGCTGCTCATCCACGGTGAGCGGGACGCCAACTCGGGCACGTTCCCGATCCAGTCGGAGCGCCTATTCCAGGCAATCCAGGGTACGGGCGGCACCGCTCGCCTCGTGATCCTCCCGTATGAGAACCACGGTTACGTGGCCCGCGAGTCTGTGCTGGACATGCTGGCCGAGCAGTTCACCTGGCTGGAGCGCTGGCTGGCCAAGCCCAGCGAGGTTGCCGCGGAGGCAGCCGACGCCGGCGCGGACGACGACTGGGAGTAAATGAGTGCCGGTCTGGTGAGCCCCCGGGAGTCACCAGACCGGCACGAGCGAGCCAGCTGCGCGTCAGTGCAGCAGGTTCAGCGTGTTGAGTGCGTTGTCGACGAAGTAGACGCCGCCCAGGCCAGGAAGGACCGCGAGACCGAACAGCGCGCCCGCGCCGTTGGGCGTGATCAGCTTCGAGTCGACCTGTGCGCCCTTAGGCGTGGTTTCCACGATGAAGCCGTCGTTGCCGTTGACCGTCAGGATGTCGCCGTTCGGTGCAATGGCGAGGCCGAGCGGCTGGTTCAGCAGGTTGCCCTGGGTGATCTGCCGGCCGGTGCCCCCGCCGCCGTTTCGCGTCAGCGCGCCCCTGATGGCGTGGATCGTGCTGTCCTGGGTGTCGGCCACGTACAGTGTGCCGCCACTCAGGCCGAGGCCGGTCGGCCCGAGGACGAACGCTGCAGCGTTCGCCTGCTCGGCGAATCGTGACCCGACGGTCGCGACCGAGACCACCTGAGGGGCGTGCTGGGCGGACAGCTGCAGCCCGATGCGGAGCACGGTTCCGCCGTGCACGACCGGGTCGCCCGGCTGAACGGTGCCATTGAGCACGTTGGCCACGAACAAGTCGGCGAAGTTGCCGGAGACGGCCTCGGTCGAGTCCCACGGACCATTGATGCCGCGGCCGCTGATGGTCTCGGCGACATTCCCGTTGCTGTCCAGCACGATCAGGCAGCCGGCCGAGGCTGTCTGCAGGCTCCCGTCAACGGACGGCGTGCTCCCCACGACGACCCAGCCGCCTGGCAGCACTTCGAGGGCCGTGGTCAGGCCGACGCCACCCGGACAGGCGCCCGGCAGCGTCGTTGGGTCGATGGTGGCGAAGACGGAGAGACCACCGCCTGGTGTGATCTGCACGATGGTCCTGCCGGTTCCCTGCAGGTTCCCGCCATCATTGGAGTTGTTGAAATCGCTGACCAGGATGTTGCCAGCCTGCAGCCGTCCGATGCTCTGCTGCACGATGAAGACGCCGTAGGGGTTCTGGTCCCCGTTCTCCGGCGATTGCGCCGAGGAGATTGGGGTCTCGGTGTTGAAGTGACTGAGATAGGTAGGCCCGGCGGTTTTTGCCTGGGCAGCGGTTGCTGCAGCCAGTCCGGCCGCAGCGAGTACGCCTGCCGTGGCGGCAGCCACGGTCAGGCGACGGCGTAGTGACATGCGAAACTCTCCGCTCCTGTGGGTGCCGAGCGGCTGCGGTCACAACCGCCCGTTTCTGTCGGCGCACGGCGACATCGCCGGTGGCGCCGCCCGAGAAACGGGTCGCCCTTAAGGTGAGGTTCAGCCTCGCTGAGGATTTTGGAAAGACGTGGCAGTCGCGTGACTATTGGTCATCGCTCGTCGCGGGCGGCATATTCGATGATCTCGTCCTTGGCGAACCACACGTCGATCTCAAGCGCGGCTTCTTGCGCGTTGCCCGATGCGTGCACCAGGTTCTCGACGGCTATACCGCGCTCGTTGGCGTAGGCCCTGCTCATGTGCGCGAAGTCCCCGCGGATGGTGCCGGGCAGTGCCTGGTCGGGGTAGGTAGGGCCGACGATCTTGCGGACGCACGCGATGGCCTCGATGCCCTCGAGCACCACCGCGATCACCGGGCCGCTCTGCATGAATTGCGCCATCGAGGCATAGACCGCGGGACCAAAGCGCTCCTCGAGGTCGAAGTAGTGGCGCTTGGTCAGGTCGGCGTCCATCCAGACCATCTTGGTCGCAACCACCCTGAGCAGCGCGTCCTCGAAGCGCGCCAGGACCCTGCCGACCAGGCCTCGGGCCACCGCATCAGGCTTGAACAGCACCAGCGTCCGCTCAACACCGGTGTCGCTACTCATGATCTTCCCCTCCGGCTTCCTGCCTGCCGCGCCATTGCGGCCCCGACAGCATAACGATCTCGCCCGACCGCTCGGGGCGCCCAACCGCCTGACGGCAGACATTCGGGGTTCGCGGATGTGCAGGCTCCCAGCCGGGCGGATGAGCATCACATCGGTGGGCCGGCACTCCTCATTCTGGCTAGTCTCGATGTTGCCGGATACATCGGCCCTGGCTTGCCTGCAGGGCCGGACCGACCAGAGGGACTCCGCCGGATGCCCGTTCGCGGATGGCCGGCGCGGTCCCGGTGAGGCAGCTTCTCGTGCACGACACCTGGACCACCAGGGACCTGCCGGTGCTCGATGCGACAGTCGCCCTGCTCGAGCAGAGCTTCATGGTCACGGTCATCGACATCGCAGCCAAGACTGGCTTCGAGCCCGCGGACGTGGCTGCCGCGCTTGAGGCCCTCAACCCCGGCTACGTCGACTTCCGGAAGACGACGACCGGCGGTGATCCGCGCTTCTGGTATGTGTACAAGGCCACGCAGGAAGCCAGGCGCGTGGTGGGGCAGTGGCCCACTGCCGAGGCGCTGGCCACCCGGCTCGCGGACGAGCTGACTGCAGCTGCCGCCGACGAGGCGGACCCGGAGCGCAAGGGCCTGCTGACATACGCCGCCCGGCTGATCGGTGACACGCTCAGGGACGCTACGGTGCGGGCCGCGGGCCATGTGCTCGGCCCAGCGTTCGGCGGTGTCCCCGCACCGGAGCTGGGCAGGCCACTGGCCGACCCCGGGCAGGCCCAGGCTCAGCAGCTCAAACCACTCCCGGAGGCGGACCTGCCGATCCACGCGGAGGCTGTCCGCCAGCAGGAGGAGGAGCAGGCGGACCGCTCTCGGAGTTCCGAGCCGGACGATGAGACCACCGCCCCATAACGCGGGCTGCCGCGCTGCCCGGCGGCGGCCCCGGCTTGGCGGACACCTGCTTGTCCTCGGCCCCGTCAGGTGGCCGGCCGAATGGCGGTCGCACGGGCGGAATCGCGGGGTGCCTCAAGTCCCGGCGGGGGCCCGACCAAAGAGCGGGGACCGCGTCGATCGCGTACGCGATGGCGAATGCCGCCGGCTCATAGTTCACTCGCCAGCCGACGAAGTCCGGCCATGCCTCGGCGGGATCGCGCTCGACGGTCCAGCCGACGAACCGCATCCTGTCGACCGCCTCCAGGAAATCCTCGTAGGTGATCCCGATGCCGCTCTGGGGATCTGGCTCGGCTGGGATGTCCAGTCGCATGGCCCGCGCGACGTCCTGGAAGCACGAGAACCCGGCTCGCAGGCACAGCCGGGCCTGGATGACCGGAGCGGTCGACGGGTTGAGCGACAGCATGAGTGCAGCAGAGTCGAGCACGGCCAGCAGTGATGTCACCCACGACGACAGGGGCTTGGGAGAGCGGAACCTGACCAGCGGCAGGTAGGTCGTGTGACTCTCGCCAACCTCGGCTGCCCAGCTCTCCCAGTTCTCGTACAACTCGGGCAGCGTGTCAATGCTCGAGACGCCGGTGCCCAGCGCGTAGTGAGTGCGGGCCAGCAGTTCCGGTCCCCAGCTCGGCACGCCCGCCCGGGCGTTGAGCAGCGCCACGGCGTTCTCGCGCCGGTTGAACTCGGTGTACAGGGTCGGCAGATAGGCAATCTGCAGCGTGATGGTGACAATCCCGATGATGGCCGCGATGTCGAGCAGGGTCTCCTCGAGCGCGCCCCGCGCGCGGTAGTCGCCGATCTGCCACAAGCCCGGGCCCGCGAGGCGGAACGCCTCGGTGATGCCGCCGTGCACCAGCGGCCAGAACATCAGCGAGAAGCCGACGAAGAACATCCCGAGCCAGGCAGCGATCTGCGAGATGAGAATGGCGGCGGCGTGGGTTGCCAGGATCCTGTCGCGCCGGCGAAAGCTCCGTACCTGTTTGGTGATCAGCACGTACACGGCGTTGACTACCGTGTCGACCTTCCTGGTGACCGTGCTGGCCACCGACCGGGGCACGATCAGCGTGCCGATCACGCTGCTCGCCGATGTGAGCACCAGCACCAGACCTACGGCCGCGGCCACGTAGCGCGCGGCCAGCGGAACGACCATGTCTCTCCTCGTGCCGCCGCCGGCGGCAGGTCACGGGCTGACCGGCAGAGTAACGCATGGCCCCACTTGTGCCCCCGGCGGGAGTCGAACCCGCTGCGGCTGCCTGCCGCCTGGGGCGAAGTCAGATGTAGCCCGCGCGCAGGCTCAGCCGATCGCATGGTCGGCCGGCGGCCGCTGGATGGTGCGCTCTCTTCCGTGGGAGCGGGATTTCTGCTGCTACAGCGACAGTAGAGCCACTCCCATGAACCGCATCGGGCCGTCGTGACCCACCGGACCGCAGACGAGCGTGCTCATGGCGAATCTGTGCCTGTCTACGGTGCTGGCTCACCCGAGTGGCTGTCCGCGCCGCGGCGCTGCTCGATGAGTGCTTCGATGTCGGCGAGTGGGCCCAGGTGCCGCAGCTTGTCCCTGGCGATGACGGAGCGGAACGTCTGGACCTGGCCGTCGGAGATGTCGAGGGTGAGCACGGCGATGAGGTTGCCATCCGAAGCGAGCACGAGGGCTCCCGGCTGGCCGTTGACCTCGGCGCGCTGGAAGCTGCCCTCGACGGCGCGCAGCTGCTTGGCGAGCGCGCCCAGCAGCCGCGCAACGTGCTCGCGGCCCACGATCGGCTTGCGCCAGGAGACTCCCGCGCCAGCGCCGTCGCCGTGCACCTCGACGTCCGCAGACAGCATGCTGACCAGGCCGTCCAGATCGCCCTGCTCGACGGCCTCGAAGAACCGCGTCGCCAGCTGGTTCTTCTGCTCGGCTGTCACGTCAAACCTGGGTCGGTCGGCCTCGACGTGCTGCCGGGCACGATGGGCGAGCTGACGGCAGCTCGCGGGGGTGCGGGAGACGATCTTGGCGGTCTCGTCGTAGTCGTACCCGAAGACGTCGTGCAGCAGGAACACGGCCCGCTCCAGCGGCGTCAGCCGCTCGAGTACCAGCAGGAACGCCATCGACAGCGAATCTGCCTGCTCGGCGTGCGCAGCCGGGTCAGCGGCCGGCCGGACGAGCGGCTCCGGTCCGGTGAGCAGCGGCTCCGGCAGCCACTCGCCGACATAGGACTCGCGCCGCACCCGCGCCGAGTGGAGATGATCGATGCAGAGCCGGGTGACGATCGTGGATAGATACGCCTTCGGCGAGTCCGGCTCACCGTGGTCGGTGACGGCTGCCTGATAGCGCACGAACGCGTCTTGCACGATGTCCTCCGCCTCGGTGACACTGCCGAGCATCCGGTAGGCGATGGAGAACAGCAGCGGCCGCAGCCTTTCGTAGGCCTCAGCGATCGAGGTACCAGTCGGCTGAGTCATCGCCCCGTCACCTGCGCAGCGTGCCCGGCCGGATAGGCCTGATCGAGACCCTGGGCGAATCCCTCTCGCCAGGACGGCCAGATCGGGTTCCAGCCAAGCTCGCGCTTGGCCTTGGCGTTGGAGCTGCCGCGGGCCTCCGTCATGACCGTCACCGCAGCGTCACCCGCAACAAGCCGGCCCAGCCACCCCGGCATGCGGAGCGGCGGCTTCCCTCCCGCGCACCTGGCCAGCACGGGGAGCCATTCGGCTACCGTGGCGGGCTCGTCGTCGCAGACGTTGTAGATGCCTGGCGCGCCGTGGCTGACCGCCGCGACCGCCGCGGCAGCTGCGTCCGCCACGTGCAGGAATGACCAGATGCCTGTGCCGCCGCCGATAATCGGTAGCTGCCTGCGGCGAATCATCCGAACGATCACATCGGACGCACCAGGGCCGTAGAGACCGCCGTACCGCAGCGCGATCCCGGTCAGGCTGGCCGATGTCACGGCGCGCTCGAGGTATCCGAGCGCCTCGAAAGTTTCGCGCATCCCCGCTGGCGGGTTCGGATCGAGCGGGTCGTTCTCCGTCTTCACCGGTCCGCCAGCCCGCATGTTCGGGAATCCGGTAAAGCTCTGCGCGATGAATCGCTGCACGCCCGCTGCCTGCGCGGCGGCCAGCAGATGATCGAGCCCCGTGGTTCGCAGCTTGTTGGTGGTGGCGAAGGCCTCGCGGAACTTGCGGAAGTTCAGGTCCGCGGGGATCGCCGTCATCTCGTGCACGATGACGTCAGGCTTCGCCAGGGCTACCGCCTCGCCGACCGCCGCGCCGTCCAGGCCGTCCGCCACATACGGATCGGCGCCGGCAGCGCGCAGGCTGTCCGTCTTGTCCGGGCTCCGCGTGATCGCGCTGACCTGGTGCCCGGCCGCGATGAGCTGCGGCACCAGCTGCCTGCCGACGACCCCGGTCGCTCCCGCCACGAGCACGCGCATGTCCATACCTCCGCCGTTCGCTCCACTCCATCCGATCAAACTCAGAGACGAGAGAGGGCAGCGGCCCGTGACATCGCCGGCTCACGTGGCCGGGTCAGGGCCGAACTCGGCGCGCACGCCAAGCAGGCGGACCGGCCGCCGGTCGGTGAACTTGTCCAGGGCGGCCAGCGCCGCCGCCTCGATCTCCGATCGGTCTGCGGTCGGCGTGGCAAGCGGCACGCCGTGCGTGCTCGTGAAGAATGGCCGGTACCGGACCTTGACCACCACCCGGACGGCCGGCCGCTGCTCGGCCAGAACGTCCTGCGTGACCTGCGCGGCGAGCTGCGCCACCTCCGCCCGAACCTGGTCCCAGTCGTCGATATCGGTCTGGAACGTCACCTCTCGGCCTCGCGATCGCGGCACGTAGGGTTCGGCACTGACTTCCGCGCTGTCCAGGCCTCGCGCGGTGGCCACCAGCCACGGCCCGATCGTGGGGCCGAACCGGTCTGCCACCCTCGCGACATCGGCCGTCGCCAGGTCGGACACCGTGGCGATGCCCAGCTCAGCCAGCTTGGCCGCGGTCTTGGCGCCGATTCCCCACAGGGCGCTCACCGGCTCGCTGCCCAGCACCTCGAACCAGGTCGCGTGCGTGAGCCGAAAGACCCCGGCAGGTTTGCCAAAGCCCGTCGCGAGCTTGGCCTGCAGCCTGTTCTGGCCGATCCCCACCGTGCTGTCGAGCTCAGTTGCGGTCTTGATGGCCTGTTGCAGCCGGCGGGCGAACAGCTCTGGATCGGCGGTGTCAGCCGCGATGAACGCCTCGTCCCAGCCCATCACCTCGGTCACCGCGCCGAGTCCGCGCACCGCGGCCATGACCTCCTCGGACACGGCCTCGTACGCGGCCCGGTCGACAGGCAGGAAGATGCAGTCAGGGCAGCGCCTCGCCGCCGTCCGCAGCGGCAGCCCGGACTGAACCCCGAAAGCCCGCGCCTCATAGGACGCCGTGGCCACGACGCCGCGCTTGGCGGGGTCGCCATCACCGCCGACCACCAGCGGCTTACCGCGCAGCTCAGGTCGTCGCAGCACCTCGACCGCGGCGATGAACTGGTCGAGGTCGACGTGCAGCACCCAGCTCGTTTCGGCGCGCACGCCTCTAGTCTTGCGGATGTGGCAGGAGCGGGGACCAGAGCGACGCAGCAACTCAGCCGGCTTCGCATCAGCCACGTGGTGCACCGTTACGAGCACGATCCCCGGCACTCCTCCTACGGTCAGGAGGCGAGTGAGGCGCTCGGTGTGCCGCCCGACCGGGTCTTTAAGACGCTCATCGCGGATGTCGACGGCCAGCTGACCGTCGCCGTCGTCCCGGTGGGCGGCAGCCTCGACCTCAAGGCGCTCGCGAGCGCGGTCGGAGGCAAGAAGGCGGCCATGGCGGACCCGGTACAAGCAGAAAAAGCGTCAGGCTACGTAACGGGCGGCATCGCGCCGATCGGGCTCCGCAGGCAACTGCCCGTTGTGGTCGACGAGACGGCGCTAGCCCATCCAACCGTGTTCTGCAGCGCGGGCCAGCGTGGGCTGGAGATCGAGCTGGCGCCTGCTGACCTGGTCGCGGCGGCCGGTGCGGTCACGGCGCCGATCGCGAGGGACTGAGCGCGGCCGCAGTGTCATGGCGGATTCGCTCCGCCGTCAGCCGCTAACCGATCCGAGTCTGGGTGGGGGAGCCTGTCGTTGGCCGGATGCCGCAGCCTGCCGTTGGCGTGCCGCGGCCGCTCGGTTGCGCCCCCGAGGGCCACTCGGGCTTCCTCCTCGTCGTGCTCGATGACGTGCATGACCGCGTTGATGAGCGCCAGGTGCGTGAACGCCTGCGGGAAGTTGCCCAGGTGCCGCCCGGAACTCGCCTCGATCTCTTCTGCATACAACTGCAGCGGGCTGGCGTGTGAAAGCACCTTCTCGCACAGGTCCCGCGCGCGGCGATGCTCTCCGATCTCGGACAGCGCCGACACGAGCCAGAACGAGCAAATCGTGAACGTCCCCTCCGGGCCAGAGAGGCCGTCGTCGGTCTCGTCGGCTCGGTAGCGCATGACCAGGCCGTCCTTGGTGAGCTCGTCGGCGATCGCCAGCACGGTGGCACGGACGCGCGGGTCGTCGGGCGGCAGGAACCGTAGCAGCGGCATCAGCAGCAGTGAGGCGTCCAGCGCGTTGGTCTCGTAGTGCTGGCAGAACACTCCGCGATCGTCCAGGGCGTTGGCGCAGATGTCGGCGTGAATCTCATCGGCCGCGAGCTGCCATCGCCGGGCTGCGTCGGGATCCTCCCTGATTCTGGCCAGCCGCGCCCCGCGGTCGGCGGCCACCCAGCACAGCAGCTTGGACGAGGTGAAGTGCTGGGGACTACCCCGCACCTCCCAGATACCTCGGTCAGGTTCGCGCCAGTGCTCGAGCGCGTGCTCCACCTGATTCCTGGCCATCTGCCATACCCGCTCGTCCAGCCGGTCCCTGGACTTGGTGTGCAGGTAGAGCGAGTCGAGCACGACGCCCCAGACATCGTTCTGCTGCTGCGAGTACGCGTCGTTGCCAACGCGGACAGGCTGCGCGCTCTGATAACCGCGCAGGTGCTTGAGCAACTGCTCGGGTAGCTCGCTCCGGCCGTCGATGCCGTAGACGATCTGCATGTCGCCGCGGTCCCGCTCGACTACGTCGGTGAGGAAGGCGAAATAGTCGTTGGCCTCCCAGTCGAAGCCGAGCGTGAACAGTCCCCACAGCGCGAACGTCGCGTCCCTGATCCAGCTGTACCGGTAGTCCCAGTTGCGCTCACCGCCCGGAGTCTCCGGCAGCGAGGTCGTCGCGGCCGCCGCGATCGCCCCGGTCGGCGCGAATGTCAGACCCTTCAGGGTGAGCGCACTACGCGCCAGGTAGCTTCGCCACCGGTGATCGGGGAACTCGCCTCTGGCCAGCCAGTGCTGCCAATGGTGCGCGGTCCAGACCTGCCGGTGGTAGGCCTCTGCGTAGTCCTCCGGCGGCGCGACGCTGCCCCACGACAGCGCCACGTATCGCGTGTCGCCCTCGTGCAACAGGGTCCGGGCACGCGCACTGGGACCCTCGAGACCGATCCGCACGTCCGAGGTCAGTGTCAGCGTGATGTCGCCGTTCTCCGGCGTGATCGAGGCCTGGTAGTAACCGCGTTCCGTGTGCTGCCAGCTGCCCCTCACGCGGCCATAGTCAAATACGGGCTCGCAGTCCAGGACGAGCTGCGCGCTGCCCTGCACGCACCGCACGGTTCGCAGCAAGGTGTGCTCAGCGTCGTAGTCGGTGGGCGGCCTGGTGTGCGAGCTTCGGCCCGGATGCTCGTGCCGCCAGGGGCCCATGAGCAGGCAGTCGCGCACGACGATCCAGCCTTCGTCGCAGTCCCAGCTGGTCTCCACGACAAGCGTGCCCGGCAGGTAGCGCCGGTCGGCGGGCTCCGAGACGTTTTCCGGCCCGAACCTGAACCGCCCGGCATCCCGATCCAGGATCGCCCCGAACACGCTCGGGCTGTCCATCCTGGGCAGACACATCCACTCGATCGCGCCGCTGGGTGCTACCAGCGCGGTGACCTCGCAGTCAGAGAGGAACGCGTAGTCGGCGATCGGCGGGTACGGCGAGATGACCGGCCCGCGGACGTCCTCCCAGTCACGTCGCGGCCGTTCCCGCTGAAGCGGCTGACCCGGAGTGAGCGACACGGGCATCGAGGCAATGGCTGGCGGCCCGGCTGCCTCCGGTGGCGTGGGTTCTGGGGGCTCCACGCCGTCGGCCGTCATGGCCCTAACCTGCCCTGGGTGGACCTTCGTCAATCGTGCCAAGACGCGGCTAACGGACACCGTGCGGCCGGAACTGGACGCTGATCCGCGGCCCGGTCGGCCGGGCCGACTTCGGGATGGCGTGCTGCCAGGTGCGCTGACAGCTGCCGCCCATCACCAGCAGGTCTCCATGGCCGATGTCGTGGCGCAGCGTCGGTCCGCCGCCGCCCGCCGGACGCAACAGCAGCGGGCGCGGTGTGCCGAGCGACACGATGGCGACCATGGTGTCCTCGCGGCTGCCTCGGCCGATCTTGTCGCCGTGCCAGGCGACGCTGTCTCGCCCGTCTCGGTACAGGCACAGGCCCGCGGTCACGAACCGCTCACCGAGCTCGGCTGCGTAGTGTGCGTCCAGCGCGTCCCTGGCCGCTGCCAGCAGCGGATCCGGTAGGTCGTCGCCCTCGTCGTAAAAGCACAGCAGGCGCGGCACGTCCACCACCCGCTCGTACATCCAGCGTCGCTCCGCCCGCCATGGCACGACTGTGAGGAGACGATCGAACAGTTCGTCAGCTCCGGACATCCAGCCTGGCAGGAAGTCAACCCAGGCGCCGTGCGCCAGCTCGGTCCGCCCGATCTGGTCCAGCGGACCCGGTCCCGGGGTCGCCGACAGGTCGAGCAGGGAGCCCTGCAGCGATGCGTTCATACGTTCGATTCTAGCCAGCCTGGTCAAATATGCGTTCGGATTACTCAGCAGCCAGCCAGTCGGCGAAGGTGGTGGTGCCGGTCACGTCGGCGGTGCTGGTAGTCAGCGCCCCGGACCGCAGCGCCCGGCCGAGACGCCCCGGTAGCGGGATCGGCAGCAAAACGGCCGACCGCCCGGTAGCTGACAGCCAGGCGCGGGCCAGCTCACGCACACTGCTGATCTCCGGTCCGGCCACGCTGATCCTGGCCCCGCCCTGATCAGACTCGGCCGCGTCGGCGAGCACTCGGGCAACGTCGATGGCAGCCACAGGCTGGAGCGGAATGGCCGGTGCCGGCAGCACCCGATAGCGGGCGCCAGCGCCGAACATCGAGGCCGCGAGCTCGTGGAACTGGGTTGCCCGGACGATCGTCCAGCCGACCATGCCTCGCTCGACAACGCGCTCCTGCTCCACCTTGGCCTTGTAGTAGCCGATCGGCACCTGGTCACAGCCGACGATGGAGATGCAGACATGGTGGCCCACGCCCGCCTGCTGCTCGGCGGCCAGCAGGCGTGCCGATCCCTCGACGAGAACCTGCATGGCCTGTCGCTGCGCGTTGGAGGCATCCACGACCGCGGCGCAGCCTGCGAGCGCGTCGGCAAGGCCCTGCCCGGTCGTCAGATCCACGGGAAAATCTGGACTGCGGCGGCTCAGCACCCTGACCTCATGGCCGCGTCGGGATAGTTCGGCGGTTACCTGCCGGCCCAGGGTGCCGGCGCCCCCTACTACTGCTATTCGCATGCCTAAGGAGACGTGTTCCGGGGTCTGCTCGTGACATCGGCCGTCAGCTCGAGCAGCACCCGGTCTTCGACTGGCCGGTAGCCGAGGGCCTGGTAGATCGCGTTGCTGGTGGGATTCGCCAGGTCGGTGAACAGCACGACTTCCGACGCTCCCCGGGCGAGCGCGACTTCGCTGGCCGCAGTGGTGACGGCGCTGCCGTATCCCTGGCGCCGATGATCCCGCGGCGTGTACACACCGGCGACCCTGGCGACACCGGCCACTGTGTGCGTCAGGCCGGCCATCGCAACGGGCTCGCCGCCGGCCTCCCAGAGCACCAGCCCGCGATAGCTGAGCCGCTCCTCGACCGTGCGGCGGGCGTCTTCCGGACCCGCGCCTTCCGCTTCGAGCCGAAACGCCGCGTGCCAGTCGACCAGCAGGTCGGTATCAGCGTGGTCGGCAAGCCTGGCCGAACCCGCTGGGGCCGGAACCGGCGGCGTGAGGTCGCCGAGCCGGTACAGCCGGGACCGCAAGCGCGGCGCTCCTGTTCCGCCGCCGGTTACGGACGCCCAGTCAGCGAGGAATCGCACTTCCCTGCCGGCCTCGAGGTGGACCGCGGCGGGCAGCCCCCGCTCAGCAGAAAGCACCGTGAGCAGGCCGGGCACCGAGGTGTCGGGCCCACTCGCCAGCATTAGCGCATAGGGCGGAGTCTGCAGCAATGCACCGTCGACCGTCCCGTCGTCGCGACGGTGCCAGCCGAAGACCGGCGGGCTGTCCCCGAACCTCGCCGGGCCGGACTTTCTGAGGCTCGCCAGCACCGACAGCGGCACCGTCTGCCGGACCGGATCGGCGAGCAGGTGCGGCACCGCGACGCGCTCGTATTCGTCCAGGCTGTCGCTCAGTTCCCACGGCATGCCCCATCCTCACCAACCTCGGTCGTGCGCCGCACCGGATTTTCCCGCTGCGGCCGCGGCCGGGTGGGACGGCCGCCTGCACAACGAACCCCGTTCCCCTCAGAATTGGGGTTGTGCATGTAGTTGCTATTCGCCACCACCGCATTGACGAAGCCGGTTTTGTCGCGGACGCGTTCGCGGCGCGCGGGGCGGAGGTGCGGACGCACCTGTTCCCGCGGGAGGGGCCGCTTCCGGCGCTCGACGGCGTGGACCACGTGGTCCTGCTCGGCGCGGACCACTCGGTGTACGACGACCGGATCGCGGGCTGGTTTCACGAGGAACTGGACTGGCTGCGGGCAGCCGACGCGGCCGGCATCCCCGTGCTCGGCATCTGCTTCGGCGCTCAGGCGCTGACCGTTGCGCTCGGCGGGCAGGTCGAGGCGGCGCCGCGGAGCGAGGTCGGCTGGGTGACCGTGCAGAGCACCGACCCGGACCTCGTCGATCCGGGACCCTGGCTGGAGTTCCACGGCGACCGCTGCCTGCCGCCGCGCTCTGCGCGCGTGCTGGCCCGGACCGAGCTGTGCGTGCAGGCGTTCAGCGTCGGCCCGCACCTGGCCGTGCAGTTTCACCCCGAGGTCGACGGTGCGCAGGTGGGCCGCTGGCTAGCTGCAGGCGCCCGGGCCGAGGCGGAGCGGGCTGGCCAGGACCCGGACGCCCTGCTGGCCCAGACGGTGGCCGAGGAGCCCGCCGCGGCGGTCCGGGCTGACCGCCTGGTTGCCGCGGCCGTGCGCCTGGCCGTTGGTGCTGCCGCGGCCGGCTGAAGGATAGGCCGGGCAAGCAAAACCCGCCCAGGAGATGACAACCGAGCGTGATTCGGACAGGGTGTGGGCTAGAGATATTTCAGTCGCGGCCGGAGCAGCCGCAAGCCGAGGGGCAGGTGCGATGCCAGAGGACATCCTGACGGCCTACGCCAGGACTCAGGGGGACAAGCTCGCCGTGATCGATGATCGGGGCGACGCCGGGACCGTCCGGTGGACCTACGCGGACCTGGAGGCCATCTCGAACCGGACCGGGAACGCCCTGCTGGCCCTCGGCGTCCGGCCCGGGACGAAGGTCATCTGGTGCGGCCCGAACTCGCCGGACGTAGTCGCGGTCATGGGTGGGGCACGAAAGGTCGGTGCCACGGCCGTGCCGCTGAACTACCGGATGACGGCCGAGGAGGCCCGGTACGTCGTCAATCACAGCGACGCGGAGATCGCCTACGTGGACGCCGAGTACGCGCACCTGTTCGACGGGCTCGTCGGCGAGCTCGAGCACCTCCTAGCGGTGGTCGTCTACGGCGGTCCGGCGCGGGACGGCATGCTGAGCAGCGACGAGCTCAACGCCGCTGCATCGGACCAGCCGCCGGACGTAGGCGAGGCGACCGGTACGGGCGCCACGATGATCTACACGTCCGGGACGACCGGCAAGCCGAAGGGGGCCGTCAGGAACCGCACCGACGTGGCCACCGCGGGCGCGCTGCTGGGCCTTTTCGGGTACCGGCCCGACGACATCTACATGACTTCCGGGCCGCTGTACCACAGCGGGCCGAGCGCTTTCATGGGCGCGTCGATGCTGTTCGGACAGACCATCGTGCTGCAGCGGAAGTTCGACCCGGAGGACTGGCTGCGGCTGGTTGAGACGTACAAGGTGTCATCCTCGTTCTCGGCGCCGGCCCTGGTCCGGATGGTGTGCGCGCTCCCGGAGGACGTCAAGGCGCGTTACGACCGTTCGTCCATGCGGATCATGCTGGCCAACGCGGCACCCTGGAGCTTTGCGCTGAAGCAGGCCTACCTCGCGGATTTCCCGGAAGATTCGCTGTGGGAGATCTATGGGTCGACCGAGCTGGGCGTGGACTGCGTGCTGGAGCCCAAGGATCAGCTCCGCAAGCCAGGCTCGTGCGGAAAGCCCGCCCCCGGCATCGAGATCGTGCTGTTCGACGAGGACGGCAACGAGGTGACCGGCACCGGACCCGAGCACCCTGGCGAGCTGTACGTGCGGTCGACCGGAGTGTTCGACGAGTACTACAAGCAGCGCGACAGCTACGACGCCTCCAGCCGCGGCGACTTCCACACCGTGGGCGACATCGCCTACCGGGACGAGGAGGGCTACTACTACATCTGCGACCGCAAGAGCGACATGATCATCTCGGCTGGGATGAACATCTACCCGGCGGAGATCGAGGCCGCGCTCGAGCAGCACCCGGCGATCTACGACGTGGCGGTGTTCGGCATCCCGTCGGAGGAGTGGGGCGAGTCCGTGCACGCCACTGTCGTGCTCGCGCCGGGCGCGTCGCTGACGCCCGAGGAGATCAGGGACTTCGGGAAGCAGCACCTGGCCAGCTACAAGGTGCCGCGGTCGGTGGACTACGTGGAGGAACTGCCCCGAACCGGATCCGGCAAAATCCTCAAGCGCCAGCTGCGTGCGCCGTACTGGGCTGGCCGCACCACTCAGGTGGGTTAGCCCGCCTCCTGGCGGCGGGCGCGGAGGTCGGCCTGGAAGCATCACAGCAGCGAGGCGGGTCGCGAGCGTGATCGTGCTGGCGCAAGAAAGGCGCCATCGTCACTCTGGCGACTCAGCCGATTACTGTGCGCGGTCGAGGTAGTCGGGCAGATCGCATATTCTTACCCATTGTGATCGCCGAAGACCTTCCACCCCAGCTGACCCCGTCCCTTCCATCGCTTGACCGCTCGGTCGTCGCCATCGAGCCGCCGGGCACCGAGCCGGGCAGCTGGGCAGGCGCCTCGAGCGCGGTCGTCACCCCCGACGGCATCGTCATGGCGTACCGAATGCGGACCGGTTCGCAGCGCGGTTGCGAGGTTGTCATCGCCCGTTCGACGGACGGCGTGCGGTTCGAGGCGATCCAGCTGATCACCAAGGAAGAGATGGAGTGCGAGTCGCTAGAGCGGCCCGCGCTGGTCCTGACCGAGTGGGGTAGCTGGCGGCTGTACCTGAGCTGCGCAACGTGGGGGACGAAGCACTGGCGGGTCGAGATGATCGAGGCACCGGAGCCGGATGCCTTCGACTCCACAAAGCGAATGATGGTGCTCCCGGGTGATGCGTCCGCGGCCGTCAAGGACCCGGTTATCAAATTCCATGACGGAACGTGGCATCTCTGGGCATCTGTCCACCCGCTCGACGATCCCGCTGCCACTGACCGGATGACCACGGATTACGCATCCAGTTCTGACGGCATCGACTGGACGTGGCATGGCCAAGCCCTGGTCGGCCGGCCCGGTGAATGGGATCAGCGCGGCGTCCGGGTGAGCGCGGTGCGCTTCCAGCCGGGGCAGATTGTCGCCTACTACGACGGCCGGGCCAGCGCGGCCCAGAACTTCGATGAGCGGACGGGTGTCGCCACTGGCGTAGTGCCGACGGCGCTGACCCAGGCCGTCGGGTCGGGACCCGTCGGCACCGGACCAGACGGCCTGGGTGGACTGCGGTACCTCGACATCGTCGACCTGCGCGACGGCCGGGAGCGCTGGTATTACGAGATCACCCGCCCCGACGGGCTGCACGAGCTGCGGACCGAGCTCCGCTAGAACAATCGCGGCCGGCCATTGCGCGCCTGGCGCTGGCCCGCTGGCCTGGACCCGACCAGCCCGCCTGAGTACTCGCGGGGCCGCAGCCAGCTGCTGAAGTCCTGCCCGGTCAGGTCCTCGAGCAGCCGCACGTCGGCTTCGAAGTAAGGAATGAGCGCCTGGCGCTGCTGCCAGGTCAGCGGACGTCGTGGCCTGGCGCCGCGCTGCAGCCTGCTCTCCAGCCGGTCAACGAGCTCCTTGGCGGGGTGGCCGGGCAGCCTCGTCGTGATGGCGGATCCGATCCGCAGGACCTTCGACAGGTACTGATGCCGCCACGTCTGGTCAGGATGCGCGGTCACGTTCTCCCGTGGCACCTCGGTGATGAGGCCCTGGCGAACCCCGAGGAAGGCACAGATCCGGTCGAGCGTGCCTGCAGGATTGTCGACCAGGTCGTGGTACCTGAGCAGCAGCACACGATCGGCGGGGAACACCGTGTAGAGGTGTTCTAGCTGCTCGCCGTACAGCCCAATCCGCTTGTAGTGCCAAAAATCGGCCCAGCCCGCAGCGACCCGCCGGTCCTCGGCGTCGCAGGCCCGGACGAAGTCGTCGATCGGGTCGAGGCCGGCTGACCACAGGTGCGCCCAGTTGGAGTGCGCGCGCTCGATCGGATCACGGAGGATGATGATCATCCTGGCCTGCGGGATCAGCTTGTTGATGCGCTGCTGCGCGGCTCGGTTATAGAGGTAGAAAGGGGTCGATTCGCCCGTTAGCGCGCCGGGTGGTGCCGCTGCGAACAGCGCCTCGTAAGCCGGCTGTCGCCAGACGTGCTCCCGGTAGGTCTTGGCGTCGCCGGGACCGCCCTGGGCTGGCGGCGGGCCATTGGTGAGGAAGAACTTGGGTTCCTTGACGGCCGACAGATACAGCTCCGGGTGCCGGGACAACGCGGCGTGAAGGGCTGTAGTGCCCGCCTTGGGGGCACCGGCGATGAAGAAGTCCGGCAGTGCCACGGCGACCTCCCCGTTCTGACCCGGGTGACGACCCGACTCCCCGCGGCTTGCTGTCCACGGAGATATCCCCTAAACCTCCCTGTTGCATGCTGCCCGGCCGTGAGAGCTTGCCAGCCTGTCTGGCTGAGTAACTGCCTGGCGGCCGGGCTGTCCGAGGTGCGCGGTAGCGTCCTGTGCAGCGGCGGCAGCGGGCCGTCGTGGCATGCGGCGGAGGTTGTGATCATGGGTACAGCACAGACGGCGCTGACCGGCGAGCGGGCTGACCTGGCCGAGACGCTGACGGCCCACCGCAACTTCCTGCGGCAGACCGCTCGCGATCTGACCGACGAGCAGGCCGCGGCGCGGACGACGGTGAGCCAGCTCTGCATCGGCGGGATCATCAAGCACGTCACGGCCGTCGAGCGGAATTGGGTGCGCTTCATCCTTGAGGGACCGTCGGCTATGGCCACCAACTGGCAGGACCCGGCGGTACGGCAGGCCTACGAGGACGGATTCCGGATGCTGCCTGGTGAGACTCTCACCAGCCTGCTCGCTGACTATGAAGCAGCTGCGGCGGAGACCACCGAGTTGCTCGCCACGCTGCCCGACCTCGATGCGCGGCAACCGTTGCCGAGGGCCCCGTGGCATGAGCCCGGCTCGACGCGGTCGGCCCGTCGGGTGCTGCTGCACATCATCGCCGAGACTTCCCAGCACGCCGGGCACGCCGACATCCTCAGGGAGTCGATCGACGGCGCCAAGACGATGGGTTGAGTCCTTCCTCCCTGGCTGGCGGCGCCGTTGATGCTTTCGTGTTGCGCCTGCTCCTGGCTGGCGGCGCCGGTGATGCTTCCTGCTGCGCCGTCTCTCTGGCTGGCGGCGCCGTTGATGCATCCCTCCTGGGCCGTCTCCCTGGCTGGCAGCGCCGTCGGCCCCAATAACGGGCAGGATCGAGTGCGTGGCTGACACCGAGCGCGAGTCCGCCGGACGGGAGCCGCCCGCCAGCCTGCGGCCGATGCTCGCCACCGCAGGTGTGCTGCCCTCCGACGACACTGGCTGGGCTTACGAGATGAAGTGGGACGGGCTGCGAGCGCTGGCTTTCTTTGCTCACGGCGCGGTCCGGCTGGCCTCGCGGACGGGTCGGGACATCACGCATGCCTATCCCGAGCTGGTCAGGCCGCCGGACGCGCTGGCGGCCCGGCAGGTGGTACTTGACGGGGAGATCGTGGCCCTCGCCGACGGCTCGTGGCCGGATTTCGAGGCCCTCCAGCAGCGGATGAACATCGGCTCGGCGGCGCAGGCGAAGGCGCTATCGGCCCAGATCCCGGTGAGCTACCTGGCATTCGACCTGCTCTGGCTGGACGGGCGGTCGCTCCTCGAGCAGCGGTATTCCCGCCGACGCGAGCTGCTCGATGCGCTCGGGCTACAGGGCAGCCGGTGGCAGGTGCCACCGTCGTTCGCCGGTGAATCGGGCGCCGACATCCAAGCCGTGTCGCTGCAGCAGAACCTCGAAGGGATTATGGCCAAGAGGCTGGGATCCCGGTACGAGCCGGGCCGCCGCACGCCTTCCTGGCGGAAAATCAAGAACGTCTCCCGGCAGGAGTTTGTCATCGGCGGCTGGAAGCCGGGCGAGGGCGGACGTGCCGGGTGGATCGGCTCGCTTCTGGTCGGCGTGTATGAGGACGCCTCACTGGTCTACTGCGGTCACGTCGGCACCGGGTTCACGCAGCAGACGCTGCGGATGCTTGACGGCAAACTGGCGCCGTTGCGCCGCGACAACTCGCCGTTCGACGAGCTCGTGCCGGCCGAGGACGCCCGGTACGCCCACTGGGTAGAGCCGGTGCTCGTGGCCGAGGTCGCATTCGCCGGCTGGACAAAGTCCGGGCGGCTTCGCGGGCCTTCCTACAAGGGTCTGCGCACCGACAAGGCCGCTTCCGAAGTGGTGCGTGAGCTCTGATCCGGCAGGTTGCGCACGCATTGCTGAGGCGTTACCCCGGCGCGGGTACGGCTGCCACGCCCGGAGATCGGCGTGTCCCGTGCCGGGATAAGTCTTAGCGTGCGATTCCGGTGAGTTTCTCCGGCCGTGCAAGGGGAGCCGTCATGCGGTTCAGTGTCCTCGGGCCATTACTGGCACAAGCGGACGATGGGTCGTCCCTGGTTCTCGCACGCCCATCGCAGCGCAGCACCCTGGCTGTTCTGCTCCTGCATGCGGCTCAGCCGCCGACGCGCGCGCTCCTCATCGACGCACTCTGGGGCGCTAACACGCCGGCCGATGCCGACACCGCGTTGCGTGTGCGGATGAGCGATCTGCGACGGGCGCTTGGCGCCTCAGACCGGCTCATCAGGCACCAGTGTGGTTATCAGCTGATCCTCAAGTCCGGTGAGCTCGACGCAGAGGTGTTCGGCAGTCTTGCCGGGCGCGGCCGAACGGCTCTCGACTCGGGCAGGCCCGGGGACGCAGCCAGGTTGCTGTCGCAGGCTGCTGCGCTCTGGCGCGACCCCCCGCTAGCAGACGTGCCGGACACACCGCTGATGCGACTCAACCGCGCTGCGCTGATGGAGCAGCGTCGCGACGTGCAGGAGTGGCTCATCGACGCGCGGCTCGCGCTCGGCCAGCACCACGGGGCTCTCACCGAGATCCGCGCCTGCATCGCAGCGGATCCGCTGGCTGAGCATCCTCACGTGCAGCTCATGCTCGCCCTGTATCGATGCGGCCAGAAGGCTGCCGCCCTCGCCGCCTATACGCGGCTGCGCGACCTGACGGTGCGTGAGTTCGGTCAGGATCCGGGGCCAGAGGCGCGGGCCTTGCTCGAGCAGATGCTGGCGGACACGCCGGAACTGATGACTCCCGCGCGGACCATGCCGGCAGAGGCGGCAGACGGAGAGCGGGGCACCGCGTGCCGGGCTCCGGCTGGGTTGCGGCGTGCTGTGCGGCCTGGCCCAGGCTCAGGTCGGCTGTGCCGTGCCCGCGCGGCACGGGGGGCGCGGCGCTCCTGACTGCTTGTGCGGCGTCTTAAAGCCGAACGAGGTCCGGCTGCCGAGCATGGTCAGAACGGGAGACGGCCTGGCTGATCACGATCAGGGTTACGCCTGCCAGTGCAAGGAGGCTGAAGCTGGTCCACGTTGTTGGCAGCGCGAGGCCGTAACCCACGTTCCGAGTGTGTGCGGCATTCCAGCTCTCTGACAGCAGGCCAGTGAGGAGCCAGCTAGCCCACCACACCGCGGGCAACCAGAGAAAGCCGCCGGCTCGGCTGGACGGCCGGCTGGCCCGCCAGATATCTCGCATGACCTGGAAGGGGACCCAGAGGTCGGCGATGGGGACGACCCACCCCCAGAACGCCCAGCCGCGAGCGCGTCGTTGTGGCCACCCGGACCGCTCCGCGTTGATTCGTGCGCGGTAGAACCAGACCAGGAAGACGATAACGGTGAGCGTGTACGCAACGCGCCACAGAACGACGACCGGCCGGAGCGCGATCTCAAGCTGGAACGCGGCGTTCCGATGGATGGACAGGGGCACGACAAGCCCGGCAGCGGCGATGGCGATGTCACTCATCAGCAGGCCGGTCAGCGCGTGCGTAAGGACCGCCGTGTGACCGCGTCCTTGACTGGCCTCGGCTGCATCGCTACAGCTGATCTCTGCCATTGTGCGCACTGTACGGTCTGACGATCGACATGGCCAGCTCAGCCCGGGACCGTCATTTCTGACGAAGAACCGTTCATCGGCCGCCCCGCTCTCTAGCTAACGCCCGCCTAACGTCGTCATCACGGGACCGCCCTACGGTGCTCGCGAGTTCACGCATGAACTCGTCAGTCGGCACTCGGAGGGATGAATGAGGCTTGGTCGCTCGCGTCAGGCTCTACGGCCGCGTCACCGGGCGGTCATCGTCGCGGCTGCGATAGCGCCGGCGCTTGCCGCATGCAACGGAGCGCCAGCTCCGGTCGCGCTCCCGCCCATGTCCGCATCGGGAACGCCCGCGGTGTCGACCACACTGGCCAGCCCGTCCGCGCAGCAACAGGTGATCGCGGCGTTCACTGGCTACAACGACGCTCTGAGTCAGGCGGAACAGTCCAGGAGTGCGGTTCAGGCCAGGGACATGCTGCGGCCGTACCTTGTGGCGAGCCGTATCAACGCGACGATCCAGACGATGATCAGCATCTGGGCTAGCGGTGAGGTCTTTTACGGCCAGGACGTCGTGCACATCTTGAGCGTCAGTGTCAGCGGCACCACCGCCTTCGTGCATGACTGCGAAAACACGAGCAGCGCGGGTCTAGAGAATTCCAAAACTGGCCGGGTCGTGCCAGGATCCACTGGCGTCCCTGACCTGAACCTGGTAACCAGGCTCGATCTGATGGGCGGCCACTGGCTGGTGCAGTCTCAGGTCATCGAGGACCTGCCATGCGCGGCCTGACCGGGGAGCGGTCCTCAGCCAGACGCGCCCGGATACTAGCCGAGCTCGTTCTCTGCGCTCTGATCCCGGCATGCATTCCTGTGGGTGCGGCCTCGCCAGCAGCCGCTGCCGCAGGCGCTGGCAGCGACAGCTGCGGTCCTTATGTGGACGGCAAGGTCGTTCAAATACCGTGCTCGTCCGGATCGGGTGTGCCGGGGGCTGCAGGAATGGGCAGCATCGGTGCCAGCGATTCGAGCACCACTAGCACGTGTGTCACGGTCGTGTACACCCCATCGCAGGATCAGCAATTGGGCCTCGGCCCGCCA
>DASQIW010000064.1:0-19875 GCA_035631375.1 Streptosporangiaceae bacterium
CCGGTCCCGCCCAGCGGGTGGCCGAGAGCGATCGCCCCGCCGTTGGGATTGGTCTTTGCCAGCGAGGCGCCAGTGTCCCTAGCCCAGGCGATCGGCACCGGCGCGAACGCCTCGTTGACCTCGAACACGTCGATGTCGTCGATCGCCAGGTGCCCCTTCTCCAGCACCCGCTCGGTCGCCGGTATCGGCCCGGTGAGCATGAAAACGGGGTCAGCCCCGGTCACTGCGAGGGCGTGAATGCGAGCCCTGGGCGCGAAGCCATATCTGCGCACGGCCTGCGCAGAGGCGATGAGCACCGCCGCCGACCCGTCGGAAATCTGCGATGCGGTCGCCGCCGTCAGTTCCCAGCCCGGCCGTAGCGGCTGCAATTCCGCCATCTTCTCGAGCGTGGTGTCCCGTCGCGGGCCCTCATCTGTGGTCACGCCCCCAACCGGAGTGATCTCGCGGGCGAACCTGCCCTCATCGATCGCCCTGATCGCGCGGGCGTGGCTCTCCAGCGAGTACTCCTCGAGCTCGGCTCGCTTAATCCCCCACTTCTCGCACATCAGCTGCGCGCCACGGAACTGCGAGATCTCCTGATCTCCGTACCGGTCCCGCCAGCCCTGGCCGAAAGGCAGCGCCATACCTTGCTTGTGCAGCGCGACAGTGCTGCCCATCGGCACCATGCTCATGCTCTCGACACCAGCGGCGATGACGATGTCCTGGGTACCGGACAGCACCGCCTGAGCCGCAAAGTGCACCGCCTGCTGGGACGAGCCGCACTGGCGGTCGACCGTCACGCCAGGGACGCTTTCCGGCAGGCCCGCTGACAGCCAGGCGGTCCGGGCGATGTCCGCCGTCTGCGGGCCAACCTGGGAGACGCAGCCCATGATGACATCCTCGACCGCACCGGGGTCGACACCCGTGCGCACGATGAGTTCTTGCATCACCTGCGAGGCGAGATCTGCAGGGTGGACCGCCGAAAGGCCGCCGTTGCGCTTGCCGACAGGGCTACGGACAGCCCCCACGATGTATGCCTCAGACACCACGCGACCTCCATGACACAGCGGTCCCGCGGCCCGCCCGCGACCCGGCTAGGGGCGCGCCTGCGGACGCTGCCGTCCAGATCGAGGCTACCGCGCGTTCCCGCCCGGGCCATAGCCCTGGACTGCGCTTTCCTGGCTAAAGCCGTACGCGCTCTGTGCTAAGCCCGCTACTATCCGTAATGACAGCTAACTGATCGTGAATGGCCGACGCGGGCACGGGAAAGCGCACTCATGACAAAGGTCAGCGATGACGGCGCGAGGCTGGTGAGCATAGGCCAGCTCGCGAAGGCCGCCGGGGTCAGTAGCCGTACGATCCGGTATTACGAAGAGCTGGGCATCTTGCCGCAGCCGCGACGGTCGGCCGGAGGCACCCGGATGTATCCGCGGGAGTACGGCGGATACATCGCGGCGGCGCTGGCACTGAAAGACCTCGGCTTCCGGCTGGATGAGGTCAAGCCGCTCGCACGACTGGCCGCCGGGCGAACTGTCAGCCAGGGCCAGCGGGACGCGGCGGCGCGCCTCGTGGAGGCGAAGCTAGAGTCGCTGGCCAGGCAGGTCACGGTGCTCCGTCAGCTGCACGCATCGGTCCGCGGTGCTGACAGCAATCTGCCGGTGACCGCGCTGCTCGGCACGGTCGTGGCCGACCGGGCTGATCACGCCGAGCCCGTCGAGTTCGCCACCGACGGCGCAGCGTAACGCACGACCGTTCGCCGCCGGACCCACTGATCTGGCTTCGCCCTATGCTGTCCGTGACGGCTGGAAGGCGGCGGCGTGATGACAAGCTCGGGCATCGTCCTGTTGGTGGTGATCGCGCTCATCGTTGCCTACGTTGTCGCGAGGACTCGGCGCCGGATGGGGCTGCTGGTCACCGGCCGGACCTGGATGGCGGTCGTAGCCGGTGTTGTCATCGCGGTCCTCGCGCTGTGGGCTACTCAGAGGCACTGACTGTTCGCCGGGTTACAGCAGCAGATCAGCGCCGGGCCCGCCCTTGATGGGCATCTCGAACCAGACTGCCTTGCCGTCCTTGGTCGGCCGCGATCCCCAGCGCGTGGCGAGCTGGTCGACAAGATAGAGCCCACGGCCGCCCTCATCGCTCTCCCCGGCGCTCCTGATCCGAGGCAACCGCAGATCGGAATCGAAGACCTCGACCCAGATGGATTCCTGACCACGCCGCAAGCGCAGCGTGAAATCCTTGCCAGGTGCTCCGCCGAGCCCGTCGTCATAGGGCGACAGCTCCCAGTCGCCGAGAATGCCGAGCGGGCCAGGGCCCGCTCCCTCCAGGACGAACTCGTGTCGCGGTGACGGCGCCGCCGCCGCGTGCAAGACGACGTTCGTGACGACCTCGGAGACAAGCAGGCACGCGAGGTCGGTCTGCTCAGCGTCCATCCCCCAGCTGAGGAAGGTCTCGTGCGCCAGCCGGCGAGCTTCCGACACCCTGACGGGCTCAGCCGGGAACTGGCCCTCCCACGACGCCAGATCGGCCTCGGACGTTCGGACGACGACGACGGCCATGTCGTCATCGATCTCGCCGGGCACCGCATGCTCTGCTGCCTCGGCCACCTGATCGACCGGGCCATCCGCGGCCTTTCTGACCGCGCGTTGCAGCATGCGCTGAACCTCAGCGTCGGTGTAGACCCCGCTTCCGTCCGCGCGCTGCCGCCGGTCGACCAGCCCGTCGGTGTAGAAGACGAGCGTCGAGCCTGGCGCCAGGTAGCGCATCTCCTCGCGGTAGGTCGGCAGCCCGGCCACACCCTTGCCGCGCACCCCGAGCAGGACACCGCGGTCCCTGATTTCGAGCTGCCTCACCTGGCGGCCGCGCACGATAAGCGGGGGGACATGCCCGGCATTGGAGAACGACAGCGTCCTGGACCATGCGTCGTACACGAGGTACGTGCAGCTCACCGTCGGCGGATCCGGTGCGGCCTCGCCGCGTCCGTCGGGGGCGGGAAGGTCGAGCGAGCGGACCCAGTCGTCCAGCCTGCGCAGGATCTCCGCGGGCGACTTGTCGTCCTGCGCAAATGCGCGCAGCGCAGCACGGAGCTGACCCATGACCGCTGCAGCCCGGGCGCCGCGGCCCTCGACGTCCCCGATGACGATGCCGACCCGGCCCGCCGACAGCGGGATGATGTCGTACCAGTCCCCGCCGACCTGGGTCTGGATGCCCTGCCCGTGAGTTTCCAGCGGCTTGGCCGGCACGTACTTATACGCGACCTCCAGGCCGTCCACGAAAGGCGGGTTCTTCGGCAGCAGGCTCGTCTGGAACGCCAGCGCAGTGCGCCGCTCCTCCTCGAACAGCAGGGAGTTGTCGATGGCGATCGCCACCCGCCCGGCGATCGCGCTCAAGAAGTCACGGTCGTCCGCGCCGTAATGCCGCTCATCCCGGTCCGTCAACAGGGACAGGCCCAGGCTCATCACGCCCAGCAACTGGCCCCGCGCGACCAGCGGAGCCGCGAGCACGGACGTCAGGCCGACGGTCTGACCGGCCCGCAGGCTCTTCGCGCTCGGTGCCGGGTAGTCGCCCTCCTTGAGATCGGCGATGACCGTCTCCTGCCGAGACATGGCCAGCTCGCAGAAATGCCCCTTGGGATACCTGACTGGCTCACCGACCTCAGCCCAGGTACCGGGCTCGGGCAGCCAGCCACGCGCGTGCAGCTGAGAACGCCGGATCAGCGTGTCCCCGTGCAACAGGTCGACGAAGCAATGATCAGCAAACTGCGGTACCAAGGTCTCGGCTACCTGGCGCAGCGTGACGTCGAGTTCGAGTGAGCTGGCAAGGCGCTCGCCAATGCGCTCCAGCAGGCCGATCCGGTCGCTCGCACGCTGGCCCCCGCGACGGGTCGCCTCCCTGGCCATGATCACGATCCCGGTGATCTCGCCCCGGCTATCACGCATCGGCGCGGCGTGCGCGCGGACGAACACCCTGGTGCCGTCCATCCGCTGGCTCGCGAAGGTGCCTTCCCAGGGCCAGCCACGGAGCACGTTATCCGCCATGTGCTGCACCGTGGCTGCGTCCGACTGCTCGACCCCTAGCGACAGCAGGGGCCGGCCTGTCACGTGCTCGGCTTCGTCCGGAAAGCCGAACAACGTTACGGCGAAGGAGTTGGCGTAGAGCACGACACAATTCCGGTCCGTGACGACAACTCCGGTGGAGACGCGCTCGAGGACTTCGCTCGCGCTCAGCTGCGGCTGCGATGCGGCACCTTGCAGGTTCATAGGCGGCTCACCGGTCGCCGTCACACCCGCGTGACGAAGACATGCGCAGCAATCTCCGCAGGCAAGTCCGCTCCGTCAGCGTCGACCCTGTCCACACCCGTCACCCGTATACCGCTATCGCTGGCCGCAAGCGTCACCTCGCGTCCGGGTTGTATCCCAATGGTCTTGAGTCTAAGCATGAGCGCCGCGTCACTTTGGACCTGCTCGCTGATACGGCTGACGACAACCTGATCGCCGCCCGCAATGGCAAGGCTGGTCATCGCGATGTCGTCAGCGGTCGTGGCGGCATCGGCCCGCTGCGCCGCATCGTCAGGAACTCCCAGCTCAGCCAGACCGGGAATGACATTCCCGTGGGGGCACCGAACTGGATATCCGAGCAGCTCCACCAGCCGTCGCTCGACACTGTCAGAAATGACATGCTCCCACCGGCATGCCTCTATGTGAACTTCTTCCCAGGGCAGTCCGATGACGCTGACCAGCAGGCATTCCGCCAGCCGATGCTTGCGCATGACCCTGGTCGACAGCATGCGCCCGGTCTCGGTCAGCGCCAGCTTGCGGCCGTCCTCGACCCGCAGGAGGCCGTCCCGCTCCATCCTGGCAACCGTCTCGCTGACAGTCGGCCCGCTCTGCGAAAGCCGCTCGGCGATCCGTGCGCGCAGCGGCACAATACCTTCTTCCTCGAGCTCGTAGACCGTGCGAAGGTACATCTCGGTCGTATCGATGAGACCGTGCGCCGTCACTAGCAATAACCTCCGGAATCGATGCTATGCCGCACCCGCTCCTTGGTGAACCTGCTGAATCAGGCCCCGCCGATTACCCGCGCGCAGCTCGCTGGCAGCCCGCGACCGTGCTGGCCGAATTGACCGCTGCGACAGGGATCACGCTCGTCGACGAAGGCCGGTGCCGGGGCGGGCAGATCGGCGCTTGCTTCGTGCGCTGGGCGGACGGGCACCGGTCAGTCCTGACCGCGGGGCCGCCGGGTGGTCTGGAGGCGGCCCAGCTCGCGGCGGGCCTGACGGTGGCCGCGAGGGTCGCGGGCGTGCCCGCCCCCCGCTACGAGCTGGTCCTCGCCCTGCCCAGCGTGACGGCCATCGTTCAAGAGCTGCTGCCGGGTTCGGTGCCAGCCACAGCTTCCAGGCGGACTGTGGCCTCGATGGTCGAGGTGACCCGCCGATGCCGCGGCCTGCTGGCAGATCGCACCGAGCTGCCAGCACCTTCGCTGTTCCTGCGGACCGACGGGCCGGGCTTCTGCCTGCACGGCGCGATGGCCAGCTACGATCGGCGGACCGCCCGGCTCCTTGCCGTGATCGAGGACGCGGGCGCCGAGCTGCCCGAGCACCTCGTCGGCGATGATCTCGTGCACTTCGACCTGCATCCGGAGAACGTCCTGGTGGACGGCGTCGGAGAAGTCACCGGGGTTGTTGACTGGGACGGGGCTGGCCGCGGTGACGGGGCGCTCGACCTGATGACCCTGCGCTTCGACCTGGCCCGGCGCGCGCCCGAGCTTGGCCGCTGGGTCGGCGGCCTATTGCGCGAGTCGGCGCCCAGCCGGCTGCGGCTGGCTTGCTGGGCACACATGAGCCTCCGCCTAGTCGACTGGGCGATCCGCGAAAATACCGCCGCTGACGTCGACGCGTGGCTCGGCGTCGCGGCGGAGGTGCGGGCCGAGCTGTAGGCGTGGCTGTCCTCACGAGCCCGTCAGGATTCAGGACGGGTGCTCAGGGAGCGAGGCGGCGCACGTCCCAGCCAGCCTGCTGCCGGCTGTAGCGGAACCGGTCGTGCAGTCGGCTCGGTCGGCCTTGCCAGAACTCCATCTTGTCGGGTCGCAGCCGGTAGCCACCCCAGAAGTCCGGCATCGGCACCTGCGTCCCCTCCGGCCAGCGGCGTTCCAGGTCTGCGTACCGTCGCTCCAGGTCGGCACGGGACGCCAGCTCCGTCGACTGTCGGCTAGCCCAGGCGCCCAGCTGGGAGCCGCGTGGGCGGCTGTGAAAGTACGGCTCGCTGTCGGCGGTCGACAAGGGAGCCACCGGACCCTCGACGATCACCTGCCGCTGCAACGGGTACCAGGGGAACACCAGGCACGCCGTGGGCACCTCGGCCAGATCGCTTGCCTTGCGCGAAGTCCGGTTTGTGTAGAAAGTAAATCCTGCCGCGTCGGCGTCCTTGAGCAGCACCATCCGGGCCCGCGGCCGCTGGTCCGCCGAGACCGTGGCGAGCACCATCGCCGTCGGCTCGGGCAGGCCGGCGCGGACCACGTCGGCCATCCACCGGTCAAAGAGCTCCATCGGCTCTTCGGGCAGCAGGTGCTCCTCGAGCGTCTCCGGCAAGCCGAGCGCTGCAGCAAGACCGCTGCCGGCGGCGTAGGGCATTGGCTCCACGGATAGCGATCATCTCGCATCTGCTGGCAGGGCTGCTACGCGATCCCGGCCGGCGACCTGCCCGCAGCGACCGGCCGAGCCGGACCGGACCGGGTTATCTGACCCCGGCGGGCCCGAGGTTGAATAGTGCCGCAGGCTAACGACGGCACGCTGGCGCGGCCGCCCGACACGCGGCCCGACCCCCTGCTAGCTGCCAGCCTGTCCCCGAGATGGAGACGGAGGAGCACGAATGTCGGACTTTGTGCCTGGGCTCGAGGGCATCGTGGCGTTCGAGACGGAGATCGCCGAGCCCGATAAAGAGGGCGGCGCGCTCCGGTACAGAGGCGTCGACATCGAGGAACTCGTCGGCCACGTCTCTTACGGGCACGTGTGGGGGCTGCTCGTCGACAACAAGTTCGCTCCCGGCCTGCCGCCCGCCGAGCCTTACCCGATCCCGGTCCACTCCGGCGACATCCGGGTTGACGTGCAGAGCGCCCTCGCCATGCTGGCCCCCGCGTGGGGCATGCACCAGCTCCTGGACATCAGCGACGAGCAGGCTCGTGACGACCTGGCCAGGGCGTCGGTCATGGCGCTCTCGTTCGTCGCCCAGGCAGCCCGCGGGCTCGGCCTGCCCATGGTGCCGCAGAAGCGCGTCGACGAGGCCAGGACGATCACCGAGCGCTTCATGATCCGCTGGCGCGGCGAGCCTGATCCCCGGCACGTCAAGGCGATTGACGCGTACTGGGTATCGGCTGCCGAGCACGGCATGAACGCGTCGACCTTCACCGCCCGGGTCATCGCCTCCACGGGTGCCGACGTCGCGGCAGCCCTCTCCGGCGCCGTTGGCGCCATGTCCGGCCCGCTGCACGGCGGCGCCCCCGCGCGGGTGCTCGGCATGATCGAGGAGGTCGAGAAGACCGGCGACGCCACCGCCTACGTCAAGCAGGCGCTGGACCGCGGCGATCGGCTCATGGGCTTCGGGCACAGGGTCTACCGGGCTGAGGACCCGCGGGCCAGGGTGCTCCGCCGGACCGCGCGAGAACTCGGTGCGCCGCGGTACGAGGTCGCCGAGGCGCTGGAAAAGGCGGCACTCGACGAACTGCACGCCCGCCGCCCGGACCGGGTGCTCGCGACCAATGTCGAATTCTGGGCCGCCATCATCCTCGACTTCGCCGAGGTACCCGCCCACATGTTCACGTCGATGTTCACCTGCGCGCGGACCGCCGGCTGGGCGGCGCACATCCTTGAGCAGAAGCGGACCGGCAGGCTGGTCCGGCCCAGTGCCAACTACGTGGGACCGAAGGCACGCTCCGTCCTCGAGGTCCCCGGAGCAGACGAGGTGTTTGATCAGAATGTCTGAGCCAACCGCGATCGTCATTCCGCCCGACCTGCGGCCCGCCGACGGCCGGTTCGGCAGCGGCCCCACCAAGGTCCGTGCCGCCCAGCTGGACGCGCTCAGCGCGGCGGGCCGGAACCTGCTCGGCACATCGCACCGGCAGGCACCAGTGCGAGGGCTCGTGCGGCGGGTGCGCGAGGGCCTGGCCACGCTGTTCGGGCTGCCTGAGGACTACGTGGTCGTGCTGGGCAATGGCGGCACGACGTCGTTCTGGGAAACGGCGGCGTTCGGGCTGATCGGCAACAAGGCGCAGCACCTGGCCTTCGGCGAGTTCTCGGCGAAGTTCGCGAACGTGACCCAGATGGCTCCATGGCTCGCCGATCCTTTCGTGATCACATCAGCGCCCGGTGCGCACCCGCTGCCAGTCGCGGAGCCTGGCATCGACGCCTACGCGCTCACCCATAACGAGACCTCGACGGGCGTCGCCATGCCGATCCGGCGGGTTGCGGGCGCCGACGACGGCGCGCTTGTGCTCGTCGACGCGACCAGCGCTGCTGGCGGCATCTCCGTCGGCCCCGGCGAGTTCGACGCGTACTACTTCGCGCCGCAAAAGTGTTTCGGGTCCGACGGCGGGCTGTGGATCGCGCTGCTGTCACCGGCGGCCGTCGACCGCGCCGGCCGGATTGCCGCCAGCGGGCGCTACATCCCGGAGTTCCTGTCGCTGCAGACCGCGATCGACAACTCGAGGCTGCAGCAGACCTACAACACCCCTGCGGTCGCCACACTGGTCCTGCTGGCCGAGCAGATCGACTGGATGCAGAGCCAGGGCGGCATGGCCTGGACGACCGAGCGCACTGCGAGCTCCTCGGGCATCCTCTATAACTGGGCGGACAAGTCCACTCTCGCGACGCCATTCGTGGCTGACCCCGCGCAGCGCTCACCGGTGGTCGTGACGATTGACTTCGCCGATACCGTCACGGCGACCGACATCTCGGCGGCGCTCCGGGCTAACGGGATCGTCGACACCGACGCCTATCGCAAGCTTGGCCGCAACCAGCTGCGCATCGGCACGTTCCCTGCGGTCGAGCCAGCCGACGTCGAAGCGCTCACCAGCTGCATCGACTATGTGCTGGAGCGACTCTGAGCCGCTGGTTGCTGCAGCGGCCAGGCTGCGAGGTCCTCGTACTGCGGCGGGCCGGATGACAGCTGGCTGCGGATCAGGTGAACCGACGTCGCGGTCCAGGCGGAGCCGCTGAACCCCGCGAGGGCCTGGGTCAGCGCTGACACGTCCGCAGGCGACCGGCAGCGGGCGAGGGTGAGGTGGGCGCGGTACCGACGGTGCTGGCCAGGTGGCGGCGCGCCGGCCCGCCGAGCCCCCGCCGCCACCGAATCGGCAAGAGCCGCGAGGGCTTTATCGTCGGCCGCAAAGCCCGCCCACAGGACCTGGGCCCGGCGCGCTGAGGGGAAGGCACCGCCGCCCGCGATGGCCAGCCGCTGCGCCGGATGACGGTGTGCCGCGCGCTCCAGCCGCGCCTTGAGATCCGTGAGGACCTCCTCGCGCACCTCTCCGAGGAAGGCCAGCGTCAGGTGCCATGAGCCCATCCCGGTCCAGCGCAGCTCAGGCGCGGCGGCCCGCAGCGGGCTTACCGCGTGCTCGAGCTCCGCCAGCGCACCATCGGGCGGGGTCACGGCGACGAACAGCCTCATGCCGCCATTGCATCAGGTGCCGACCGCCCAGATCACCCTGACTAGCCTGCGGGCAGTGCCACGACCGCTTCCACCTCGATCAGGAACTCGGGCCGGACCAGCGCGGCCACCTGCACCAGCGTGCTGGCCGGATTGGCGCGATCGCCGAGCACTGGCCTGATCATTTCGTCCCTGACATCGCGGATGACCTGGACAGCGCTGGCGTCCAGCACGTACCAGCCGAAGCGGGCTACGTCCGGCCAGTCCGCCCCCAGCTCACGGAGGATCGCATGGAGGTTCGCCAGCGCCTGCCTGGTCTGCGCGCGGAGATCGCCAGGGCCGACAAGCGCGCCGTCGGCGTCGAGCGCCACTTGTCCAGCGACAAAGGCCAGCGGCCCCGCGACGCTCACCGCGTGCGCGAATCCCGGTCCCGGCGCAACGCCGGGCGCCGCTGTGAGGCGGCCGGTGACAGGCATGCTCGGCTCCTTGACTCGGTGGCTGACATCAGATTCTGTCACCAGGAACGCAGGTGTTGTCAGGACGTGATGTGGGCCAGCGCCGGCCTGAGATAGCCGAGCAGTCGCGCACCGCGGTAACGGGCCAGCAAGACCGCCACGACGACCGCGGCTGCTGCGGAGATCACCCCGCCGGTGATGAGGCTCAGCCGTGTGCCGTACTCCGCTGCGAGCCAGCCGACGAGCGGCGCGCCGAGCGGAGTGCCGCCGAGGAACACCAGCATGTACAGGCCCATGACCCGGCCACGCATGTCGGCAGCAGTGCCGAGCTGAGTGCTGGAGTTCGCCGCGGTCGTGAACATGATCATGGCTAGCCCTGTCGGCACGAGCGCGATCAGGAATGCGGGGTAGTCCGGCATGAGGCCGGTCAGGATCTCGAGCACGCCGAAGGCAAGCGCCGTGGCCACGAGGAGCCGCAGGGTCGGCCGGCCGCGCCGCGCCGCGAACAGCGCGCCGGCGAGCGCGCCGACCGCGAACACGGCTGAGGCGAGCCCGAACGCGCCGGCCCCTGTTCCGAACACTGTCCGCGACATCAGCGCCGTCGTCACCTGAAAGTTCATCCCGAAGGTGGACACGAAGAAGACAAGGACCATCGGCATCCACAGGGTCGGCCGGGCGCGCACGTACGACAGCGCCGCCCGCAGCTGGCCAGGCCCGCGCTCCGCGCGCCGCGCGGGGTGCAGTTCTGCGGTCCGCATCAACTTCAGTCCGACTAGCACGGCGCCGTAGGACGCGGCGTTGAGCAGGAATGCAGTCGGTACGCCCAGAGCTGCGATGACGCCCCCGGCGATCGCAGGGCCGGCGATCCTGGCCAGATTGAAGACCGCGCTATTCAGCGCGATGGCGTTCGCCACCCCCTCGGTGCCGACCATCTCCACGGCGAAAGCCTGCCGCGTCGGGTTGTCCACCACGGTGGCCAGGCCCAGGCCAAAGGCCAGCGCATAGACCTGCCAGATCCGGACGGAGCCGGTGATCGACAGCAGGCCGAGGATAAGCGCGAGTCCGCCCATGACGGTCTGCGTCACCATCAGGATCCGTCGCTTGGGATAGCGGTCGGCGATCACGCCGCCCCAGAGGCTGAACAGCAGCAGCGGCAGGAACTGCAGACCGGTGGTGATGCCCAGCGCGGTGCCGCTGTTGTGGGTCAACTGCAGCACCAACCAGTCCTGCGCGACGCGCTGCATCCAGCTGCCGGTGTTCGATACCACCTGACCCGCCGCGAAAAGCCGGAAGTTAGCTGACCGCAGCGAGTCGAAGGTCCTGCGGCCGGAACGGCTCCGTGAGGTCAGGACTGGCTGAGCTTCTCCAGGATCGGCGCGGCCGCCCGCAGGGTCGCCAGCTCCTCCCGCGTCAGCTCTCGCAGCTGCAATGCCAGCCAGGCCTCCCGCAGCTGCCGCGACTGCTCGACGACCGCCCGGCCCTGCGCGGTCGCGGTCAGCACGACCTGCCGCCGGTCGGTAGCGTGCGGCGCCCGCCTGACCAGGCCGCGTTCCTCCAGGGCCGCGATCACCCTGGTCATGGATGGCGGCTGCACCTTCTCGTGATCGGCCAGCTCGCCGGGCGTCATCTGGCCACGCCGCTCCAGCGTTGCCAGGGCGGCTAGCTGGGTGTCGGACAGGCCCGGCTCCAGACCCGCGGTGTATCGCTCTGCCCGGAGCCTGCGCGCGAGACGGCTCACGGAGATCCGCAGCGCAGTGGCCAGACCCGCGTCCGACCTGGTGTGGTGTGGCGTTGTCATGTTCATTAACCTGACTCATTACCTTTGCTAACTATACGCAAAGGTGCAGTATTCCGCGGATCCGTAGGCGGTCTGCAGCATCGTCGCACGGTGGCACGCCCGGCGCAGCTATCACGCGTACGACCCCGGCGACCCGCCGTCTCAGCAAAACCGTGACCGGTCGGAAAAGGCCCCTGAACTGGAAATCGTCGCGTTAAGCTACCACTCGTAACCGTGCGTGATATACGGTTATGAGTACGCACGGTGCGCAGCAGGCCGAGCCGGGGCAGGTCAGCCAGGCGGCCGTGGTCTGGGGGTAATCCTCATGGAGACGCGGCGATGGCGGCGGCGGGCCGGAGCGCTCGCGGCTGGTGTGCTGTTAGGCGGCCAGGTCATCCTCGGTACGTCAGGCGCGAGTGCCGCGCCGGTGCCGGGCGCGGCGGATCGGGCGGCGGCGGTCACGGTCCGCGACAGCCAGCCGCACCAGCAGCGGCAGCTGCCGGACGCGGGGTTCGACGGGATCCTGGTTGCTGCCATCGGCACCGGCCTGACGGGCGGAGGCTGGCTGCTCATGCTGGCCGGAAGTCGTCGGCTGCGCCGGCGCTCGCGCTAGCTCTGACCCGACACGGGTCCGCGGCGGACGGATAGCCTGGGGCGATGACCCCTCCGCTGCGCCCCGCGCCGCCGCCGCTCGAGGGCGACGACCGACTCATCACCGGGGTCATTACCGCCGGATTCGCGATCGCGCTTATCGTCCTGCTGGCGGTGCGCAGCGAGCTGCCCGCAGCTGACCGGTGGTGGATCTGGGTAGCGGCTCTCGGCACGGCCATGGGGCTGTTCGGCCTGGTCTACGTGCCATACCTGAAGCGGTCACGGCAGCGGGCGACGGAGCGGCGCCTGACCCGCGAGCAGCGGCCAGGCTCAGATCAGGACTCGTGATCGAGCGACTCGAAAACCGTGTCCGCCAGCGCGACCCCCGGCATGTCGACGAGGTCATACCCCACCTCGTCGATGACCGGCGGCTGCGCCCCGGCGCCCGGCCGGACGGAGGTCGCCTCGGAGTGTGCGCCGCAGCCGTGGTCAAGCGAGACCACGCGGCCGTCATCCGGCGCAAACTCGTTGGCACACACGCCGAAGAGCTGACCCAGCTGCCCGGCAAGCGGCGTCAGAAAGCCGCAGGTCAGGCACGGGCCCGGCGCTGCCCTGGCGAGCGGCGTGCCCGGCCCGTGCTCGCTGCTGTACCAGCGTGCCGCGGTCGAATCGCGGCCGATCGCTGACAGTACCCTGGCCCGGCCGACCGGCACTGTCTCGCCCGGACCGGGACTGACGGCGGCATCCGCAGCGGGCTCGGCCGGAGAACTAGCCCCGGCCGCGCTCAGCTCGGCCGACTCGTCCCAGTCGAGCAACCCCTCGTCCCCCCGGAGAATCGCGGCTGGGACCAGGCGCTCGTCGTCTTCGTCGGCGGGCATCAGGTCGCCTACGCCAAGGTCGCCCGGTCGGACCCGCTCGCTCCACGGCACCCAGGGCGGCGCCAGCAGCGAGTCGGGACCTGGCAGCAGCGCCATCTCGCTGACCGTGACATTCTTCGCCCGCGAGGCGCGCGCCACCGTTACCGCCCACCGCCACCCCCGGTACGCCCCGTCCTGGCAGCTAAAGAGGTGCGTGGCGACGCGCTCGTCCTCGGCGAACACGCCGGCATGATCGCCGACGACATCCGCTCCGGCAACCTCCACTGCCGCACTGCGGGCGAGGTCAGTGGCCTCGGCACAGGCCTCGTCGAGCGTGGCGGCACGGATACGAACTGGGCTCACAACTAGCAATTGTCCCTCATCAGGTGGCATGCGCGGGCCCGGGGCGGATCATTGGCCCCACGGAAGGAGCGCGCCGTGTTTGTGCAGTACCGCCCAGGACGAATACTTGAGGCATGGGCGGCACAGGCACAGCCGAGCGGACGCGCAAGGCTGGCCGGTCGTTCGTCGCCGCATCCCGGCGGGCCGGCCGGATCGCCGCCTCGACGACCAGCGGCGCGGGCCGTTTCGTGCACCGGCTTTCCGGCGCTTCGGGCGCCAGCCGGACGGGGTTCTCTCACCTGCTGGAGCTCACTGCCGCAGGCGGTATCGGCGACGCGTTCGTCGCCATCGCCCTGGCGGGCAGCTTGTTCTTCAGTGCGTCCGTCGCGCAGGCGCAGGGGCGTGCCGCGGTCGCACTACTGGTGACAATCGCCCCCTATGCCATCCTTGCTCCCCTGATCGGCCCGCTGCTCGACCGCATTCGCCAGGGCAACAAGTTCATCTTGACGGGCACGCTGCTCGCGCGCGCCCTGTTGTGCTGGGGGATGTCAGGGGCTGCCGAGCACAAGGACACGCTGACGCTGCTGCCAGCTGCCTTCGGCATCCTGGTGCTGCAGAAGGCCTATGTGGTCACGAGAGCCGCGGTCACGCCGCGGCTCCTGCCGCCCCGGCTCACCCTGGTGAGCGCCAACGCTCGATCCAACATGGCCTCCCTGATCGCGACAAGCCTCGGCGCGGCACTGGCCCTGGGCATTGACAAGGTCCTGGGCGGCGGTGACCACGCCGCCGCCTGGGTGCTCCGGATCGGCACGGTGATTTACCTGCTCGCCATGGTTCCCGGCCTGCGGTTGCCCAAGACGGTCGACGCTCCTGCGCACGACGGGGCGAGCGGCAACGGCCGCGCAGACGGGCCGACTGTCAGGCAGACGACCCCGTTCCCTGGCGAATCTCAGCGCAACGCAAGGGTGCGTGGCGCCGCCACGGCGGCTGGCGCCGACGGTCGCACCACGATTCCGCTCGGATCGCCGGCCAGGCCCCGGAGCGCGCGGCGGGCATCCTTCCTCCCCATGGTGGGACCTGTGGTAGGCGAGGCGATGAAGGCCAACGCCGCTATCCGGGCGTTCTACGGCTTCCTGCTCTTGTTCCTGGTGTTCGTCTTGCGGACCGAGCGCTTCGGGCACGTGTCCGACAAGGTCGCGCTCGGCGGTCTGGCGCTCGCGATTGCGGCTGGCGGGATGCTAGGCACCGGTATCGGCTCTGCGCTCCGGTCCCGCTGGCCGCAAGCCATGATCTTCGCGGTGCTCGGGCTCGCCACGATCGCCAGCATCGCCTGCGCGATCATGTTCGGGCTCCCGTCGGTGCTGATCATCGCGCTCACCGCTGCGATCAGCCAGACGCTTGTCAAGGTGGGCCTGGACTCCATCCTGCAGCGGGAGATACCCGAGGAAAAACGCTCATCGGCGTTCGCCTTCAGCGAGACCGTGCACCAGCTGGCGCTGGTGGGAGGCGGCCTCCTCGGCCTGCTGTTCTCGCTGAGCGGCAGTGGTTTCGCGGGCCTGACGATCGCAGCGGCAGGCCTCGCGCTCTCGCTGCTGTGGCTGCTGGTCACGCGCCGACGACGGCTCTCGCGACCGCGGCCAGTGGTCAGCGGTCCTGACCAGCCCGCACGCCCCGCCAAGCCCGGCTCTCGCTCCGCCGGCTCGAGCGGCCGCTAGCGGTCAGCTCTCGAGGTCGGCAGCGACCGCCCGAAGCACGGCAGCGATCTTCTTGGAGTCGCGGCTATCCGGGTGCTTTGAGCGGCGGTAGGTGTTGGAAACACCGTCGAGGAGCTTAATGAGATCCTCGATGATCAAGACCATTTCGTCCGGGCTCTTGCGGGCTACCTTGGCAACCGTGGGCGGAGGCTCCAGCACGCGAACCTGGAGCGCCTGGGTCCCGCGGCGGCCTTCTGCTATGCCGAACTCCACCCGCTGGCCAGGCTTGAGCGGCGTGCCAGCCGACTCCAGGGCCGTGGAATGCACGAACACCTCACCCCCGTCATCCCGGGTGAGGAAGCCGAAGCCCTTGTCGGCGTCATACCACTTGACCTTGCCAGTAGGCACGAGCGAGACCTTACACCAGGAGGAACGGGAACGAGCAGGCGCTGGTGGCTGCCCGAGTAAGGGTAGCCGTTCACGGCCTGATCCGTTGGTCAGGCAGCTTCCGGGAGGGCGGTCCGGCCGCTGCTCTGGCGCCAGGATCAGGTGACCCGGTGCGGCTTGTGCCATGGCGGCGCAGGCGGCGGCCGGCGGCCAGGCCCCATCCGCCAGGCCAGGTACGCGGCGCCCATCAGCGCGGCGACCCGGCTGACGACGTTGAGCGCGACCCAGGCGTCGTGCAGACCGTGACTCCTGCCGCCGAACGCGATGCCCGCGGCGACCCCGATGATCGTCAGTACCGGCGGCAGCACGAGACCGGCCCACTTATCCCGGTAGTGCCACAACTTCGACCCGAGCGCGACGGCGGCGCCGAGCAAGAAGACCGGCGGGAAGATGGCTCCGCCCACGCCGAGCAGGATGATCGCGGTCGCTTCCAGCGGTTGCTGCCAGCCCGCTGACGCCAGCGTCCGGAGCAGCCTGACCGCATCGCCGCCACGGCCGGATTCAGCCGGGGCCTCGGGCCCGTCGGTGGTCCCGCCTTCGAATGCCGCCGTGCGGCTGACTCCGTTGGTGCCATTGGCGGGTGCTGCGGCGACACCGGCGGCCTCTGCAGTGTCCGCAGAGGTCATGGCGGCGCCGACGATCGTGCCATCCAGGGCCGGAAGAACGGACTGCGGATAGGCCGCGGTGTCGTCGTGCCGCGTGACGATGGACGGCAACCGTCGTTTTGGCTCGGAAGTTGTCGCTGCGCCGTCGCCGTCGTGGGACGTGCCGTTCTCGCTGGGCGCTGCGGTCGGCCAGCCCGAGTTCCCGCGCCAGCCCCGGCCCCGCTCACGGCGCAGTGCCCAGGCCAGGAAGCTGCGGCTGCTGCCCGGTTCGGCCGCCTCTGCCAGCTCCCACGATTCGTCTGAGTCAGCAGGCTGCGGCACCGCGGCCGGCGCCGGGGAGTCCGCAGGCAACTCACCGCGGACCGCGGCGAGCCTGCGCCACTCCTGCTCCACCAGGACGGCGGGGTCCCCGAGCCGGGTGAGCACCTTCCCCACCTCCAGCGTCGTCGGGCGGCCGGCGAAGTCCGCCTTCCGCTCGATGAGCTTGCGGGTGCGTTCGACTAGCGCGCGCCGATCGTCGGGCCCGAGCCGATCGCGGGCCGCAACCGATAGCCGGTTGAGGTAATCCCGGATGAGCTGCTCGGTGGGGGGGCTCATGGGCTGATGATCCCTCGTCACGGCTCCCTTGTGGAGCCGGCGCGCCCGATCAATCCGGACTCCGGGCGACGAATTGCCCCTAGGACCAGCCCTGACATGGGCAGTCCCCTGGCGCCTCGCGCCAGGGGACTGCCCGCATGATGAGACTCGATCGCAGCGGCCCGAGCGGGCCGGTCCGATCAGAAGTCCATGTCACCGCCGCCAGGAGCGGCCGGAGCCTTCTCCTTCTCCGGCTTCTCCGCGATCACTGCCTCGGTGGTGAGGAACAGCCCGGCGATCGACGCAGCGTTCTGCAGCGCAGACCGCGTCACCTTCGCTGGGTCGAGGATCCCGGCCTTGAACATGTCGACGTAGTCACCCGAGTCGGCGTTCAGTCCGTGGCCCGCGGTCAGCCCGCGCACCTTCTCGACCACCACGCCGCCCTCAAGGCCGGCGTTGACGGCGATCTGCTTCAGCGGCTCCTCCAGCGCCCGGCGCACGATCTGCGCGCCAGTCGCCTCGTCGCCCGGCAGCTCGAGCTTCTCGAACGCCACCTTGCCCGCCTGCAGCAGGGCGACACCGCCACCGGGGACGATGCCCTCCTCGACCGCGGCCTTGGCGTTGCGGACGGCGTCCTCGATGCGGTGCTTGCGCTCCTTCAGCTCGACCTCGGTCGCGGCGCCAGCCTTGATGACGGCAACGCCGCCAGCCAGCTTGGCCAGCCGCTCCTGCAGCTTCTCCCGGTCGTAGTCGGAGTCGGTGTTCTCGATCTCGGTACGGATCTGGTTCACCCGGCCAGAGATCTGCTCGGCGTCGCCGGCGCCATCGACGATCGTGGTCTCGTCCTTCGTCACCACGACCTTGCGCGCCCTGCCCAGCAGGTCCAGGTCCGCGTTCTCCAGCTTGAGGCCGACTTCCTCGCTGATGACCTGGCCACCCGTCAGGATGCCGATGTCACCGAGCATGGCCTTGCGGCGGTCGCCGAAGCCCGGCGCCTTGACGGCGACGGACTTGAACAGGCCGCGGATCTTGTTGACCACCAGGGTGGCCAGAGCCTCGCCGTCAACGTCCTCGGCGATGATGACCAAGGGCTTGCCGGACTGCACGACCTTGTCGAGCAGCGGCAGCATGTCCTTGTTAGCCGAGACCTTCGAGTTGACGATCAGGATGTAGGGGTCCTCGAGGACCGTCTCCATCCGCTCCGGGTCGGTCACGAAGTAGTGCGAGATGTAGCCCTTGTCGAAGCGCATGCCCTCGGTGAGCTCAAGCTCGAGACCGAAGGTGTTGCTCTCCTCGACGGTGATGACGCCTTCCTTGCCGACCTTGTCCATCGCCTCGGCGATCATCTCGCCGATCGCGGTGTCACCAGCGGAGATGGAGGCCGTCGAAGCGATCTGCTCCTTGGTCTCCACGTCCTTGGCCAGCTTGGAGAGCTCCTCGCTCACCCGCTCGACGGCAGCCTCGATGCCGCGCTTGAGCGACATCGGGTTGGCGCCGGCTGCTACGTTGCGCAGGCCCTCGCGAACGAGTGCCTGAGCGAGAACAGTCGCGGTGGTGGTGCCGTCACCCGCGACGTCATCGGTCTTCTTGGCGACTTCCTTGACGAGCTCGGCGCCGATCTTCTCCCACGGGTCCTCGAGCTCGATCTCCTTGGCGATGGACACGCCATCGTTGGTGATCGTGGGGGCTCCCCACTTCTTCTCGAGCACCACATTGCGGCCCTTGGGGCCGAGGGTTACCTTCACGGCGTCGGCGAGCTGGTTCATGCCGCGCTCGAGGCCGCGCCTGGCGTCCTCGTTGAACGCGATCATCTTCGCTGCCATAGGCTTGCAGTCCTCCTGCGAACTTTGCGCCTGCGTGTCGACCGGGCCGACGCCCGCGACGGACGGCCGCGCCTGCGGCCAGTCCCTGCCCAGCCGCCGGAGGGCCTCATCGCCCCGATCACGTCACTGCATTGTCACTCTCACCCCGAGAGTGCCAACGACATGTTTAGCACTCTGCCATGGTGAGTGCAAGCTAAGGGCCGGCTAACTAGTCATATCCGCAGGTCAGAGCGATAGCGTCCGGATAACTGACCACATGCGTCATTAGTACAGGTAACGACAAAGATGCGAGAGCCCGGCACCGAGAACACTCGGTGCCGGGCTCCTGGCTTTGCTTGCTACAAAGACCTAGACGGTGCGCACGGCCTCGGCCTGTGGGCCCCGGTCGCTCTGCGTGATCTCGAACTCCACCCGCTGGCCCTCTTCGAGGGTGCGGTAGCCATCCGACTGGATGGCGGAGAAGTGGACGAACACGTCCCTACCACCGTCGACCGCGATGAAGCCGTAGCCCTTGTCCGCGTTGAACCATTTGACGGTGCCCTGAGCCATACCAACAACTCCCTAACTCTGCTCGGGCTGCGGGTCCCGCCCTTGTTATGCGGGACCCGTTTGATCGCGGCGCAGTACTGACCTCACCGGCAGAATTCACTGTCGTGCATCCACTACCAAACGGCGACCGGACATGACTTTACATCTCGTGACTTGTAGCCGTGGCAACTTGTCGCGTCTCGCCTACTCTGTCGCCGCCGCACCAGGCGACTTCAGGAGCACCTGGAGTCGCAGCCGGCCCGGGGGTCAGGATCAGAGCAGGCCTGGCGCTGGCCGGTCAGCCGCCCGCCACCGCCGGGATGACGGAGACCTGGCCGCCAGCCGGCACCGGAGTGTCGAGGCCCTGCGCAAGCCTGATGTCTTCCTCACCGACATAGACGTTCACGAACCGGCGCAGCCGGCCGCCCTCGTCCAGCAGTCGCCCGCCGATCCCCGGGTAATCGGCATCAAGCCCGGCGATGACGTCGCGCACGGTGCCCGGCGCGCCCGACACCACGGCGGTACCCCCCGTGTAGCTGCGCAGGATCGTCGGGATGCGGACC
>DASQIW010000065.1:0-11909 GCA_035631375.1 Streptosporangiaceae bacterium
GAAGGAGTGCTCTAGCTCCATGTATCAGACTCCTGCCGCTGCCTCCAGAGCTCGCCCGGTCAGCACCCGCGCGAGGTGGCGCCGGTAGTCCGGCTGCCCGTGCAGGTCCGCAGGCGGCTGAGTTCCCTCGGCCGCACCTGCAGCGGCTGCCTGCAGCGCCTCGGAACTGGCCTGCGCCCCAGCCGCCGCCGCCTCCACGGCAGCGGCCCTGATCGGAACCGAACCCATATTGGTCAGCCCGACCCGGGCCTCGGCCACGTGGCCGTCGGAGCGCCGCACCAGAGCCGCGACGCCGACGATCGCCCATGCCTGCGCGGTCCGGTGGAACTTCTCATAACGATAGCCCCAGTCGTCTCCGAGCTTCGGTACCCGGACACCCGTAAGGATCTCCCCGGGCCCGAGCGCCGTCGTCAGGTAGTCGACGAAGAAATCGCCAGCCGGCATCTCCCGCTCCCCAGCCGGGCCGCGGACGACCAGCGTCGCGTCCAGCGCCAGCACCACGGCGGGCAGATCACCAGCCGGGTCAGCGTGAGCGATGGAACCACCGAGGGTGCCACGATGCCGGACCGCAGGGTCGGCGACCATGGCGGCCGCCTCGGCCAGCAGGCCGCAGTGCCGGCCGATCAGCGGATCGTGCACCAGCTGGTAGTGCGTGGTTCGCGCGCCGATCAGCAGATGCGAGCCTGCGTCGCTGACACCGATGAGGTCGTCCAGCCCGCCGACGTCCACGAGCAGCGAAGGGTAGGCGAGCCGCAGTCGCAGCAGCGGCAGCAGGCTCTGGCCGCCGGCGATGACCTTCGCGTCGTCACCGCCGTCGGCCAGCGCGGTCACCGCGTCCCCGACGGACGACGGCCGGACGTAGTCGAACTTTGCCGGGATCACGCCGCACCTCCTGCACTGCTGTTTGCCGCACTGCCGCTTGATGACGAGATGGCCCGCCACACGCGCTCTGGCGTGCAAGGCATCTCGACGTCCGACACACCGAACGGACGGAGCGCGTCCACGACAGCGTTCACCACCGCGGGCGTCGACGCGATCGTGCCCGCCTCGCCGACTCCCTTGACGCCAAGCCGGTTGTCTGCCGGCGAGGACGTGAGCGCCGTCCGGTAGGAGGGCAGGTCGGAAGCTGATGGCACGAGATAGTCAGCCAGGGTGGTCGTGATCAGGTTGCCCGCCTCGTCGTAGACGCCTTCCTCGTATAGCGCCTGCGCGATGCCCTGGGCGATCCCGCCGTGCACCTGGCCTTCGACGATGAGCGGGTTGACCACCACCCCGACGTCGTCCACCGCGACGTAGGACCGGATCTTCACGAAACCGGTCTCGGTGTCGACCTCGGTCGCGCACAAGTGCGTGCCGTGCGGGAACGAGAAGTTGTCCGGGTCGTAGGTGGCGTCGGAGTCCAGCGACGGTTCGACGCCATCCGGCAGGCCGTGCGCTGCGAACGTGGCCAGCGCGACCTCCTGGATTGTCTTGCCCGCCTCCGGGTCGCCGCGGACCGAGAACTTGCCTGCGGCAAACTCGAGGTCGTCGGCAGAGGCCTCCAGCATGGCGGCGGCGATCACCTTCGCCTTGGCGACAACCTTGTCGCAGGCTCCCACCAGTGCCATGCCACCGACGGCCAGCGAGCGCGAGCCGTAGGTGTCCATGCCCTTCGGCGAGATCTGGGTGTCACCGTGCAGCACCCTGATGTCCTCGAACGGCACGCCGAGCTGGTCAGACACAATCTGGCTCCACGCCGTCTCGTGCCCCTGGCCATGCGCGCTGGACCCGGTCACGACCTCGACCTTGCCGGTCGGCAGCATCCGGATCGACGCGTGCTCCCAGCCACCAGCGCCGTAGGACAGCGAGCCGAGCACTCGCGACGGCGCGAGCCCGCACATCTCGGTGAACGTCGAGATGCCGATGCCGAGCCGGACCTTATCGCCCCTAGTGTTGCGCTCAGCCTGCTCCGCGCGCAGCGCGTCGTAGCCAAACAGCTCCTTGGCCTTCGCGGTGGCCGCCTCGTAGTTGCCCGAGTCGTAGGTCAGCCCGGCGATGGTGGTGAACGGAAACTCCTCGTGCTTGATCCAGTTTCGTTCGCGAAGCTGCAGCGGCTCCATGCCGAGCTCATGCGCAAGCTCGTCCATGGTCCGCTCGATTGCGTACGTGGCTTCGGGTCGGCCGGCGCCGCGGTAGGCGTCGGTCGGCATCTTCGTGGTGAACACGCCGGTGCACTTGAACGAGTACGCGTCCATCTTGTAGATCGCGTTGAACATGAACGCACCGAGCAGCGGCACGCCCGGCGTGACCAGCATGAGGTACGCGCCCATGTCCGCGAGCAGGTCCACTGACAGCCCGCGGATCCGGCCGTCGCGGTCAGCAGCGATCTTGATGTATTGCCACTGATCCCGGCCATGGTGCACCGTGAGGTTGCCCTCGGTACGCGACTCGGTCCACTTCACCGGCTTGCCGATCCGCCGGCTGACGAGGACCGCAAGCACCTCCTCGGCGGTAACCTGCAGCTTGGACCCGAATCCGCCGCCGACGTCCGGGGCTATCACCCGGATGTTGTGCTCGGGGATGGCGAAGAACGCCGACAGCGCAAACCTGAGCACGTGCGGGATCTGCGTTGCTGACCAGAGTGTCACCTCGTCCCCGACCCACTGAGAGACGACGGAACGTGGTTCCATGGCACACGGTATGAGTCGCTGCTGGCGGTACGTGCGCTCGATCACCACCGGGGCATCGCGGAATGCCGCATCGATGTCGCCGTTGCCGAACGTCCACTCGTAGCTCTTGTTGCCCGCCTCGTGCACCTTCGGCGAGCCGTCTTTCAGCGCCTCCCGCATGTCAAGCACCGGGGGCATCGGCTCGTAGTCGACGTCAACGGCGGCGGCCGCGTCGGCGGCCGCGTACCGATCCCGCGCCACCACGACGGCAACTGCCTCACCGACGTACCGCACCTCGTCGACAGCCATCGGCGGGTGCGCCGGAATGACGATGTCCTCCGTGACCGGCCACGCGCACGGCAGGCTTCCCTGCTCGGCGCCGAAGTCAGCGGCAGAGAAAGCCGCCACGACACCGGGCATGCGGCGTGCCGCGCTCAGGTCCACCCCAGTGATCTTCGCGTGCGCGAACGGGCTGCGCACGAACGCCATGTGCAGCATGCCGGGCAGCCTGATGTTGTCGGTCCAGTTGGTCTGTCCGGTGATGAGCCTCGCGTCTTCCTTCCGGAGCCTGGCCTTGCCGAGTTCAGCGGCCGGCGCCTCCTGCACGGCGGTCATGCTCCCACTCCCGTCTCGGCGGCGCGCCGCACGGCGCGGACGATGTTCTCGTATCCGGTGCAGCGGCAGAGATTGCCCTCAAGCCCCTCCCTGATTTGCTCGTCAGTGGGGTTCGGGTTGTCTTGGAGCAGGTCGGTGGTCGCCATGATCATGCCGGGTGTGCAGTAGCCGCACTGCACCGCGTGTTCGGTGTGGAACGCGCGCTGCACGGGGCTGAGCGCGCCATTGGCCAGGCCCTCGATGGTGGTGACATCCGCCCCGTCCGCCTGCACGGCTAGGACGGCGCAACTCTTCACGGACCGGCCGTCCATCAGGACGGTGCACGCACCGCAGTTCGAGGTATCGCAGCCGACCGGCGTGCCGGTCTTGCCGAGCACTTCCCTGAGGTAATGGACAAGCAGCAAACGGGGTTCGACGTCATCGGAGTAACTGACGCCGTCGACTGTGACGGTCATATGCGTCATGCAGAGACACCTCCGTGAACCAGCCTGAATGCAATCCGGCGGCCTGGCCGGGCGCGCGAGTAGCCAGCCGCGCGGAGAAGCCAGATGCGCCTGTGCCCAAACCTAAGCCGGTGCGCCCCGCCGCACCAGACCCAGCGGCCACGCCGACACCGGACGTGGCGCGGCTCAGCCGGTCTGCAGCACCTGAAACCCCTCGGCCAGGCTGCCCTCGGGCAGGCCGGCCGCCGCCGCGGTGCCGGCCAGCCAGCCGCGCAGCCGCTGCTCCAGTCCCTCCGGGTCACTGATCTGGCTCGCGTGGCAGCGCAGCGCTGCGATCTTGCGGGCGAAGGTCGCGGTGATATCCACGTAGTGGTCGGGCGCCGGGCCGCCGGCGATCCACACCTCCCGCGCCACCCACGGCTCGAGACCCTCCTCGGCCAGCAGCTCAGGGAACGCGAACGGGTTGCGCGCATCCGGGTACACGGCGTCCAGCGCGGCGGAACCGACAGCGCGATGGTCGGGATGCCCGACGCCCAGCCGGGCGTAGTTGCGCTCTGGCGAGGGACACACGACCCGCTCCGGGCGCAGCTGCCTGATAACCCTGGCAAGGTCGCGCCGCAGGGCCAGTGTCGGCTCGACCCGGCCGTCCGGATAGCCGAGGAAGCGCAGATCGTGCACGCCCACCTGCTTGGCTGCGGCGGTCTGCTCGGCCTGCCGAAGGGTGACCATCTCGGCCCGCGAGACCGATCGATCGCTGCCGCCCGCCTCGCCGCTGGTCACGAGGCAATAGCTGACCGCCGCCCCGGCGTCGGTCCAGCCGGCGATCGTGCCGGCGGAGCCAAAGTCGACGTCGTCAGGGTGGGCCGCAATGACCAGGACGCGGGCCGGCGGCTCAGAGCGTTCCGCTGAGGGCATCTGTCGATCGTACGGCCAGGCCCCGCAGGCTAAGGTTGGCTGGTGGCCAGTTTCTCCGCAGATCGGGCATATGCCGAGGCGCTGGATGCCGCTGACCAGCTCGCGCACTTCCGGGACCGGTTCGTGCGGCCGAACTGGGACGATGTCATCTACCTGAACGGCAACTCGCTCGGGCCGCTGCCGATCCGGACGCAGGCCAGGATCGCCGAGGTCATCGACCAGGAATGGGGCATCGGGCTGGTCCGCTCCTGGGACAACTGGATTCGGCAGCCGCAGCAGGCCGGCGACATGGTCGCCGAGCATCTGCTCGGCGCCGAGGCTGGGCAGGTGATCGTCTGCGACTCGGTCACCGTCAACCTTTACAAGCTCGCGTGGGCCGCACTCGACGCCCGGCCCGACCGCACCGTCATCGTCACCGACGACGACAACTTCCCGACGGACCGCTACGTGCTGGCAGGCGTCGCCGCCCAGCGCTCGTGCGAGCTGCGGACGATCCACTCCGATATCGACGGGGGCGTCAGCGAGCAGGCACTGGCCGAAGCTCTCGATGACCGCGTCGCCCTTGTTGAGCTATCGCACGTTGCCTACCGCAGCGGCGCGCTCGCCGACATGGCGGCGCTGACCCATCTCGCCCACGACGCGGGTGCCCTCACGCTGTGGGACCTCTGCCACTCGGCGGGCGCCGTACCCGTTCAGCTCGACGTGGCTGGCGCGGACCTGGCCGTCGGCTGCACCTACAAGTACATCAACGCTGGGCCGGGCGCTCCGGCGTTCCTGTACGTGCGGAACGAACTCCAGCACCAGTTGCGGCAGCCGATCTGGGGCTGGTTCGGCCAGCGCGACCAGTTCGAGATGGGCCCGCGCTACGATCCGGCGCCGGGTATCTCGTCATTCCTGGCGGGGACGCCCGACATCATCGGCGCGATCGCCGTCGAGGAGGGAGCCCGGCTGCTCGCGGAGGCGGGCCTGCCACAGCTGCGCGAGAAGAGCGCAGCACTGACCGAGTACATGATCGCGCTCGCCGACACGTGGCTCGCCGAGCTCGACTTCGCCGTCGCATCACCGCGCGACACCAGCCGCCGCGGCGGGCACGTCAGCCTGCGGCACGACGATGCATGGCAGCTCACCCAGGCGCTGCTCCGCACCGGCGTCATCGCTGATTACCGGACGCCCGATCGCATCCGCCTCGCGCCCGCTCCCCTCTATACGTCGTTCGCTCAGGTATGGGACGGCATACACCAGCTGCGCGAGATCGCGGCGAGCAAGTCGTATGCCGATATACCTCCCGAGCAACCCCTGGTTTCCTGACACAACGGAACATTGACACCCCCGGAGTGCGTCTCTAGCGTGGGAGCGGTGCCAGGGTACGGTCTGATCGACCTGATTGACGCCGACTATGCGACGCGGCTCCGAGAAGGCGTCGGCCACGCCGATGGGCGCATCTACATGCTCGGGCTGAGTAAGTTCCGGCCAGGTGCAGACCAGAGCCTGCGTCGCGGCACGGCAGCGGGTCTGAGTACCGCCACCGACGCATCGATTCCGCTGCTTTGCTCGGTTGGTGCGGAGCCGTGCCTGGTCGCCACAGTGGTTGCCAGTTCGCTGAACTGGGACCGGGTCGCGGTTATCGGCTTTCCCACCAGGCGCTCGTTCCTAGACCTCGTAGACCACCAGGAATTCCGCGCCTGGAGCGTCCGGCATGAAGAGTCCAACGAGCGCATCATGCTGCTGGGCACGTTGCCCACCGACGGCCTGCCCGCGGCCGACAATCAACGCCTGTTGCTCGAAATGTGGCACGGCCCAGAGCCCGAGCCGCTGGTCACCGACCCGGCGGCGAGATTCGACGTCGACGGCACGGCCGTCGGGGACGGCCGGCACTGGAGCGGCGTCCGTTATACGCCAATCGAGTTCGGTACTCCCCTACCGGTGCTCCCGGCCAGGTTCGGTTATCAGGCGCTGCTGGTGGCGCCGGTGCTCGAGCGCTGGCGCTGAGTTATGCCGCGCGCGATAGGGTCGGCGTTCCCCCCGTCCTCGCGCCAAAGGAGCGGCCGTGACCGACCTGTCTACCGTGCCCGCCTGCATGCAGGAGTGTTACGACGCCATCGAGTCCGTCTGCACCCGGCTTGACAGCGTGCAGTGGCAGACCCAGTCGCTCTGCCCGGGCTGGACGGCGCGGGACGTCGTCGGTCATCTCGGCATGATGGAACGCGTCATGACCGGATGGCTGCCAGGCAGCGCCGACGAGCCAGCGCCTCTCGACCGGATCAAGCCGTACCAGGACGAGGTGAGCGGGCTCGACGACGGCGAGTTCGCCGACCGGATCCGCGGCATCTTCGCCGACCGTCGCGCAGACCTGGCGAAGCTGACGGATGCGGACCTAGGCCTGGCATCGTGGACGCCGGTCGGGCCGCGATCTTACGGCGGGTTCCTCGAGATCAGGATCTTCGACTTCTGGGTGCACGAGCGCGACATCACCACGCCGCTCGGGTGGGCTACCGATGACGCCGGCCCGCGAGCCGAGATCGCCCTGGGGCAGGTAGTGAGCTCGATCGGCTACATAGTCGGCAAGAAGGTCGGGCTGCCCGACGGCAGCAGCATCGTGTTCCGCCTCACCGGCCCGATCCAGCGGGACATATCCGTGGTCGTCGACGGTCGCGCGCGCCAGGTTGACCGGGTGAACGATCCGACAGTCGAGCTCACCACCGATTCGACGACCTTCATTCAGCTGGCGGCGGGCCGTATCGACCCGCAGGAGCAGATCGATACCGGCACGGTGAGCTGGATAGGCGACGACGAGCTAGCCGACCGGGCGGCCCGCAACCTGCGGTTCACCATCTAGGCGCCCGGCCAGATGAGCGGTCAGCAGATCAGCGAGCGCGCAGCCAGCCACGTCGCGGCCTTCAACGACTGCGTGCGATCGGGCAACTGGGCTGACTTTGCCGGGCGCTTCAGGCCCGACGCCACGATGCGCTTCACCGGCGTGCCGGTCGGCCCTTTTGCCGGGCGCGACGCCATCGCAGCTGCCTACACCGCTCAGCCCCCCACCGACACGCTCACCGTCACGCGCACAGCCTCCTCCGGCGACGTGGACGAGCTCTGGTTCGCCTGGGATAGCGGCGGCGCCACCGGCACGATGATCTTGCGCTGGAGCGGCGACCTGATCGCTGAGCTGACCGTCACCTTCGGCTAAGACGACAGTCTCCCTGCTGACTCAGTTCGGCTGGGCTGCCCGGCGGCGGTTGTAGAGACGAATCGCCCACAGGTAGCTGACCAGAGCGATGCCGGCACTCCAGGCGATGGCAGCGATCGCGTGCGCGCCGATTGGCCCGCCGGTGAGCAGGCCGCGGACGGTCTGGGTAACTGGAGTGAAGGGCTCGTATTCGGCAAATTGCCGCAGCCCGACCGGCATGCTGGCGGTCGGGACGAACCCGCTGGACAGGAACGGCAGCAAGGTCAGGAACATCGGGGTGTTGCTAGCGGTCTCGACGCTCTTCGCGGCCAGGCCCAGCGCTGCGGACAGCCAGATGAGGCCGAACGCGAACAGCGCGAGGACGCCGGCCGCCGCCAGCCACTCAAGCGCGCTGGCATGGGACCGGAAGCCGATCGCCAGGGAGACGCCGAGAACGAGCACGAGAACGGCGAGGGTTTGCAGCACGCTGCCGATCACATGGCCGGTGAGCACGGCGCCACGGGAGATGGCCATGGTGCGGAACCGGTCGATGATGCCTCCGGTCATGTCGGTGGCGATGGAGATCGCGGTGCCGAGGGCGGCAGATGCCACGGTGATGATCAGGATGCCGGGGACGACATAGGTGAGGTACACACCGCGACCGCCTGCGCCGGGCCCGCCGAGGCTGTTGCCGAGCTGGCCGCCCAAGACGTACACGAACAGCAGCAGGAACACGATCGGGAAGCCTGCGAGCATGAGCGTCAGAGACGGGTAGCGGAGCTGGTGCTTGAGGTTGCGTCGCAGCATCGTCGCCGAGTCGGCGAGGGTATAGGTGAGGGAGGTCATGGCAAGAGGGCTTCCTCTTCTTGGCGGGTCGCGAGATCGGCGGTGGCGTTGCCAGTGACGGCGAAGAACACGTCGTCGAGATCGGGAGTATGGATCGATAGGTTCACGACGGTGATGCTGGCGTCGTCCAGCTCGTTGAGAACGCGACGCACCGCGGCGACACTGCCGTCGCCAGGGACCTGCAGAATCAGCTGATCGTCGTCCGGAGTGGCGTTCGGGATCAGGCCGACCGCCGCGCGCAGGGCCTCGGGTGCAGCGAACTGGAGCTGGATGTGCCCACCGGGAATTCTGCGCTTCAGTTCGGCGGGAGTTCCCTCGGCGACGATCCGTCCGTGATTCAGCACGGCGACGTAGTCGGCCAGCTCGTCGGCCTCATCGAGGTACTGGGTAGTGAGGAAGATCGTCACGCCGCCAGTGACCAGCTCGCGGATGATCTGCCACATGGTGCGACGGCTACGCGGGTCGAGCCCGGTGGTGGGCTCGTCGAGAAAGATCACCGACGGGTCGCCGACCAAGGTCATCGCCAGATCCAGCCTGCGCCGCATGCCGCCGGAGTAGGTCGAGAGCGGCTTACGCGCGGCGTCCGTCAGATCGAACCGCTCGAGTAGCTCGTCGATCCGGCGCCGTCCGGACTGGCGGCCAAGGTGGCGAAGGTCGGCCATCAGGCGGAGGTTCTCCTCGCCGGTGAGATAGTTGTCCACCGCGGAGAACTGGCCAGTGACGCCGATCAGGGCGCGTACGGCGTCCGGATCGCTGACCACGCTGTGCCCGCCGACCCGGATGTCGCCGCCATCGGCCGGGATGAGCGTCGACAGGATCCTGACCATGGTCGTCTTCCCGGCACCGTTGGGACCGAGCAGGGAGAAGATGGTGCCTTCGGCGACCCTGAGGTCGACCCCGTCCAGCACGACGTGCTCGCCGTAGGACTTCTGCACGGCCTGGGCGCTGATCGCCTGCCCAGCCAGGTTGATCGTCACGGGTTCCTCGCTTTCAGTGGTGCGGTGGGATGTCAGGGGAGCTCGCCAGCGGCGCGCAGCGATTCACGGTGGGCTTTCCAGTCCTTCTCCACCTCGGGCAGCCGCGCTACCAGGAAGTCCGCGAAGGCCGCCCACTCCAGCAGCACCGCCCGCCGCTCCGGCGGCGCACCAGCCAGCAGCGCCAGGCCTTCGCGGGCCAGATCGCCTTGCTCCTTGTACTCGGTTATGTCAAAGCCCGTCGATCGGGGCGAGGTCACATCGATCCAGATGCGGTCCATCCGCTCTCCTGCGGCCCGTGAGCGGCGGATCAGGCCGAGAGTGTCGAGGGTCTTGACCGCACCGGCGATCGCACTCCGGCTAGCGAGCAAGGCATCGGCCAAGTCCGCGATGGCCTGGTCGGGCGGGTCGCAGATCGCCAGGTATCCCAGCAGCCGGCCCACCATGGGCGCCATGCCATAGCGGCGGGCATAGAGGCGGCCGGCGTGGTCCGCGAACGTGATCTCAGCATCAGTCGGCATACGCATGAGATTACAGTCACAACTGAGATAACACAAATCTGTGTCATCTCAGTTGTGCCGTTCAGCTCGTTCTGCGATTCACCAGCTGACCGTCAGGACACGGCGGCGTGCTATGAAGCGGCCATTTCTCTGCCGTCGGCCGCTTCGTAGCATGGCTGCCGCGGCCTGACGGGGCCAGCTGGTCCGCCTACTCCCACTCGATCGTGGCAGGCGGTTTGCTGGTGATGTCGAGCACGACGCGGTTGATCTCCGGCACTTCGTTCGTGATCCGCGTGGAGATCCTGGCCAGCACCTGGTCGGGCAGCCTGGCCCAGTCCGCTGTCATGGCGTCCTCGCTCGTCACCGGGCGGAGCACGACCGGGTAGCCGTAGCTGCGTCCATCGCCCTGCACGCCGACCGACCGCACGTCGGCCAGCAGCACGACCGGGCACTGCCAGATCTGCCGGTCAAGCCCCGCAGCCGATAGCTCGGCCCTGGCGATCGCATCCGCCGCTGCGACGATCCGCAGCCGCTGCGCGGTGACCTCGCCGACGATCCGGATCGCAAGGCCCGGGCCGGGGAACGGCTGCCGCCACACGATCTCCTCGGGCAGGCCGAGCTGCCGGCCGACCTCCCGTACCTCGTCCTTGAACAGATCCCGCAGCGGCTCGACGAGCTCGAAGGCCAGATCGTCGGGCAGCCCGCCGACGTTGTGGTGCGATTTAATGCTGGCGGTCCCCGTGCCGCCGCCGGATTCGACGACGTCCGGGTAGAGCGTGCCCTGCACGAGGAACGTGGCGGCATCGCTGGCACCGGCGATCTCCCGCGCCGCACGCTCAAACGCGCGGATGAACTCGCGGCCGATGATCTTGCGCTTCTCCTCCGGGTCGCCCAGCCCGGACAGAGCGGCCAGGAAGGCCGGACCCGCGTCGACGACCTTGAGGTCGACACCAGTGGCAGCGACGAAGTCTTTCTCCACCTGCTCGGCCTCGCCCGCCCGCAGCAGCCCATGGTCGACGAAGACGCAGGTCAGCCGTGAGCCGATGGCCCGCTGGACGAGTGCGGCAGCCACCGCGGAGTCCACGCCGCCAGACAGGCCACAGATGGCGGTGCCCGCACCGACCTGCGCGGCGATCCGCTCGGTCTGCTCGTCGATCACGCTGCGCATGGTCCAGGTGGGCTGGCATCCAGCCGCGGCCAGGAACGCCTGCAGCATCGCCAGGCCGTGCTCGGTGTGCAGCACCTCAGGGTGGAACTGCATGCCGTACAGGTGGCGTCCCGGCGCCTCGGCAGCGGCCACCGCCGTGCCCGCCGTCGTGGCGGTGACCGCGAACCCCGGCGGCGCCGCGGCGCAGGTGTCACCGTGGGACATCCAGACCCGCTGCAGGCGCGGCAGGCCGGCCAGGAGAACCCCAGCAGCCTCGGCCGTGGAGAGGTCGGTCGCCCCGTACTCGCCCGTTCCGGTGTGACGGACGTCCCCGCCGAGGTCGCGCACCATGAGCTGGAAGCCGTAGCAAATGCCCAGGATCGGCACTCCGGAGGTCAGCAGGCCGTCGGGAGCCGGCGGTGCTCCGGGAGCGTAGACCGACGCCGGGCCGCCCGACAGGATGATGGCCGACGGCCGCCTGGCCAGCATCTCCGCTGCGGTCATGGTGCTCGGAACGATCTGGGAGTAGACCCGGCACTCCCGCACCCGGCGAGCAATGAGCTGCGCGTACTGGGCGCCGAAATCCACCACCAGCACCGGCCCAGACTCCAGGCTGGCGTGACTGCCAGCGTGATCCGGCACCGTCATGTCAGAA
>DASQIW010000066.1:0-14244 GCA_035631375.1 Streptosporangiaceae bacterium
GTCTCCCGCGCCATGCCAAACATCTCCGAGGTTGATGCCTGGTAGAACCGGATCTGGCCACGGCCTGGCGTGCGCGATGCGCTGATCCCGCTGCAGACCCTGATGGCCTCGAGCACCCGTAGCACGCCGAGCCCGGTGACCTCGCCGGTCAGCTCGGCCTGCTGCCAGGACATCGGCACGTAGGAGATCGCGGCCAGGTTGTAAACCTCGTCTGGCTGGACGCGCTCCACCGCCGAGATGAGACTGCCCTGGTCCAGCAGGTCGCCGCGGATCAGCCGGACATCGCCGCGCAGCTGGCGCAGGTGCCGGACTGGCGGGTTCGCCTGGCCGCGCACCAGACCCCACACCTCGTAGCCCAGGTCGACTAGGTGCTCCGCAAGGTAAGAACCGTCTTGCCCGGTAATGCCGGTGATCAGCGCGCGTCGAGTCAGCGGAGCCTCCGTAGTCTGGTGCACCGTGCGCTGGCGCACCGTGGCCTTCGTCGCGGCAGCTTACAGAAACGTCGCAGGCTGCGGCAGTGCGGCTCACCAGTGGGGCTACCGGGCACGCAAGTTACCCGCTTGGTAAGGTTCGCTGGAATTGGTTCACGCGGGTCGCCCGTTTGTCGGTTTCGGGCTGCCAGCGGCGAACGAGGAGGCGCGAACCGCGTGAGCACCGCACCGGAACCGGACGGCGAAAGCGACGGGCCGCTGCGGATTTGCATGCTCTCCTACCGGAGCAAGCCGCACTGCGGCGGCCAGGGCATCTTCGTCCGCCACCTGTCCCGCGAGCTGACTGCGCTCGGCCACCGCGTCGAGGTGTATTCCGGGCAGCCTTATCCGGACCTCGAGCCCGGCCCGCTGCTGCGCGAGCTGCCGAGCCTCGACCTGTACCGCGACGACGACCCGTTCCGCACGCCGCATCCGCGTGAGTTCCGCGACTGGATCGACGTGCTCGAGGTCGCCGGCATGTGGACGGCGTACTTCCCTGAGCCGCTGACGTTCAGCCTGCGAGCGCTCCGCGCGCTGCGGCTGCGCGCGGGTGACTTCGACGTCGTGCACGACAACCAGGTATTGGCCTACGGCAACCTCGGCATCGCCCGGCTCGGACTGCCGGTCGTGACGAGCATCCATCACCCCATCAGCGTGGACCGTCGGATTGAACTGGCGGCTGCTCGCGGGCTGCGGAAGATCCCCAAGTGGCGCTGGTACTCCTTTGTCGGCATGCAGGCGCGTGTCGCACGGCGGATCGGGCCGATCATCACCGGATCGGAGTCCTCGCGGGCTGACATCTTGCGCGACTTCAAGGTGCCGCTGGCCAACGTGAAGGTCGTGCCGCTGGGAGTCGATACCCGGCTGTTCCGTCCGCGCCCCGCGCCCAGGGTGCCCGGCCGGATTGTCGCGGTGGCCAGCGCGGACTCGCCGGTCAAGGGCGTGGCCACGTTGCTTCGCGCGTTCGCCAAGCTCGCCGCCGAGCGAGACGTCTCGCTCACCGTCGTCAGCAAGCTCTTCCCCGATGGATCCACGGCGCGGCTGCTCGGCGAGCTGTCACTGGCCGGCCAGGTGAAGTTCGTCAGCGGGATCAGCGACGCCGAGTTGGCCGAACTCGTTGCGAGCGCCGAGATCGCCGTCGTGCCGTCGCTGTATGAGGGCTTCTCGCTGCCCGCGGTCGAGCACATGGCGTCGGGCACGCCGCTGGTGGCGAGCCGCACGGGCGCGCTGCCCGAGGTTGTCGGTGATGCGGCCATGCTCGTGACGCCAGGCGATGCCGAGGAATTGTGCGCGGCGCTGCGCACCCTGCACGACTCGCCCGCCGAGCGCGAGCGGCTGTCAAAAGCGGCCCTGGCGCGGGTAGCGGAGCGGTTCGCGTGGACCGCGGTCGCGCGGGCGACGGTCGCGGAATACCGGCGCGCCATCGCGGCCAGCGGCCGGGCCCGCTCGGGTGCGCAGGCCAGCGTGGTCCCCCCATGCTGACGGTGGACTTCGGCTTGCTGCCGGTTAAGACCGGAACGAGGCTGCTTGACCTGGGCTGCGGAGCCGGGCGGCACGCGTTTGAGGCCGGTCGGCGAGGTGCTTCGGTGGTCGCGCTCGACACCGATCGGGCTGAGCTAGCCCGGGTCGCGGCGGTCGCCGCCGCTATGGCCGAGGCTGGCGAGCTGCCTGATGGGTCGTTCGTCGGCACTGCGGCCGGGGATGCGACGGCGATGCCGTTCCCCGACGGCTCGTTCGACGTTGTCATCGCGGCCGAGGTCCTCGAGCACATCCCGGCCGACCAGCGCGCGATGAACGAGATCGCCCGGGTGCTGCGACCGGGTGGCGTGGCCGCGGTCACGGTGCCGGCCTGGCTGCCCGAGCGGATCTGCTGGCTGCTGTCCGACGACTATCACAACGTGCCGGGCGGCCATCTGCGCATCTTTACCCGGCCGGAACTCGAGTGCAAGCTCCGCCGGGCTGGTCTTTCCGTCGGACCGCATCATCACGCGCACGCGCTGCACTCGCCCTACTGGTGGCTCAAGTGCGCGGTTGGCGTGCACGACGACGGGCACCCGCTGGCGAGCGCCTACCACCGCCTCCTGGTCTGGGACATCATGACCAAGCCCGCCGTCACCCGGGTTGCCGACCGGGCGCTGAACCCGCTCATCGGCAAGAGCCTCGTTGTGTACGCGACGAAGCCCGCTGGCGGCGTTCGCGCGCGGCGGCCAGGGTCCGCTGGGTCACGTGCGGCCGGAGACAAGGTGCATGCCGCAGCCTGAGCGCCTGGCCGGTTTGACCAGTCTCGCCGACCGGATGGGCACCGATCGCGATGCGCCGGACTTGCCGGGCATCCTGACCGCGGCGCAGATCGTAGCGACGGGCGGCGCTATCGCTGCCGTGCAGCAGGCCAACGGCTCGATCGGCTGGCCAGACGGTCACGTCGACGCGTGGAATCACGTCGAGTGCGCGATGGCACTCAGCGTGTGCGGACTGCGGCGTGAGGCGCGGCGCGCGTATGCGTGGCTGGCCAGGTCCCAGCAGAGCGACGGGTCGTGGCCGGTGCGGCCAGGCGACGGCGGCGTCGCCGAATGGGCGGCCGAGAGCAATCATGCTGCCTACTGCGCGGTCGGCGTCTGGCACGAACTGCTGGTCACGGGCGATGAAGCCTTTGCCGCGCAGATGTGGCCCGTGGTCCGCGCCGGGATCGAGTTCGCGATCGGGCTGCAGACAGCGCGAGGCGAGATCATCTGGCGGCGCCACGAGGATGGCTCGCCGGACAGCTATGCGCTGCTCACGGGCAGCGCCAGCATGTACCACAGCCTGCGCTGCGCTGTCGCGCTAGCCGAGCGCCTCGGTCAACCGCAGCCCGACTGGGAACTGGCAGCCGCGCTCGTCGGCCATGCGGTCGCCTGCCATGCCGATGCCTTCGCCGACAAGAGCCGGTTCTCCATGGACTGGTACTACCCGGTGCTGGGCGGCGCGGTCCGGGGCTCCGCGGCCGAGCGGATGGTCAAGGCAGGCTGGGACACCTTCGTCGTGCCGGGCATCGGTGTCCGCTGCGTGAGCGACGAGCCGTGGGTGACCGCCGCCGAGACCTGCGAGCTGGCCATCGCCCTCGACGCCATCGGGCAGCGGGACCAGGCGCTCGAGCTGTTCGCCCAGATTCAGTTCCTGCGCGGAGCGGACGGCGCGTACTGGACGGGCTGGCAGTTCCAGAATGACCGGCACTACCCGCACGAGCAGAGCAGCTACACCGCCGCCGCCGTGGTGCTGGCCGCCGACGTGCTCGGCGACCGACGGCCGAGTCCGGCTGCCGCCATCTTCCGGGACACGGCCGCCGGGCCAGAAGTCTTGCAGGCGGCCGATCCCTCGTCCTGCGGCTGCGAGGCCCCGGTCAGCGGGACCTAGTCCTGGGGCCTCGCTGGGCACTTTGCTGCCCATCTACGGGCAGCAGGGGTCCCACCACGCCGTTCGGCGCTAGCCGATGCCGTCGCCAGTCCGCTCCAGGACGCGCAGTGAGCCGGTCACGCCGACCTCGGTGAACGCGCCTGAACCCAGCGCCCGCTGGTAGACGCGGTACGGCGCCTGCCCGCCGTCGGCAGGGTCGGGAAAAACGTCGTGGAACGCCAGCGCGCCGCCCGCCGACACCCAGGGCGCCCAGCCCTCGTAGTCGGTGACCACGCTGGCCTCGCTGTGCCCGCCGTCGATAAACAGCATGCCGAGCGGCGCCCGCCACATCTTCGACACATCAGCCGACGCGCCGACCACGGCGACGACGTGCTCCTCCAGGCCGGCCGCTGCCAGCGTCGCGCGAAAGAAGGGCAGCGAGTCCATCCGGCCAGTCGCCGGGTCCACGAGCTCGGGATCATGATGCTCCCAGCCCGGCTGGATTTCCTCCGAGCCGCGGTGGTGGTCCACCGTCACCACCAGCTGGCCCGCCTGGCGAGCGGCCGCTGCGAGGTAGATCGTGGACTTGCCGCAGTAGGTGCCGACCTCGGCGATCGGGCCAACCCCGGCGTACCGCGCTGCTGTCTCGTACAGCGCGAGCCCCTCGTCGGCGGGCATGAATCCCCTGGCCGCCTCGGCCGCTAGCCTGAACTTGTCCGGCATGAGCATGTCGTACAGTCTGCGCGACAGCGTGGCGCGAGGGAAAGGAGCCCGCCGTGAGAGTGGTGCCTGACTACGATGCGTGCGAGGCCAACGCGGTCTGCGCCGGCCTCGTGCCGGAGGTCTTCGAGGTCGACGATGACGACAATCTCAACATCCTTCTCGACGAGATACCGGACAACCTGCTGGACGGGGTGCGCCACGCCGTCCGTTCCTGCCCCAAGGCGGCGCTACGGCTGACCGATTAGCGTGCAACGGGGCGCGAGAGTGACGCTCACACCCCCCATGAGGGGTCGCTGACACAAGTGCGCCCCACCAGACTGATTATCGGCTGCGTCGCGGTGGCGGCGCTCACTGTGGGCCTGCTGGCCGCTACCGGGGCGTTCAGGTCGGCCAGTCGGCCATCCGCGCACAAACCGCCGGTGGTATCCCTGCCGAACGTGCCTGCTCCGGCGAATGGCCTGACCCCCACGCAGGTCAGGGCTGCCTACGAGCTGGGGCCGCTGGCGGCGCGTGGCATCGACGGGTCCGGGCAGACCATCGTCATCGTCGACTCGTTCGGCTCGCCGACCATCGCCTCCGATCTCGCGTTCTTCGACCAGTACTTCGGGCTGCCGGCGCCGCCGTCACTGCGCGTGATCCAGCCGGCCGGCCCGGTTCCGCCGTTCGGCGCGCACGACACCAACCGGGTCGGCTGGGCCAGCGAGACCACTCTGGACGTGGAATGGGCCCACGTCATGGCGCCGGGCGCCCGCATCGTCCTGGTCGAGACACCGACGTCGGAGAACGAGGGCACGACGGGCTTCCCGCAGATCGTCCAGGCGGAGGACTACGTGCTGCGGCACAAGCTCGGCCAGGTCATCTCGCAGAGCTTCGCCGCGACCGAGCAGACGTTTCCGTCGGTGTCGTCAATCCTGGAGTTCCGCGGCACCTACCAGCTCGCCGCCCGCGATCATGTCACCGTCCTGGCCGCAACCGGTGACACGGGCGCCACGAGCGACCAGTACAACATGAAGGACCTGTACACGAGCCGGGCGGTCGCCTGGCCCGCGACCGACCCGCTGGTGACGGCGGTTGGCGGCACCGAGCTGAGCCTGCGCCACGACGGGAGCCGGCTAGCCCCCGACCGGGCTTGGAGCAACAGCGGCGGCGGCGCGTCGATCGCTTTCCCCCGCCCTGCCTACCAGGACGGCGTCAGGTCAGTAACCGGGAACTCTCGTGGCGTCCCCGACGTGTCGATGGACGCGTCGTGCCGGAGTTCTGTGGTGGTCTACGGCAGCTTCTACGCCGCTGGCGGGCGGTGGACCCCGGTGTGCGGCACCAGCCTCTCGGCGCCCCTGTTCGCGGGCATCGTGGCCCTGGCCGACCAGTACGCCGGGCACGGCCGGGCGCATGGCCTCGGCCTGATCAATCCGGCGCTGTACCGGATCGCCGCCAGGCACGAGCCGGGCATCGTCGACGTCCGGGCCGGCAACAACTCGCAGAGCTTCGTGCAGCAGGGCAAGCCCTACACCGTTACGGGCTACGCAGCCGCGCCGGGATACGACCTCGCCAGCGGTCTCGGCACGATCGACGCCGCCAGCTTCGTGCCCGAGCTCGCCAGTCTCGCGCGATAAGGGCCGGGCCGGGTCGCTCGGCGGGAGCTGGTGGCCCCCGCGCCCAGCGTCAGTCGTGCCGGTACCGCTCGGGAATGCTGCCCTCGACGTGCAGCAGGCGGACGCGGTCGGCCCGATAGATATATCGGGTGAGCCGGATCGGCCGGGAGGCGTCGTACGCGGTGCGGTTGACGACGACAACCGGCGTTCCGCTGGCCAGCCGGAAGAAGCCGAACTCGCGCGCATTCGGCATGCGCGCCCCGACCTCGTCCGCAAAGCCCTGCTGCGGGTAGCCGAGCTCGGCTAGTACGCCGACACTGCCCGACCTGATCTCCCCGGCCTGCTCGAGGGCGGTGCCCTTGGCAAGGTCGGTCGGGTAGTACGAATTGATCAGCTGCCAGGGCACGTCGCCGATGAAGTGCTCAGACCGGCGGATCACGACCGGGTCGCCCGGCGACAGGGCCAGCTTCTCTGCCACGCTCGGACTCGCCGGGCCGGTTTCCACGATCAGCCGCGACATCTCCGGCTCTCCCGCTGCCGGGCTGACGACCGGCAGCCCGTGCGAAGCGTGCCGCTCCTCCGGCGGAGCGGGGATCCGCGACAGCAGGGCCGTGAATGGCCGGGTCGGCTCGACCACAAAGGTGCCGAGGCCCTGGCGGCTCACCACGAGCCCCTGGTTGATGAGCAGCGCGATAGCCAGGCGCACCGTGTTCCGGGACGCGTCATGCTCGGCCGCCAGATCCGGTTCGCTGGGCAGCCGCTGGCCGGGCTCCAGGATGCCGGTCCCGATCTGCTCGCGGAGCCGATCGGCAATCTCCTGGTACTTGGGCTGAGCCACCTGCATCCTCGCTGTTTGCCTCGCCGACATTCTCACGACCGGAAGTCTTACCCGTCCAGGTCGTTTCATTCACCCGACTCATTGGTATGAGTCAGATAGGCCAAACAATAGGCCACAGTAACGGGGTCGGCCGGGCCCGCGGTAGGAGACGCGCCGCAGCGCCAGTGCCACACCAGGAAGGACCGAGCGATGATCTTCCTGTTGGTCGCGGCGGCGCTGGTGGCAGGAGCACCGCTGATCGCTGCGATCCTCGTCAGCTTCGCGAGCATTCGCGAGGACGCCACCAAATCGCTCGCCGGGCATCCGCCAGGCCCGCTCGCGGCCGCGGCGCGCCGCCTGCTGCAGGCGAGATTGGGCGGCACCGGGCCGCTGCAGCGGCCGCGAACGACCCAACGGCTAAGGGGCCGCCGACAGTCCCGGCTTCCGGGGCGCCCGAGCCGGACCGATCCGAGCCCGGCGCCGCGGTCGCGTGCGGATGGCGAGGGTGCGACGAGGTCGTACGACGCGCTCTCGACGCCCCGCGGCTAGCTGGCCCGGCCGCGGCCGAGCTCTGCGGCGGCAGGCTGACGGGCAGCTAGGCTGCAGCCTATGCGCGTGGCCCTAGGACAGCTCCCCATCAGCTCAGTTCCACAGGTCAACCTCGATCGTGTCCGCGCCGCAGCCGCTCTGGCCGGTACGCAGGGCGCCCAGATGATCGTGTTTCCCGAGGGCACTCAGGCCCGCTTCTCCGTCGACCTGCGCGCCGTCGCCGAGCCGCTGGACGGCGAGTTCTCCCTGGGCCTGGCGGCGGCCGCGCAGTCGGCAGGCGTGGCCATAGTCGCCGGCCTGTTCGAGCCGGCCCCGGACGGGCGCGTGTTCAACACCACGGTGGCTTATGAGGCCGATGGCACACTGGCCGCCGTCTACCGCAAGCTCCATCTCTTCGACGCCCTCGGACATCGCGAGTCCGACAGCGTGGCGCCGGGAGACGATACCGTCATCGCCACGGTCGCCGGGCTCAGGGTCGGGTTCATGACGTGCTACGACGTGCGGTTCCCTGAGCTCGCCCGGAGGCTCGCTGCTGATGGCGCGCAGCTCCTCGTGCTGCCAGCCGCGTGGGCAGCCGGCCCGGTCAAGGAAGACCACTGGGTCACGCTCGTGCGGGCCAGGGCGATCGAGAACACGATCTGGCTGGCGGCAGCCGGCCAGGTGCCGGACCCGGCAGAGCCGGCGACACGGGCCCCAACCGGAATCGGCCGCAGCATGCTCGTGGACCCGATGGGCGTAGTGCGGATCGACCAGGGCCCGGCCGAGGGAATCGGCGTGGGCGAGGTGGACGTCAGCTACACCGAGCAGGTGCGGGCGTTGCTGCCATCCCTCGCGGGCCGCCGCGAGGACATCACCGGTGGCCGGCCAGCGGCCATTCCCGGCTAGCCGTGACCTCAGCCTGCGCGCGAGAGGGCGGCCGCGCGCCCGGCGACCACGTTCCTGATCGCAGTCAGGTCGTCGTCCGACATCCGATCAAGGAAACTTCGCAGCGTCACGCCGCGGTCGCCCCCGGACCGCAGCAGTTCGGCCATCAGCCGGGCGGCGTGCTCCTCGCGCCTCTCAGCGGGCCAGTAGCGCCATGCCCGGCCGTATTTTTCCCGGCGCAGCACGCCCTTGCTGTGCAGGATCGAGAGCACTGTCATGACCGTCGTATAGGCGAGTGGCCGGCCATAGCTCAGCTGGTCACGCACTTCCCGCACCAGGCACGGGCGGTCCTGCGCCCACACGACGTCCATGACGGCGCTCTCAAGCTGGCCGAATTCGCGCACAGAGCACCACCTCCGGCACTCCAGCCAAGCACGGCCAGGTGTCGCGACGACCGGTAAGCCGCGGCCGCGCGCGGGCCGAGGCGAAGGAATGCGGCACCGGGAGGAAGGAATCTTCGGCCGTTGTCAAGTTCGACCGGGTTTGACCAGGAACTTCATGCGCCGCGTGGTATTGCGGTCGGCGGGCGTGATCTAGTAGGAAAGGCTCCGTACGGGGCGAAGCATCAGGAAAGGGGACCGGGCATGCTGGCCGCGCATCCGTACCCGGACCGTCCTGCAGCCGAGGCGAGCGGCCACGGCGGCCGTGCCAGCAACGGCCGCCGCAGCATAGGAGAGGTCACCGGGTGGGTCAGCCGCGATGGCTCCTCAGGGTTTCCGGTCGAGCCTGGCCGTTACCACCTGTACGCCTCGCTGGCCTGCCCCTGGTCGCAGCGGGCGCTGATCGTCCGCCGCCTGCTCGGCCTGGATCGGGTCGTCGGGCTCAGCCTGACCGACCCTGTGCTCTGCGAGCAGGGCTGGCGGTTCCCTGATCAGACGGGCGGGCGGGACCCGCTGACTGGGGCGCAGTACCTGTCCGAGCTCTACCTGGCTACCAACCCGGGCTACACCGGGCGTGTCACTTTGCCGCTGCTGTGGGACAGCCGGATGCAGCGCATCGTCACCAACGACTTCAGTCAGCTCACCCTCCAGCTGGAGACCGAGTTCGCCGCTTATCATCGGCCCGGCGCGCCCGACCTGTACCCCGCTGACCAGCGACGCGACATCGACGCGCTCGGCACGCTGATTTATCACGCGGTCAACAACGGCGTCTACAAGTGCGGATTCGCGAGTTCTCAGGCGGAGTACGAGGACGCATTCGACGCGCTGTTTGCCACGCTCGACGCGCTCGAGGAGCGGCTGGCCCGGCGCCGGTTCCTGCTGGGCAGCCAGGTCACCGAGGCAGATGTACGACTGTTCCCGACCCTCGCCAGATTCGACGCCGTCTACTACGCGCTCTATAAGTGCAATCTGCACCCGCTCGCCAGCTACCGGCACCTGTGGGGTTACGCGCGCGATCTGTACCAGCGGCCGGGCTTCGGCGACACGACCGACTTCTTTCAGATCAAGCGGCACTACTACCAGCCTGGCTGGAACAACCCCGCCGGGATCGTGCCCAAGGGGCCGTACGTGAACTGGCTGGAGCCGCACGACCGGGACCGGATGCCCGGCTAGCTGGCGCCGTCTGCATGGTGCCTGCCGGGTAGCCTGGTATCCGCCAAATATTGTTATGCCTTGGCTGGCTGACCGGCTCCGGAAGAGGGCGATCGACGTCGTGTCTGCTGAGTCCCCGCGTGGGTCCGCGGATCTGGATAACCCCCCCACTCAGACCGGCGAGCAGTCCGCCGACACCGCACCGCGACGGGCGGACTTCGGGCCTAACCAGTGGCTAGTCGACGAGCTGTACCAGCGTTACCTCGCCGATCCTGGCTCCGTCGACCAGGCCTGGTGGAGTTTCTTCGCTGACTATCAGCCGCAGCCGGATGCCAGCGGGCTGGCCGGCACAGGGCAGGACACCGGGACTGCAGGCTCAACGCCAGCCGCGCCGACCGCAGTGACTCCTCAGGCATCGGTGCCTGACGCCGGTCCGTCCGGCCAGAACGGCGCCGCCCCCGCCGCTGACTCTCCGGCAGCTACCGTCGCGGCTCCCGCGCCGGCCAGCACCGCGAGCGCTCCAGCTCCGGCCAGCACGGCGGCTCGCCCGGACGGCTTGGTACCGCCGAACGCCGTGCGGCTCCGTGGCGCTGCCGCGCGGACCGCCACGAACATGACGGCCAGCCTCACGGTCCCGACCGCCACGAGCGTCCGCTCGATCCCGGCCAAGCTGCTCATCGACAACCGGATCGTGATCAACAATCACCTGGCCCGCGGGCGCGGCGGAAAGGTGTCCTTCACCCACCTGATCGGCTACGCCATCGTGCGGGCACTGGCCTCGGCGCCGGAGATGAACTTCTCCTACGCAGAAGTCGACGGAAGGCCGGTGCTGGTCGAACCCGAGCACGTCAACTTCGGGCTTGCGATCGACGTACGCAAGGACGACGGCTCGCGTCAGCTACTCGTGCCGAGCATCAAGAGCGCCGAGACGATGGACTTCCGGCAGTTCTGGATGGGCTACGAGGACCTCGTCCGCAAGGCCAGGACCGGCAAGCTGACGGTGGACGATTTCGCGGGGACCACCATCAGCCTCACGAACCCCGGCACGATCGGTACCGAGCACTCGGTGCCGCGGCTCATGGCCGGTCAGGGCTGCATCATCGGCGTCGGCGCCATGGAGTGGCCCGCTGCCTACCAGGGCGCGGCCGAGGAGACGATGGCCCGGCTCGCCATCAGCAAGACCGTGACGCTGACCTCTACCTACGACCACCGGATCATCCAGGGCGCGCAGTCGGGGGACTTCCTGCGCATCGTCCACCAGCTCCTGCTCGGCGCCGACGGCTTCTACGACGATGTGTTCGCCTCGCTGCGCATTCCCTATGAGCCGGTGCGCTGGGTTCAGGACATCCCAGCCGCCCATGAGGACGACATCACCAAGGCCGCCCGCGTCTATGAGCTGATCCACGCCTACCGCGTCCGCGGCCACCTGATGGCGGACACCGACCCGCTGGAGTACCGCCAGCGCAAGCATCCTGACCTCGATATCAATCAGCACGGCCTGACCCTCTGGGACCTCGAGCGCGAGTTCGCCACCGGCGGCTTCGGCGGCAAAACCCGGATGAGGCTCAGGGAGATCCTCGGCGTGCTGCGTGACTCCTACTGCCGCACCGTCGGCGTGGAGTACATGCACATCCAGAATCCGGAGGAGCGAGCCTGGCTGCAGGCCAGAGTGGAGCGTCCGCATCCGCGCGCCGACCACGACGAGCAGCTGCGCATCCTGTCCCGGCTGAACGTGGCCGAGGCATTCGAGATGTTCCTGCAGACCAAGTTCGTGGGCCAGCGGCGGTTCTCGCTGGAAGGCGCGGAGTCGCTGATACCGCTGCTGGATGCGGTGCTGACCGCGGCGGCCCAGGACAACCTGCACGAGGCCGTCATCGGCATGGCGCATCGGGGACGCCTCAACGTGCTCGCCAACATCGTGGGCAAGTCCTACGGCCAGATCTTCGCCGAGTTCGAGGGCAACCTGGACCCGGCGACGACACACGGCTCGGGGGATGTGAAGTACCACCTCGGCGCTGACGGTGTCTACCACGCCCCGGACGGCACCCAGCTGCCCACCTCGATGGTCGCCAACCCGAGCCATCTCGAGGCTGTGGACCCGGTGGCCGAGGGCGTGGTCCGGGCCAAGCAGGACATCATCGACATGGGCGAGCCCGGTTTCACCGTGCTGCCCGTCCTTGTCCACGGCGACGCGGCCTTCGCCGGCCAGGGCGTGGTGGCCGAGACGCTCGAGCTGTCGCAGCTTCGCGGCTACCGCACGGGCGGCACCGTCCACATCGTGGTCAACAATCAGGTGGGCTTCACCACCGCGCCGGCCTCAGCCCGCTCGAGCGTGTACAGCACCGACGTCGCCCGCATGATCCAGGCCCCTATCTTCCACGTCAACGGTGACGACCCCGAGGCGGTCGTCCGGGTCGGCAGGCTGGCGTTCGAGTACCGGCAGGCCTTCCACAAGGACGTGGTGATCGACATGATCTGCTACCGCCGGCGGGGCCACAACGAGACAGACAACCCGTCATTCACGCAGCCGATCATGTATGACCTGATCGACGCGCGGCGCTCGGTCCGCAAGCTCTACACCGAGGCCCTCATCGGCCGCGGGGACATCACGATGGACGAGGCGGAGGAGGCCCTCCGCAACTTCCAGCAGGAGCTAGAGCGGGCTTTCACCGAGACCAAGGACGCGCCGAGCGCGCCCGCCGCGGTTCGGCGGCTCCCCTCCGAACCGATCGATCATGCCGCCGTCGTGACAAAGATCAGCGCCGAGACGGTGAAACGGATCATCGATACGCAGGTGTCGCTACCCGAGGGCTTTACCGTGCACCCGCGACTGGCCCCGCAGCTGCAGCGACGTGCTGCCATGGTGGAGCAAGACGAGATCGACTGGGGCACGGGCGAGCTGCTGGCATTCGGCTCCATCCTGATCGACGGTCACGCCGTGCGCCTCATCGGCCAGGACACCCGCCGCGGCACTTTCGGCCAGCGCCACGCCGTGCTGGTGGACCGGCACACCGGCCGGGAGTACGTACCGCTGCGTGCCTTCAACACCGACCCGGCGCGGTTCTACGTCTATGACTCGCTGCTGTCCGAATACGCCGCGGTCGGCTTCGAGTACGGCTACTCGGTCGCCCGGCCCGACGCGCTGGTGTGCTGGGAGGCGCAGTTCGGTGACTTCGTCAACGGCGCGCAGACCATCCTCGATGAGTTCATCAGCTCCGGCGAGCAGAAGTGGGGCCAGCGCTCTGGCGTCGTCCTGCTGCTGCCGCACGGCTATGAGGGACAGGGGCCTGACCACTCGTCGGCACGGATCGAGCGATTCCTGTCGCTCTGCGCGCAGGACAACATGACGGTGGCGCTGCCGAGCGCGCCCGCGAGCTACTTCCACCTGCTGCGCTTGCAGGCGCTGTCAGACGCGGTGAAGCCGCTCGTGGTGTTCACGCCGAAGTCGCTGCTGCGGCTGAAGACGGCTGTGTCCACGACTGCCGACTTCACCTCAGGCTCCTTCGCGCCGGTGATTCCTGATACGCAATCAACCGACCCCGCTGCGATCCGGCGTGTCCTGCTCTGCGCGGGCAAGATCTACTACGACCTGGCGGAGCACCGGAGCGCGGTCGGCGCGACCGACACCGCGGTGATCCGGGTCGAGCGGCTGTATCCGCTGCCCGCCGCTGAGATCGCCGCCGAGCTCACCAGGTACCCGCCCGCAGCAGAGGTGGTGTGGGTACAGGAGGAGCCGGCCAACATGGGTGCGTGGCCGTTCATGGCCATGAACCTGCCGCAGGCCATCGGCAGGCCGATTAGCGCAGTGTCACGGCCGCCGAGCTCGGCGCCGGCCTCCGGCTCGGCCAAGGCACATGCCGCCGAGCAGGCCGCGGTGCTCGACGCAGCCTTCGCCAGGAACGGCTGAGCCTTGTACTTCACCGACCGGGGCATCGAGGAACTTCAGGAGCGGCGCGGTGGGGAGCAGGTGGCGCTCGGCTGGCTGGCAGAACGGCTGCGTGACTTCGTCGACGAGCATCCGGACTCCGAGTCGGTCGTCGACAAGCTCGCCACCTGGCTGGCCCGCCTCGACGACGACGAATAGCGCGTAGAGTCCAGTCCGCCCAAACCCCCGTGGGCAACCCCGCGGCCACCCGTGCGGCCTTGCGGGACCCGGCCGCGGCGTGCCCGGCCGACCGCAGCGCCCTGCGACCAGCACGAAGCCACCGCAGACTGCTGGGCCGGTCACGATACATCTTGACTTATACTGGTCGAGACATATCGTATCC
>DASQIW010000067.1:0-35781 GCA_035631375.1 Streptosporangiaceae bacterium
AAGCACGTCCGCAGTATCCTTTCCCGGCTGCAGCTGCCGGAGACCGAAGATGACCATCGCCGCGTCCTCGCTGTACTGGCCTATCTGGAGTCGCGATGACGCCCATGCCGGGGCGTGCGCCGGTCAAGGTCTCGTGGTGCCTCACGAGGCAGCTCTTGCCATAGCTGCTAGCTGCAATGCCGGGCCTCCTGGCAGCCTGCAGCGAGGTTGGGCGCTAGCGGCGCCGACTTCAGCGGCGGGGTACGCAAGCATGGGCGGCGAGAGCAATACAGCGGCAGTTGCCGCAGCTGGGCCGAGCGCAACCGCGGAAGCCAGCTGGTTCATACAACCCCCACCATGAGTCCAGTGGGGCTTCCGGTCGATGGTGCACCTGCTGTGCGTGGCGAGGCGGGTGATCGGGCGCCTGATGTGCGTGAACGCCCAGCGCGCCAGCGCTGCTGGCTGGCAGTTACCAGCGGGTAACTGCTCGCAGATGAGAGGGGCCATTTCATGCAAACCGCATCAGACGTGCGCAACGAGGAGAGTGCATTCGAACGCGAGGCCATCCCCTACATGCGCCGGCTGTACCCTGCGGCGCTCCGGCTCACCCGCCAGGGCTGCGACGCTGAGGACCTCCTGCAGGAAACGTTCACGCGGGCATTTATGAAGTTCGACCAGTTCACGCCAGGAACGAATTTGGGTGGCTGGCTGTACCGGGTGATGCTCAGCGCGTTCTACAGCAGGTGTCGGCAGCTCAGGCGTCGGCCACAGGAGATGCTGGCGTATGCGCCGGAGAAAGAGGTTGACCGGACTGCCGTCGCGGCGCAGTCTGCAGAAGCCGAGGCTATCGGCGAACTGGGTGACTCTAAGGCGGTTCGCGCTCTCACCCGACTACCCGCCGCGTATAGGTCGGTCATCTATCTCGCGGATGTCGAAAGCTACCGTTACAGCGAGATAGCGGACGTTCTCGGGATTCCGATCGGCACGGTTATGTCACGTGTCCACCGCGGGCGGACGATGATGCGGTCGAACCTAAGCGCCCAGTACGCGGCCCAGGCACCGGACACGTCCGGGCCTGCGATACCGAGATCGGATCGCCGCGAGGACGCCTGCCGGGCCGCTAAGGCGCACGCGTAGTGCCCAAGGTGCTTGCTGTCGGAGGCCGCCAGCCGGCCACACGGCCGTCCGCCGGATTCCTACCCTCCGCCCGTTCCTCATCCCGGCGGTGGCTTGGACTCAGGCTGCCTCAGCAGGCGGTAGGCGGACTAGCAGCTAGCTGGAATGCGGCATTGCCAGCCAGCCCGCACACCAGGTTGGGCGCTAGCGGTGCAGACCTCGGCCGTCTGCCCGACGAGTATGGGACGCGTGGGCTACGCAGCGTTCCTTGCCGCAGCGCGCGGCGCACCGTCGATGAAGGGGCCGATCATGGAGACCTCTGCCGCGAGTCCGGCAGACCTTTTCCCAGCCGAGCTTGTGCACCTGCTGAGCACTGCCAGGCGAGTGATCGATCAGCATTGGGACAATTACGGCAGTTGCGCCGAGTGTAGGTCGAGCTGGCCTTGTCAACACGCTCGGCTCGCTGATTTCGCACTCGCCGCTCTGTAAAGCAGCCGCACGGACAGGGCCGACTCCGCCGCCAGATGCCCCCCCGAGCGGCTCCCCTAGTTTCGTCCCTGTCCGTGCGGTCGACATAGGCCCCGGAGAAATCGCGGATTGCCCGATAGCTTCCCCCTACCAGCCCGCTTGGCTGACAATGGCCGTCTGCCGTCCTGAGCCGTCAGGGACTCGCACCACGAGGGACTGAAACCCCTAGGGCTGCGTGGTTAGTCGTTTGCCCACAAGCACGTGACGAGCACGGCCATATATTCGCCTCGTGACCCTTGCTGATGCTGACGCGCGTCATGGCGTCCTCGCTGCGTTGCCCAAGTGCACGCGGTTAGATCGGCGCGAGTCTTGCGCTCACCCGGATTCTGCGATTCGGAGCCGCAGGCCAGGAGGTGAGTTTTCGATTGGGGTTTCACCTGTTCGACGTGATCATTAGCGGCGGCGGGCCGACCGGAATGATGCTGGCCAGCGAGTTGCGGTTGCACGACGTGGACGTGCTGGTGCTGGAGAAGGATGCCGAGCCGAGCAAAACGGTCCGCTCGCTCGGCCTGCACCCGCGGAGCATCGAGATCATGGACCAGCGCGGGCTGCTGGACCGGTTCCTCGCACACGGGCAGCAGTATCCCGGCGGCGTCGGCCGCTTCGCCGCGATCGACAAACCCCAGCCGGCGAACCTGGACACCGCACACGGCTACGTTCTTGGCATCCCGCAGCCGGTCACCGATCGCCTGCTCGCGGAGCGAGCCGAGGAGCTTGGCACACAGATCCGCCGCGGCTGCGAAGTGACGGGTATAGGGCAGGACGGGGACGGGGTGAGCGTCGAGCTCGCCGACGGAACCCAGCTGCGCTCGCGCTGGCTGGTCGGCTGCGACGGCGGAAGAAGCCTGGTGCGCAGGCTGCTTGGCATCGAATTCCCTGGCGAGCCCGCCATGACCGAGTGGATCCTGGGCGAGGTGGAGGTGACTGCGCCGCCGGACGAGCTGGCCGAGGTGGCGAACGAGGTTCGCAAGACACACAAGGGATTCGGCATCGGCCCCGCCGGAAACGGCCTGCACCGCGCCGTGGTGCCCGCGGCGACCGTGGCCGAGGATCGCACGGTCCCGCCGACTCTGGAGGAGTTCCGGACGCAGCTGCGTGCGTACGCGGGCACCGACTTCGGCGTCCACTCACCGCGCTGGCTGTCCCGTTTCAGCGACGCCACCCGGCTTGCCGAACGATATCGAGTGGGCCAGGTTCTCCTCGCCGGCGACGCGGCACACGTCCACCCGCCACTGGGCGGGCAGGGTTTGAACCTCGGCATCCAGGACGCCTTCAACCTGGGCTGGAAGCTCGCCGCCGAGGTCAATGGGTGGGCACCGGACGGGCTGGTGGACAGCTACTACAGCGAGCGTCATCCAGTCGCTGAGGACGTGCTGACCATCACCCGCGCTCAGAGCGAGCTGCTCTCCACTGAGCCCGGCCCGCAGGCCGTGCGCCGGCTGCTGACCGAACTGATGGATTTCGACGACGTCAGTCGCTTCCTGGCCGAGAAGATCAGCGCGATCGGGATCCGCTACGACTTCGGCGAAGGACCCGAACTGCTCGGCAGACGACAGCGCGACATTCATCTGTCGCGGGGTCGTCTTTACGAGCTCACACGCGATGGCCGCGGGCTCATGCTCGACCAGACCGGCGAACTCTCCGTGACGGGGTGGACGGATCGGATCGACTACGTCGCGGACGTCAGCGAGGAACTGGATGCGCCCGCGGTCCTGCTCCGACCGGACGGCCATGTCGCATGGATCGGCGACGAACAGAACGACCTGCTCCGCCACCTGCCGACATGGTTCGGAGCCGCCGCCGAAGATCTCGGCGACGTTCACGATCCAGGACATATGTAGGCGGCCGCTCGACCTTCCGGAGCCGTCAGGGCCAGTCGTCGCTGTGGATCAGCACCTGCCTGGCCCGTGTGCCTCAGTGAACAGATCGCCCTGCGCTGCCTCGGAGCCGGACTTGCCACCACCGGGGCCATGACCTGCGGTTCCTGCTGGCGCGCCTGGAGGGACTCGAACCCCCGACCGGCTGCTTAGAAGGCAGCTGCTCTATCCGTCTGAGCTACAGGCGCCCTAAGCGCACATTGTGCCCGACGCAGGTCACGTCCCGGACACGCCACGGCGGTGAAGTTGTCGGCTGAGTACCGCGACCGAACTAGGCCGTGGACTCCCGGGCCGTCGTGGCGGCGTGCTCGGCGGCAACGGTCGACAGGGACGCGTGCCGAAGGGCCGGGATGGCGGCGCCGAGAAGCAGCGCTCCGGCCACGCAGGCGAGACCCCCGCTCACGACCGAGAACGTCGGTGAGACCAGCCGGGCCACCGCGCCCGCCTCAACATTGCCGAGCGCAGGCGCGGTCGTCACCTGGGCCAGGTACAGGCTTGAGACCCGGCCGCGCAACTGGTCCGGCGTGTATCGCTGGAGCAGTGCGTTCCGCAGCACCTCGGAAATGAGGTCGCCCATTCCCGCGAGCGCTAGGAAAAACAGGGCCAGCGGCAAGCTGCGCACCAGGCCGAACAACGCGATCGAGGCGCCCCAGACGATGCCTGCTGCGATCACCACGATGCCAGGCCGGCGGACGCGGCCCGTCCAGCCGCTGGTGGCCGCGCCGACCATGGCGCCAAGGCCTGGGGCCGCCGTGAGCAGGCCGAAGGTGGCCGGACCACCGTGGAAGTGCGTGCTCGCCAGCGCGGGGAAGAGCGACTGCGGCATGCCGAAGATCATTGCGTTGGTGTCGACGAGCAGCATGCCGCCGACCACGGCGCTGTGCCGAACGTAGCGCAGGCCCTCCGCAAGCGACCGCAGGCCGGGGCGCTGCGCTCTCGTGACCGGCGGCATCGGGCGCAGCCCGATCATCGCCAGGCCGAAGATCGCGAAGCAGACAGCGTCAATCGCGTAGCAGCTAGCTACGCCCGGCCCGGCAATGAGGAGGCCGGCAATCGCGGGCCCGCCGAGCTGGCCGAGCTGGCTGGCGGTCGCGTTCAGTGCTGCCGCGGCCGGCAGCTTTTCGTTGCCGACAAGGGCTGGCGTGGCGGCGGTGGAGGCCGGCGAGCTCAGCCCCGAGCACAGGCCGATGCAGAACGTCACGACGTACAGCGGCCACAGCGCGGGATGGCTGAGCAGGCTGTTGACCATCAAGAGGGCGGCGAGCACCGCCTGCGGAGCCTGCACCACCATCAGCACGGTCCGCCGGTCGTGCCGGTCGGCGAGCATCCCGCCAGCCATCAATCCCGTGAACATGCCAGCCCCGGATGCGAGCGTCAGCAAGCCAACCGCGAGCGAGTTGTGGGTGAGGCCGTAGACCTGCCAGTTTCCGGCCGTCATCGCCACCGCGTTGCCAGCCATGGAGACGAAGCGGCCCGAGAACAGCCGTCGGTACTCTCGGTTTTCGCGCAGCGGAGCAACGTCGAGGGCAATCTGCCCGATGCGCATGTAGGCTCCGAGACACTGGGCGGCGCGAGCCAGTCGCCCGCCTCTGCAGATTACTTGCCCATCGGCAACGGTCTGACTCAGCCGAGCCCCGGGTCAGGCCTTAGTGACCTCAGCCTTGTCGTACTCCCAGAATGCGCGCAGGGCCGCGAGCTGTCCTGCTCCGTTGGAGCGATAGGTGTAGACGCCGTGCACGACGGCAACGAGCTGCCCGCCCGGCAGCACTGTCCTGATCACGCCGACGTCGGCGACCTCCTCACCGCACATGTACGAGTTCTCGATCTCGAACGTGATCGACTCGTTCGGTGCGATCACGGCGTCGTAGAACGCCGCAATGGCCGCACTGCCGCGGTGCCCGAGGCCGGGTTCGTCGAAGGGCGACGGACCGATCGGGTCCTGCACGACGGCATCGGGTGCGAACAGGCTGAGCCACGCTGCCCGGTCCTTGGCGCGGACGGCGGCTTGCGATCTGCGTGCCAGGTCACGGGCGTTAGCTGCTGCCGGCGATGCCACCACTCGCCTCCGGTCATAGGGCCCAGGGTGGGCCCAACCGGGCCGCTCAGGACGCTGGGCGGGCTGACGATCTGACCCGAAGTACAACAGGCTCCAGTGACCCAGGGCAAGTCGGTGCGGATCGGCCGTAACCGGGTCGCGGCTCGGTAGGAACGCCACGTAACCGGTCGTGTAACAAGCGCTGACCTGGGAAGATGGCTACTTGGCCCCGACACGATCACGGATACCGTGATCTGTGCGAGGTCTGTGGGACAGTTAGTCCACTCGACTAAAGGAGTGACATGGCTCTGCCGACACTGACCCCGGAGCAGCGCGCAGAGGCGCTCGCGAAGGCACAGGCTGCCCGCAAGAAGCGCAGTGAGCTGCTGGCTTCGGTGAAGTCCGGGAAGCTTACGATCGCGCAGGTGCTCGCCAAGCACGACGAGGTAACGAAGAAGACCAAGGTCGCCCAGGTCATCAGGGCAATGCCCGGATACGGGCCGGCCAAGGCCGCCGCCCTGATGGAGGAGGCCGGAATCGACGACAACCGCCGGGTTGGCGGGCTTGGCGACCAGCAGCGCAAGAAGCTGCTTGACGCCGTAGCAGGCTGACAACCGAAGGCGAGGCGCCGCGGCGGACGGCCCGCCGTCCGCCGCTGGCGGGCGTGGTCTAGGCGTGCCCGCAGCATGACCGGTGCGCGGAGGCTGGCAGCGGCGCAGCGGGGACGGTGCCGTCCGGGCCGTGGCTGCGCTTCGGCATGATTAGCTCCGTAAGCTCGCCGCTTCTGAGGAGCACGCCATGCATCAGCCGCCCATTCCCGACGTCGCGGACAGCGATCCGGAAATCGCGGAGCTCATCCAGGCAGAAGCGCGTCGGCAGCGGGACACGATCCGGCTCATCCCGTCAGAGAACTACGTATCCGTCGCCGTGCTCGAGGCCACCGGCAGCGTGCTCACGAACAAGTACTCGGAGGGCTACCCCGGCCGGAGGTATTACGAGGGTCAGCAGGTTATCGACCAGATCGAGCGAATCGCCAGCCAGCGCGCCGAGCAGCTATTCGGTGTTGATCACGCCAACGTCCAGCCTTACTCGGGATCACCCGCCAATCTCGCGGTCTATCTCGCGTTCCTGGCTCCTGGTGACACCGTCATGGGCATGGCGCTGCCCATGGGCGGCCACCTCACCCACGGCTGGGGTGTCTCGGCGACCGGCAAATGGTTCCACTCGGTGCAGTACGGCGTGCGGGCGGACACCGGCCGCATCGATTTCGACGAAGTGCGTGACCTCGCCAGGCGTGAGCGACCCAAGGTGATCTTCTGTGGCGGAACCGCCATCCCGCGCACGATCGATTTTCCGGCCTTCGCCGAGATCGCCAGGGAGGTCGGCGCTGTCCTGGTTGCCGACGTCGCGCACATCGCGGGACTGATCGCCGGGGGAGCGCACCCCTCACCGACCGGTTTCGCCGATGTCATTACGACCACGACGCACAAGACACTCCGCGGACCGCGCGGCGCGATGATTATGTCGACGGCCGAGCACGCCGCTGCGGTAGACCGGGCAGTGTTTCCTGGACTGCAGGGCGGCCCGCATAACCACACCACCGCCGGTATCGCGGTTGCCCTGCGCGAGGCGGCTCAGCCATCGTTCCGCACCTATGCGCACCAGGTGGTCGCTAACGCCGCCGCCCTGGCCGACGCACTGGCAGCACGCGGTTACACGCTCGTCTCCGGCGGTACGGACAACCATCTGATCCTGCTGGACCTGACACCTCAGGGCATCGGCGGCAAGCCGGCCGCTAAGGCGCTTGACCGGGCGGGCATCGAAACGAACTACAACACCGTGCCGTTCGACACCCGCAAGCCATTCGACCCGTCAGGCCTGCGGATTGGCACCCCGGCGATTACCACCCGGGGGCTCACTGAGGAGCACATGCGCCAGATCGCCGCCTGGATGGACGACGCGATCATCGCTGCCGCCAAGGATGACGACGAGGCAATCGAGCGCATCGCTGGCGAGGTGGCCGAGCTGCTGGCCGGATTCCCGATGCCGGGCTGGTCGGCGACCGAGTAACCGCTCCTCTTGCTAATGCGTTGAGCCGAATGTATGTTCGAAAGCGAAAGACTGCCTGACTTCCCCTGGGCGGTGAGCGTGGCACCTGAGGGGTGCCTGGCCCAGCGGGGCGGCAGGATGATCGGCGAGGGCTCCGAGCCAGTCGAGGTCTGGGAGCGGCACGGCAGGCCGGTGCAGTTCGCCTGGCGCGGCAGGCTCTACACAGTGCTTTTTGTCCGCGATCGCTGGCTCGTGCAGGCCGATCCTCACTCTGGGTCGATGGCCGGCGAAGAGTGCTGGAGGGTGGAAGCCACACCGCTGCGCGGAGTGCCACCCGCGCTCTATGAGCTGTGCCACGAGCAAGCGAACGATCGGTGGTCCCTGTCGATCGGCTAGCACGGCATTTCGGCGAGCAGAAGCGAGCCGTCCCGGCTTGGCGGCCGCTGATTCAGTTGCTGATCACGCTCGACGTTGCGCGCCACTGGATCGTGGGCAGCATCGCCTCCAGTCTGGCCCGGTGGGCATACCGCTTGGTGATGTCGACGAGCGACTCGATCAGCGTGTCCGACAGCAGATGGGGCTGCAGGCCAAGATCGGCCAGCCCTGTATAAACGACCTTGTAGTAGTGCTCCTCGAGTTCGACGCGCGGGTTTTCGAGCTTGCTGATCGTCACCGGCTCCCCGAATGCAGCGGCGATCGTCTCGGCTATCTGCAGCACCGACATGGTCTGAGTCAGCTGGTTGAACACCCGGAACTCACCGCGCTCGGCCGGGCTCTCGCAGGCGAGCTGGATACACCGGACGGTGTCGCGGATATCGATCAGCCCGCGGGTCTGCCCGCCGTTCCCGTAGACCGTCAGCGGGACGCCCAGTACTGCCTGCACCACGAACCGGTTCAGCACGGTGCCGAAGACAGCGTCGTAGTCATACCGGGTGGCGAGCCGGTCATCGGCAGCGGTCTCGTCGGTCTGCTGGCCATAGACGACGCCCTGGTTCAGGTCGGTCGCCCGGATGCCCCAGACCCGGCAGGCGAACTCGATGTTGTGGCTGTCGTGCACCTTGGACAGGTGGTAGAAGGAGCCGGGACGCTTCGGGTAGAGCACGCGATCGGCGCGGCCGTTGTGCTCGACGCGCAGCCAGCCTTCCTCGATATCGATGTTGGGCGTGCCGTACTCACCCATGGTGCCGAGCTTGACCAGGTGGATGTCCTGGTTGATCTCGGCGATCGCATAGAGCACGTTGAGGGTGCCGACGACGTTGTTCGTCTGCGTGTAGACCGCGTGCTTGCGGTCAACCATCGAGTACGGCGCGGCCCGCTGCTCGGCGTAGTGCACGACGGCCTCGGGCTCGAAGTCAGCGAGCATCCGGTAGGTGAAATCTGCGTCGCAGAGATCGCCGACATAGATGCCGATCTGAGCGCCCGTGAGCTGCCGCCAGACGCCAACTCTGGTCTGCAGGGTCTCGATCGGCACCAGGCTGTCGACGCCCATCTCGTAGTCGTAACCGCGCCGGGCGAAGTTGTCGGCCACCGCGACCTCGTGTCCGGCCGCCGACAGGTGCAAGGCAGTGGGCCAGCCCAGGTAGCCGTCACCCCCGAGAATGAGGATCTTCATTCCGACCTCCGACGCGTGAAGTCCGTTGTGCCCCAGCCGATCCGGACGGCGGAGGTTTCGCGCGAAGCCTCCGGCCCGCTCACGTACTCTGATACCTGTCTGTCTCACTAATACCTGTCTGACGCAGCGCTGCAAGCCCGTCGAGCTAGGAGTCTGATGGCCTCCGTCCCGGACAAGATCGCTGATGCTGCTGTCCGCTTCCTGCCCGCGCCAGTGGTGCGCCGGCTGGGAGACGAGGGGGCCAGGCGGTTCGTCCGGTTCGTCGCTGCCGCGCTAGCTGCGGTGATCACGAGCCAGATTGTCCTCGGCCTGCTGACCGGGCCTTTCGACCTGAATAGCGCGGGCGCCGCGGGCGTCATCGCAGCCGTGGTCGCTGCCCTCGTGAGCTACCTGATGAGCCGCTGGGCCTGGGAGCGGAAGGGTAAGCCGGACCTGCTCAGGGAGACGTTGCCGTTCTGGGCGATATCGCTGGCCGTGTGGGTCATCCTGGGCGCGACCTCGCACTACGCGAGTGTCTGGGCCCATTCGATGGGCTACACGCATCTCATGAAGCACGTCATCGTTCAGGGCGCCTACTTCCTCATGAACTGCGTCACATTCGTCGCCAGGTTCCTGATCTTCCACTTCGTGCTGTTCGCCGGACGAGACCGCCAGGCACCGATGCCGCTGCCGGAAGAGCTCTCGCCCGCGCCGGCGATGCCCGGCGTGAGCGATACCGGGCCCCTGCACGCGATCAGCGGCGACGCCCGGCGAGGCGGCCCGCGCCGCTAGGGTCGAGTGCCCGCCGCGATGCGGGCGCCGGGCGGGCTGGGCTGTGCGATGCTGGTGTGCCGACGGTTCTGGAAGCAACCGGGCCAGCGACCGGCTGTTGCCCTGGCGTAGGAGGTGGGCTGCGTGATCCGGCCCAACGCCGCGGGCGGCTTCGAGCCAGCGGGATCTGGGGTGTCCCCGGGGAGCGCCGCGTCCCCCCGGAGTGGCGCGTTCGAGCAAGGAGCCATGAGTCCGGTCGCCGAGGAGTCATACCGGATCCTGCGGTCGAGGATTGACCTGTCCCGGCTGCCGAGGTTCAGCCGCGACGTCACGGAACGGGTCATCCACGCCAGCGCGGACTTCGATTACGCCACCGACCTGGTCTGCGACGAGGAATCGCTGGCGGAGGGCGTGGCCGCGCTCGCCGCGGGGGTTCCGGTGGTGGCTGATTCCACGATGGTGGCTGCCGGGATCGCCGGCAGCCCGGTGATCTGCAAGATCGGCGAGTCACTCACGCAGCGGCTGGCGAGGACCGCGTACATCAGCAGGGCCGCAGCCGCCGTGCGGCTGGCGTTCGGTGAAGTGGGCCCTGGCGCTTTCTGGGTCGTCGGGGGCGGCGCCGCCGCGCTGGCCGAGCTGCTCACGCGGCACGTCGAGCCCGCGTTCGTCATCGGGCTGCCCGCCGGCTTCGTCGGCTCTGTCGAGGTCAAGGATGCCTTGCGCGCCAGCGGGCTGCCGTCGGTGAGCAACGTCTCTGAGAAGGGCGGTCCGGTGATCGCGGTAGCGGCGTTCAGCGCCCTGCTCCACAGCGCGCTCGGCATGACCGGATCCCAGGCTGGCTGGGGTCCCGACGCTCCGGCGGCGGCGGCCGTGGCTGACGAGGACGCGGGCTGGTGACCGTGCCCGTGCTCGACGAGGTCATCGCCGCGATCCGGCCGCCCGATGCAACAGCGCAGCAGGCCGCCAGGCAGCGCCAGGCCCAGCTCACCAAGCCACCCGGCTCGCTCGGCGTGCTGGAGGACCTGTCAGTGCGGCTGTGCGGCCTGGCCGGCCGCTGCCCGCCGCCGATGCCCGAGCCTGCGGCCGTGGCCGTGTTCGCCGCCGACCACGGCGTCCACGCTCAGGGAGTGACGCCATGGCCGCAGGAGGTGACCGGCCAGATGGTGGCGAACTTCCTGGCCGGCGGCGCGGTCGTCAACGCGTTCGCCGCCCAGGCCAGTGCCGACGTCGTCGTGGTGGACGTCGGCGTCGCCGCGGACCTGGACCAGGTGCCGGGGCTGCTGTCGCGCAAAGTGGCGAGGGGGACCGCCGATCTGGCGACGGGGCCGGCCATGACGCGCGAGCAGGCCGCCGCCGCAATCCATGCAGGCATCGAGGTGGCACAGGACCTTGTCGCGGCGGGCCACCGGTGCCTGCTGACCGGCGACATGGGCATCGCCAACACGACCGCGTCAGCGGCCCTGATCTGTGCTTTTACGGGTGCGGAAGCCGGAGCGGCTACGGGCCGCGGGACCGGAGTCGACGACGAGACGCTGGCCAGGAAGATCAACGTGGTCTCGCGCGCCCTGGCGCTGCACCAGCCGGACCCGGCTGACCCGCTCGGCACGCTGGCCGCCGTGGGCGGATTTGAGCATGCGGCCATCGCCGGCTACATCATCGCGGCAGCTGCGCTGCGGATTCCCGTGATCCTGGACGGGGTCATCGCGGGCAGCGCGGCGCTCGCGGCCTGCGCGCTCGCTCCCGGCGCTGCGGGCTGCCTGATCGCAGGGCATCGGTCCGCCGAGCCGGGCCACGCGATCAGCCTGGCGCACCTAGGGCTGCGGCCACTGATCGACCTCGACCTCCGGCTAGGAGAGGGAACGGGCGCGCTGCTCGCGCTGCCGATCGTTCAGAGCGCGGCCAGGGCCATCAGGGACGTGGCGACCTTTGACTCGGCCGGGGTGACAGAAAAGTAGTCATTGGCTGAGCCCACGGGCAGTTCCCGGAGTGGCGCATCGAGGCCTCGCTACCCCGTTCCCCTCTGGTTTGCGGGAACGCTGGCACGGTACTTACCCGCACGTGCGCGCATGGTTAGGGTCGCCTTGTCTAACTTCGCGCATTACTGCCGGTAGTCTGCGCTATCGGCGCACAATTACCTCAAGGCCGGATACCCTCACCCCAAGATTGACAAGGCGGTCTCCGCGGTTGACAGTCAGGTGGAGTAAAGCCACCAGCCCTGCGCCGAGCGCCGGGCGCGGTGCCGATTGCCGGCGGTCGCGACCGGCGGGCGGCGGTGACTCGGCGCGACCACTCCGCGCCATCAGGTAATGAATAAGTGACGCAGGACTGATCCTGACAATGTGGGACACGGCTGGGGCGGGAGACCCGGAAGCATGACCGAAGGACAGGACCCGGCCGCGGCCTCAGCGCCGACACGGGGCGACGGCCGTAGCGCACCGGCCGTTCCTGGCCGGGTGCTTGCCGGTTCCGGCGTCGGTCACTCCACCGCGGCCAGCGCGGGCGTCGAGGGCCGGGGTACCGGCTGGCCGGGATACACGGCCGTGCCGCCGGGCCGAACGGATCCCGGCTCGCCCGGGTGGCCGGGCCAGGGGCCCGCCGGAGCTGCTGACCGGTCGAAGCCACCCATCGGCCCGCCGGGATCATGGTCGGTGACTGGCTCGGGATTCGGGCACACGGCCGCCGATGACGAGGCTGACGAGCCGTTCGCCCGCGTCGATGCCAAGCGGCTGGAGGCGGCGCTGCTGGGGCTGCGGCACCCGATCGTCACGGTGCCGCTGCTGCTGGAGGCACCCGGCGTTGCCGAGGCGCGGGCAGAGCGGGTCAAGCTCCTCAGCCAGATTGACGACTACCTGCTACCGCGCCTGCGCCAGTCTGGTGCGCCGATTCTCGTTGCCCTGGTCGGCTCGACCGGGGCGGGCAAGTCGACCCTCATGAACACCGTGGTCGGGAAGCAGGTCAGCGCCACGGGCATCCGGCGCCCGACCACCAACAGCCCGGTGCTGGCATGCCACCCGGACGACATGCGCTGGTTCGCTGAGAACGTCTTCCTCCCGACGCTGCCCCGTGTCCGGCAGCAAGGGCTGGCGATGCCCGGCCGAGACGGGCTGCTCGTGCTCGCGGCGAGCGAGGAGATGCCGCAGGGCGTGGCGATCCTGGACACTCCGGATATCGACTCGGTGGTCGAGGCGCACCACGAGTTCGCGCATCAGTTCCTGGATGCATCCGATCTCTGGCTGTTCGTGACGACCGCTCGCCGCTACGCCGACGCCAAGGTGTGGGACATGCTGAAGGATGCGCGCGACCGGGGCGCTGCGCTGGCGGTGGCACTGTCCAGGGTGCCGCCCGCCTCCACCGGGGAGCTGCTGGCTCACTTCGACAGCATGCTGGCGGCGAATGGCCTCGGTGACGTCCGCCGGTTCATCGTTCCCGAGACCGTGGTCACCGACTCGATGCTGCCGTCACCGGTCGCTGAGCCGGTCCGGGCCTGGCTGACGGACACCGCCCGGCAGGACGACAGGCGGGTCGCGGTGCTGACCCAGACGATGTCCGGTGTTCTCGACACGTTCCGCGGCCGGGTGCCGTCTCTCGCCGATCATGTCTTGGAGCAGCTTGCGCTCCGGCGCCAGCTTCGGCAGGCGGTCGAGGATGGCTACACCGCCGGCCTGGAGCAGGTCGACGAAGAGACCAGAGACGGCGGATTGCTCCAGGGCGAGGTGCTGGCCCGCTGGCAGGACTTTGCCGGAACGGGCGACCTGCTGCGGAGCGTCCAGCTCCGTCGCGGCCGCGCCGGCCGGCCGAAGAAGCTCCGCACGCCGACCAGGGCCGGCGCGCTCAAGGAAGCGCTGCAAGCCAGCCTCGAGTCGCTCGTTGCCGCCGCTGGCGGCCGGGCCGCGGAAGCCGTCGTCACCAGCTGGCAGCACGAGCCGGCTGGCGCGAGCCTGCTTCGCGGGCTGGATGCCGCGACACAACGACAGACGACCGGTGCCGCGACGGACGAGGTCGACTTCCTCGCAGATGCACTCGCCGACATGGGGCTGGCGAGTGCGCTGGAGGCCGAGAATGCCCGGCCGGACTCGGCGGCGCTGGCTAAGCCAACGGCTGCCCTCGCCGAGGGCGCGGCCGCGGCTGTCGCTGCTTGGCAGGACCATGTGCTGGAGCTCGTCCGGGCGGAGAACGTCACCAAGCGCTCGATCGCGCGAGTGGTCTCGTTTGACGAGGAGTCGCTCGCGCTCGTGCTGACCATTGGCGTGCTCACGCCCGTCTCCGACGGCGAGGACGACAGCGAAGATGCCGACGCGGCGCCGGCACGACTGCTGGCCTCGCTGTTCGGCGCAGGACTGCTCCGCGACATCGGCGCGCGGGTGCGGCTCGACCTCCGCGAACGGGTCAGGGAGCTGTTCCGGGCAGAGGCGCGGCGCTACTTCGAGATCATCGATTCGGCCGGCATCCCGGACGAGACCGCCGCAACCCAGTTGCTGCAGGCGGGCTATGCGCTCGAGGAAGCGCGATGAGCGCCACTCTGATCGCGGATATCGGCGACCGCGCAGACCGCACGGAACTGGCTGTTCGGCTGGCGGCCCTGGACCAGATCACTCAGATCGGCGCGGCTCGCACCGGGCCCGACGGTTTCCGCGAGGAGCTCATCGCCGAGGCGACCGACGTGCTCTCCAGGGCTGGCCAGCGCCTTCGGCTCTCGTCTCACCACACGGTGGTGTCGCTCGCAGGCGGCACAGGCAGCGGTAAGTCATCGCTGTTCAACCGGCTCTCCGGGGCGGACTTCTCGACCGTCGGCGTGACCAGGCCGGTGACCCGGGAGGCACACGCCTGCGTGTGGGGCATGGCCGGCGCCGGGCCGCTGCTGGAATGGCTGGGCGTTCCGCGCCAGCACCGTTACGCCAGGGCGAGCGCACTCGGCGGCGGCGAGCAGTCCATGACCGGACTGGTCCTCCTTGACCTGCCCGACCACGACTCGGTGCTGGGTCACGCGACCGACCAAGTGGACAAGCTGGTCGGGCTCTCGGACGTGATGATCTGGGTTCTCGATCCGCAGAAGTACGCGGACTTCGCGGTGCATACTCGCTTCCTTGTCCCGCTGGCCGGCCACTCCGAGGTCGTCGCCGTGGTGCTGAACCAGTGCGACCTGCTGACGCCTGGTCAGATCGAGGACTGCGTGCAGGACCTACGCCGTCTGCTCGACTCGGAGAGCCTGCAGGACGCCCAGATCCTGGTTACCTCGGCGAAGACCGGTGAGGGCATTGAGGAACTGCGGAAACTGCTGATCGAGGCGGTCACCGCCCGGCGGGCGGCAGCCGCGCGCATCGTTGCCGACGTTGACAAGGTCGTCGCCGGGTTCGAGCCGTACGGCGAGCGAATGCCAGCTGGCGATCCAGACGATCCGCCGGGTGCCGAGGGTCTGCAAGCCGATGAGGAGCTGCCCGAGGGCACGGACCGGGAGCTCGCCGCGGCGCTGGCCGAGGCAGCGGGAGTTCATGCCATCGGCGACTCGCTACGCAGCGCCCGTGAGCTGCGGGCCGCAGATTACGTCGGCTGGCCGGTGAGCTGGCTGCTCGAGCGCTTCACCAGCCCGAACCCGGCGCGTAAGGTGCGGCTGGGACGCCTCTGGGAGCAGCTGCGCGACGTGACCACCGGACCGTCGGGTGCGCAGCAGGCCGACATCGACAACGCGCTGACGTGGGTGGCTAACAGCCGGCTGCCCGAGCTGCGGCAGCCTTGGTCGCGCACGGTACGGGCGGCGCTGCGGTCCGGGGCCGGGGAGATTCCCGGCGCGATCGGTGCGGAGATCGCCGATGCGCTGCCCGCTGGCCCGGTCGTTGACCGCTGGTGGCGGCTGCTCGGCATCTTGCAGGGGCTGCTGCTGGGCTGCGTGCTTGTCGGGTTCGCCTGGCTGGTCGCCCTGCTCGTCATTGGCGTCGGCAAGGTTGGATCCGGGGTCCCGAAGCTATTCAGCGATCCGTGGCTGTTGCCATGGCCAGCTGTGCTGATCGTGGCCGGTCTGGTGGGCGGGTGGCTCTCCGAGCGCCTCGGCACCAAGGCCGTCCGTGAGGCTGCCGAGCGGGAGACCGAAGTGCTGGTCGACGATATCTACCGGCGGCTCACGGCCGTGGCGCACGACCTGATCGTGCTGCCTGCGGAGGACGAGCTCGCTGAGCTGCGCCTGTACCGGAGGGAACTGCGGGTAGCCGCAGGCGACTAGCTGTCCTGACCCTCAGATTCACGACGAGCCCGCGATAACGGGACTCGCCGCAGCGGACGCACTCTGGCGGCGGATCCTCCCACATGCTGCGCTGGCAGCGTCCGCACGATCCACAGGGCTGCCTTCGCGGGGGAGGTTGTGCACAAGCGGCCGCCGTGCGGCGCCTGACTTCGCGCCGACGCCCGATTCTGAGCCGGGAAGCCGGCGGCGACGGGCCGCCGGCCTGGCTGCGGGCGCGGCGTCGCCCGCCAGAAAGCCCGAGCCGAGGAGGCTACGGATGGCAACCAACGATGCTCTTTTCAGCGTGACCGGCTACGTCGCGACGCAGCCGAAGAAAGGCGTGACGAGGTGGGGAACGAAGACGCTGACATTCCGGATCGGCTGGACACCGCGTGAGGTCAGCCGGCAGACCGGGGAGTGGGCTGACCTCCCGAGCTCTTTCGCCAGCGTGACGTGCTACCGGAAGATAGCCGAGAATGTTGCGTACTGTCTGCGTAAGGGTGATCCCATCGTGCTCAAGGGCACGTTGCGCGTCCGCGAGTACGAAGACCAGGCCGGCAGCCGCCGTAACTCGGTGGATGTCGTGGCGGATTACCTCGGGCACGACCTGGCGAAGGGGACGTCGATGTTCAGCAAGCAGCCCCAGCGCGCGCAGCAGACCGCGGATGAGTATGAGCTGTCGCAGGCAGCCGGCGACAATCCGATGCCGGGCGACGCCGTGGTTGGGCAGCTGCTGGACGGGCCTCTTGAGCTGAGTGAGCCCGCCGAGTACGGCCCGGCAGGCGGAGCAGACGCTTTGACCGATGAGCTGGACGAACTGGCTCGCATCGCGCTGGCCGACCCAGATCGCGCCGACACCGAGGGCGCGGATGGCGACGACCCAGGCGAGCCGAGCGAGGTCGCCAACTCGGGCGAGCCGGGCGAGATCGCCGGCTCAGGCGAGCCGATCGAGATCGCCGGCTCAGGCGAGCCGATCGAAATCGCCGGCTCAGGCGAGCCGATCGAAATCGCCGACTCAGGGGCGACTAAGTCCCGAGGCCGGTCCCGGAAAGCTGAGCCCGTCGGGGCAAGCTCCTGAGCGGGGCGGTACTGCTTGCGGTCGCGCCGGGCAGGCGTGGCGGGGCCGCAGGCAGGCCAGCCGCCTGTACCAGTCGCCTGTACCAGCTGCCTGTACCAGCTGCCTGCACCAGCTGCCGGGGTCAGCCAGCCGGTTTAAAGCCCTCGCCGTAAGCCCCTACGCTTGATGACATGCCGGAGTTCATCTACCAGATGAGCCGTGTCCGCAAGGCGCACGGCGACAAGGTCATTCTCGACGAGGTCACACTCGCATTCCTGCCGGGCGCCAAGATCGGCGTCGTCGGGCCGAACGGCACCGGCAAGTCGACGTTGCTGCGGATGATGGCGGGCGTCGAGCAGCCGTCCAACGGCGAGGCCCGGCTGATGCCCGATTTCACCGTGGGGCTGCTGGACCAGGAGCCGAAGCTCGATGAGTCCAAGACGGTGCTGGGCAACGTCGAGGAAGGCGTGGCGGAGACCAAGGCCCTGCTGGACCGCTACAACGAGATCGCCGAACTAATGGCCACGGACTATTCCGACGAGCTGCTGGCCGAGATGGGCGTGCTGCAGGAGCAGCTCGACCACAAGAACGCGTGGGATCTAGATAGCCAGCTCGAGCAGGCGATGGACGCACTGCGCTGCCCGGCGCCCGACGCGGATGTGGCAGTGCTGTCCGGTGGCGAGCGGCGGCGGGTGGCGCTGTGCAAGCTGCTGCTGTCGCAGCCTGATCTGCTGCTGCTCGACGAGCCGACCAACCACCTGGACGCTGAGAGCGTGCAGTGGCTAGAGCAGCACCTGGAGAAGTACCCGGGCACGGTGGTCGCCGTGACTCACGACCGGTACTTCATGGAGAACGTGGCCGGCTGGATTCTTGAGCTGGACCGGGGCCGCGCCTACCCGTACGAGGGGAACTACTCCACCTACCTCGAGACGAAGGCAGCGCGGCTCAAGATCGAGGGTCAGAAAGACGCCAAGCGCCGCAAGTTGCTCGAGGATGAGCTGGAGTGGGTCCGGTCCAGCCCTCGTGCCCGGCAGGCAAAGAGCCGCGCCCGGCTGCAGCGCTATGAGGAGATGGCGGCCGAGGCCGACCGGAACAGGAAACTGGATTTCGAGGAGATCCAGATCCCGCCAGGCCCGCGCCTCGGCACTCAGGTCGTCGAGGTCAGCAAGCTGGACAAGGGATTCGACGACCGGGAGCTGATCGAGGGGCTGAGCTTCAGCCTGCCCCAGGGCGGCATCGTCGGCGTGATCGGCCCGAACGGCGTCGGCAAGACCACCCTGTTCAAGATGATCATCGGCGAGGAACAGCCAGACAGCGGCACCATCAAGATCGGCGAGACGGTGCAGATCGCTTACGTCGATCAGGCACGCGCACGTCTCGACCCGGGCAAGAACGTCTGGGAGGTCATCTCCGACGGCGAGAGCTACATCACCGCAGGGAAGACCGAGATCCCGAGCCGCGCGTACGTGGCCGCGTTCGGCTTCAAGGGCAGCGACCAGCAGAAGCCGGCTGGCGTGCTGTCTGGCGGCGAGCGCAACCGGGTCAACCTCGCGCTCACCCTCAAGCTGGGCGGCAACCTCCTGCTGCTCGACGAGCCCACCAACGACCTGGACGTCGAGACTCTGTCGTCGCTGGAGAATGCGCTGCTGGAATTCCCCGGCTGCGCGGTGATCACCAGCCACGACCGGTGGTTCCTTGACCGGATCGCCACCCACATCCTGGCGTGGGAGGGCGGCGCAAGCTGGTTCTGGTTCGAGGGCAACTTCGAAGCCTACGAAAAGAACAAGATAGAGCGACTGGGCGCGGAAGCAGCCAGGCCGCACCGTGTCACGTACCGCAAGCTCACGAGGGACTGAGTCATCGGCTTCGAAGACACTGCCAGGGACGGCGGCCTGCCGGAGCGTGCGCAGGTCGTCGTCATCGGTGGGGGAATCATCGGCACGTCGGTCACCTACCACCTTGCCCACCTGGGCGCGGATGTCGTACTGCTGGAGCGGGACCGGCTGACCTCCGGGACCACCTGGCACGCCGCCGGTCTGATGGCCACCTTCGGGTCGACCTCGCAGACCTCGACCGAGCTGCGCCAGTACACCACGGATCTCTACCTGCGGCTGGAAGCCGAGACCGGCCTGGCCACCGGGATGCGCCAGGTCGGCCTCATCGAGCTCGCCATCGAGCCCGGCAGGCTGGAGGAGTATCGCCGGGTCGCGGCGTTCAACCGGCACTGCGGCGTCGACGTGCACGAGATCTCGGCCCGCGAGGTCGCGGACCTGTTTCCGCTCGCCAGGACCGACGACGTGCTAGCCGGCTTCTACATTCCGGCGGACGGGCGGGTCAATCCGGTCGACGTCACCATGTCGCTCGCCAGGGGCGCGCGGCAGCAGGGGGCGAGGATCATCGAGGGCGTTCCCGTGACCGGCTTCCTGCGCAAGAACGGTGCGGTCACCGGCGTGCGCACGGTCCAGGGCGACATCGAGGCCGAGTACGTGGTCAACTGCGCAGGCATGTGGGCCAGGCAGCTCGGCGAGCTGGCGGGCGTCAGCATCCCGCTGCAGGCCGCCGAGCACTACTACCTGCTCACCGAGCCGATCGACGGGGTGAGCCGGGACTGGCCGGTGCTCGAGGACCCGGCCAACTATGGCTACTTCCGCGAGGAAGGGGGCGGCCTCATGCTCGGACTTTTCGAGCCGGTCTGCGCCCCGTGGCGGGTGGAGGGCATCCCGCCGGACTTCTCGTTCGGCCAGCTGCCCCCGGACTGGGATCGGATGAGCCCGTTCCTGGAGAAGACCATGTCGAGGATCCCGGTCGCGTCGCAGGCGGGCATCCGCACGTTCTTCTGCGGGCCGGAGAGCTTCACCCCGGATCTGGCTCCGGTTGTCGGCGAGGCGCCGGAGCTGAAGAACTACTTCGTTGCCGCTGGCCTCAACTCGATCGGAATCCTCACCGGCGGGGGCATCGGCCGGCTCATGGCGCACTGGATCATGACCGGCCGGCCGGACGTCGACGTCACCGGGATCAATATCGACCGGCTGCACCCCTACCAGGCGAACCCCGAGTACCGCGCGACGAGAACCGTTGAGTCGCTCGGACTGGTGTACGCGACGCACTACCCGGGCCGGTCCGCCCGCACGGCGCGCGGGGCGCGGCTGTCACCGGTCCACCACCGGCTGGCTGCGTCTCACCCGGTGCTCCGCGACGTCAGCGGATGGGAGGCCGCCGACTGGTATGCACCGGACGAGGCGACCGCCGTCGCGGCCGCGAATAGCGCGCTGTCGTGGGGGCGCCAGGACTGGTACCCCCACTGGGAGGCTGAGCATCACGCCTGCCGGGACGGCGTGATCCTCATGGACATGTCCTTCATGGCGAAATTTGCCGTACAGGGCCGCGACGCCGGCCGCGAGCTGGACCGGATCTCGGCCGGCCGAGTGGACGGTGAGCCGGGTCGGATCACCTACACCCAGTGGCTCAACGACGACGGCCGCATCGAGGCCGACCTGACGGTCACGAAGCTGGCCGACGACGAGTTCTACGTCGTGGCGTCGGACACCGCTCACCGGCACGCGCTGGCGTGGATGCGGAGTCAGTTCGGCGCACGCGACGCCCGCGCCTTCGCCGCGGACGTCACCTCGGGCTACGCCCTGCTCGCTCTCCAGGGGCCGCGCTCGCGTGCGCTGCTCGCGGAGGTGACCAGCGCGGATGTCAGTAACGAGGCCTTTGCCTACCGGACGGCCCGCTTCATCGACATCGGGTTCGCCCGGGTGCTGTGCATCCGGATCACCTATCTCGGCGAGCTTGGCTACGAGCTGCACATACCGGCAGAGCAGGCGGTGGCCGTCTACGACCGCCTCGTCGAGGCCGGCCGCGACCTCGGGCTGCGCCATGCAGGCCTAAGGGCGCTGTCCAGCCTGCGGATGGAGAAGGGTTACCGGGATTACGGTCACGACATTGACAACACGGACACCGTGCTGGAGGCAGGCCTGCGGTTCGCGGTCGCGCTCGACAAGCCGGGCGGTTTCGTGGGCCGGGACGCGGTGGCTGCTCAGCTCGCGGCCGGTCCGCCCACGAGGCGGCTAGTTCAGGTGCTGCTGACCGACCCGAAGCCCCTGCTGTTCCATGCCGAGATCGTCCGTCGTGATGGCGCGGAGGTCGGATACGTGCGCTCGGCCTCCTATGGCTGGACGCTGGGCGGGGCCGTGGGCCTGGCCATGGTGTCCGCAGACGGCGCGCCGGCCGACGGGGCATGGCTCGACTCGGGAGAGTGGAGCGTGCAGATCGGGGACCGCATCGTCGGCGCGCGCGTCTCGATCAGGCCGATGTACGACCCGGCGGCTGAGCGCATCCGCAGGTAAGAGCGGTGCCGCCGGCGATCAGCGGTAGGAAGCGTCAGCTGATGCGCCGAACATTCGATGAGCTGATGACGCCATTGGTCACCGTATAGGTGCCGGCGAACTTCCGCACGGTGCCGTCGGTCTGCAACGCGGCCAGGGTAGCCGTCACGACATTGCCGTTCACCGACTCGACGTGCAGCGTGTCCTGCGCCGTCTGGGCGAGTCCTGTCTTGAATTTCAGGTACGGCTCGGTCTCTGGCGTGAGCCGCCAGGCCGCGGCGTATCTGTGGTTGTTGATGTCGTTGAAGTACTCCTGCACGACGGTGCGAGGGTCCGGTGCGGCCGGGGGCGGGACAGTGGTCGTAGTCGTCACGGGGGGCAGCGGTGCCGCGGTGTCGTGGCGGTGCGCCAGCCGGTAGGCGACCGCGCCTGCCACGCCGAGGACGAAGACCGCGACGCAGATCGCGATGGTGATCGTGCGGCCGGTGTTCCGAACCGGGCGCCCGCGCGCCGGGGATACCGGACGCGGCGACCGCTGCCACGTTCCCTGCCGTGCACCATTGCCGGACGACGGCGGCGGCTGGCCGGGCCAGCGGCTTGCTTCCGGCGTCCCCGGTGTGAGGAAATTGCGGGCGAGCTCCGGTTCGCGATCCGGGATACGACGGGGAACGTGGTCGCCCGGGCCGGCGGCCGCACCCGCTGCCCGGCCGCGCCCGGCGCCGGTCATGTTGCCGTCCGGTGCGACTGCCGTGGCAGTGGGCCAGTCCTCGCCGCGCCACTGGGATCCGGCCGGCGGTGGCGGTTGCTCGCGGTTGCAGGCAGCGGTCAGCGCAGCGGCGAAATCGCGGCAGGTCGCGTACCGGCCGCCGGCGGACTTGGCCAGGGCCCTGGCGATCACCTGGTCCACCAGCGGCGGCAGCTCAGGCCGACGCTCGGTCAGCCGGGGCGGTTCAGACTCCAGCTGGGCCCACATCAGCGCCCTGGTGTCTTCGCTGCGGAACGGCGGGGCGCCGGTCAGCATCTCAGCCACGGTGCACGCGAGCGCGTACTGGTCGGCCCGGCCGTCGACGGGATGCCCCTGGATCTGCTCCGGTGAGACGTAGTCGAGCGTGCCGAGGAACTGCCCGGTCGAAGTGAGCGTCGCCGAGGTGAGTGAGTGCTTGCTGAGCCCAAAGTCGGACAGGTACGCATGGTCGAGGCCGTTGCTGGCCTGCCCGAGGAGGATGTTGCCGGGCTTGACATCGCGGTGTACCAGCCCGCGGGCGTGTGCGGTGTCCAGCGCCGAGGCGACCTGACTTGCGATCGCCGCGGCGCGGCCGGGGCTGAGCCTGCCCTCGGTCTCGATCAGCGAGCGCACGTCGCCGCCGCTGACGTACCGCATGGCGATGAACAGCACGCCGGCGGACTCGCCGGCCTCGAAGACCGGCACGATGTGCGGATGGTCGACTCCGGCGGCGGCGCGCGACTCGCGAATGAACCGCAGCCGGAACGCTTCGTCCTCACCGAGCTCCGGGGCCAGCACCTTCAGCGCGACTGGCCGCCCCAGCCGCAGGTCGAGGGCGCGGTAGACGACGGCCATTCCCCCGCGGCCGATGCACTCCTGGATCTGGTAACCGGCGACGTGATCCCCAGGCGCTAGGTCGCCGGGGTCCGAGCGGACGTTGTGGGTCACTGCTAGCCTCCAGCGGCGGGGCTGATCGGCGCCGTGGACCAAGCGCTGGCAGTGCCATCGTCGGTCGTGCCTGCGGTAAGGGTGATCCCAGTATCTTGACCCGGGCGGGGCGCCGCAAATGGCGGCAGCCGAAAATTCGAACAGCCCGTCCGTCAGGCGGGGGTCAGGCCGAGGTCGGGTCCGCCGCCTCGCTCGCCGGTCTGGTTCACCAGGCTGGCTGCCGCCATGACCAGGTAGTCCCATAGCTGCGCGTCGTGCGCCGGGTCGAGCTCCAGCTCGTCGAGCGCAGTGCGCATGTGCCGGAGCCACGCGTCGTGCTCGGCCGGGCCGATGGTGAACCGGACGTGCCGCATCCGCAGCCGAGGGTGGCCGCGCCGCTCGCTGTAGGTGGCCGGGCCACCCCAGTACTGGATGAGGAACAGCCGCAGATGCTCTTCTGCCGGGCCGAGGTCCCGGCTCGGGTAGACGCGCCGCAACTCTGGATCCGCGGCTACCTCCTGGTAGAAGCGGTGCACCAGGCGGCGGAAGGTCGGCTCGCCACCGATGGCGTCGTACAGGCTGGCGACGTTCGTCTCGCTCATAACGGGCTCCAGGGTATCCGTTGGCACGGGTACCGGAGCGCCAGGCGCGGCCAGGCAAACATCCATAGATTAACAAAGAGCAATAAGAAGACTACAAAGCGTAGCTATACTGGTGTCCCGCGGCGTGGCGCGCGGCGCTAGGAGATCGGATGGCAGCTCAGCGGGGCGAGGAAGCAGCGACTTCCGCGGCTGGCTGGTACGAACCTGGCCGGCACTGGCAGCAACCCGACTGCGCGCCGGGCGCCGCGGTGCTGTTACCGGGCGACGCGGGGCTTCGGGGGGTCGCCCGGCCGGCTAACACCGACGCGGGGCATCGGGGGGCCGCCACCCCTGCTAACAGAACCAGCGATGTGTCCGTCGCCCGGCAGATCCGGGCCAGGGGCCTGGCCGCCGGCTGGCCTCCAGCCGACATCGCCACGGCCATCACGGGCGCGTGCGGGATCACGAGGATCAGGGCGTTCCGACTCGCCCTCGGCGTCTCCCTGCCCGACGTCGTCGCCCAGGTGCAGGCACGGTATGAGGCAGACGGCCGTCAGGTGCCGGGATTCAGCGAGACGCTGCTGTCGTCGTACGAGAGCGGGCAGAAGCGGCCGGGAACCGAGTACCTGCACTACCTGTGCGCGAGCTATGGGGCCGATCCCGGCGACCTCGGATTCGAGGCTGGCTGCCTCTGCGGGCGCAATCACCGGGTGCCCGACGGCACTCGTGAGCCCGCCCGATCCTCGCTGACCGGGGAGCGAGCGGCCGGGTCGCGGCCGCAGGACCGGGCCGTGGACCGGCCCCGGCCAGCACCCGAGCCTGACGCGACCGTGCCCATGTCGCGTGCGGACATCGATGAGGACAGCGACGAACTGCGGGCCATGCTCGTCCGGCAGATGGCTGAGCCCGGCAGCCCCGGAAGCCAGGTCGACAGCCGTTTCCTCGGCGCCGTGGATCGTCTCCGCAGCCGGGTGGACGAGGCTCTGCTGCGCGGGACAGTATCTGCGGCGCTACTCGATCGCTGGGAACAGGGCGTGCTCAGCTACGGCCGTCAGTACATGACGGTGCCACCGCTGCGCTTGCTGTGCGACGTCCTCCTTGACCTGGCGGAAGTGCGCCGGATGTGGGCGGAGCGTCAGCCGCTCGATGTGTCCGAGCGACTGTGCCGGCTCGCGAGCCAGCTCGCCGGGATCGCCGGGATAGCCATGCTCGATCTTGGTGATCACCGGCTGGCCCGTTCGCTCTTCCGCACTGCGAGGACCGCAGCGGATGAGACCGGCGACCGTCAGCTGCGCGCCTGGGTGGCGGTCAGGGAGTCGCTGGTACCGCTGTACTTCGGCGACCCGAGGGAGGCGGCGGAACTGGCCGCCGAGGCGAGCGATCTGGGCGGCCGCCAGCCGGGCGCGGCCGCTGTGATGGCTCCCGTCGTCCGGGCGAGGGCGCAGGCGAGGCTGATCTCGCCCGGTCAGGCGGGCCGGCGAGCGGCGCTCGAGCGTGCCAGGGCAAGCCTGGACAGGGCGCTCGACGCACTGCCAGACCTGCGAGATGATCAGCGCGCCGATACCGCGCTCGGCTACACCGAGCGGCAGCTGCATTTTCACGGTGGCGACATCCTGGTCGCGCTCGGCGACTGGCAGGGAGCGCAGCGGGCGTTCGGCCGGGCGGCCGAGTTGTACGCGAGCACGGAGGTGCTCGATCGTGCCCTCGTGGCATTCGGGCAAGCGCGCTGCCTGCTGGCCGCGGACGAGCCCGACCAGGCGCTCGCGCTCGGCCGCGAGGTGCTGACCGGGCTCCCAGCTGAGCACCGGACGGCGGTCATCATGCAGGTGGCCAGGTCATTCGGCCGGGATGTGGTCCGGCGCGACGAGCGGCTGCCCGCGCTTGCGGGCTACCGCGACGCCTTGCACAGCCCGTGATCGTGCCGCGCCCGTACTGCCGCCGGGACCGGTCAGCCGAGGCGCAGGCCAGTCTGCGCGGCGGCGAACGCCAGCGACTCGGCCGACAGCCCGATCGTCCGGCTCAGCGACCGGGCGCCATGCCCGACCTGGGTCTCGGTGCGCAGGAGCACCGGTCGGTCGCCAGGCGGCGAGCTCGTCGCGTGCTGCAGGGCCGCGCACATTTTCCGCGCGTGCATGGTGTCGACCCGGGTGTCGCCGTCGAAGATCGTGAACAGCACCGCCGGGTACCTGGTCCCCGCCTGCACGTGGTGGTAGGGCGAGTAGGAAATCAGCCAGCCGAGCTCGGCGGGATCGGCCGCTGTGCCGTACTCGTCGTTCCAGGTCTCACCGAGACCGAACTGCTCGTACCGCACCATGTCCAGAAGCGGCGCCGAGCAGACAGCGGCGGCGCTCAGCTCCGGGCGCTGCGTGATCGACGCGCCGACCAGCAGGCCGCCGTTGGACCCGCCCCACACCGCGAGCTGGCCTGCCGTGGTCCAGCCGTCGGCGATGAGTTTTTCCGCGGCCGCATGAAAGTCATCGAACACGTGCTGTTTCCGCTCGCGCATGCCGGCGCGGTGCCACGCCTCGCCCTCCTCGCTGCCGCCGCGCAGCCCCGCGATCGCATAGACGCCGCCGGCCTCGACCCACGTGAGAACGGACGCCGAGAAGGCTGGGCTCTGGCTGATGTTGAAGCCGCCGTAGCCGTAGAGGATGGCTGGCCGTGGCAGGGACGTAACGGGGCCGCTCGACGCCGCGGCCGCCCCGTCCTCGCGGTCGCCCTGGGCCGCTGAGATCACCACCATCCTGATGGTCGTGCCGTCAGCCGAGGAGTACGCCACCTGCTCGGCCCGCACATCAGGAACCTCCACGGCCCCCGGCGCACGCTGCCATACGTGCGTGCGGCCCGCGGCCGCGTCATAGCGCAGAACGACGCCGGGGGTCACGTAGTCGGTGTAGCCGAACCAGGCCTCGTGGCCGCCCTCCGGCCGCTCGCGGAGACCACCTGCGGTGCCGAGGCCGGGCAACTCGACCTGCCCGATGCGCTCGCCGAAGGCCAGGTCGTGCACGGTAATCTCGCTGATCGCGTGCCGGGCGCGGGCGGCGAGCAGGACCGGCTCACCGAGGCCGGGCCCGTCGAGGATGGCGAAGTCGTGCAGCACCGACTCCGGGTCCTCCGGCACGAGGATCTGCCAGCTCGGATAGTCGGGGAAGGCCGGGTCCGCCGGGTCCGCGATCATGATCCGGCCGCGCGGGGCGGCGCGGTCAGTCAGCACGTAGAACCGGCCATCACGGCCCGCCCGCGGCCACGTCTGCGCGTCGACGCCTTGCTGCATGACCTGCAGGTTCGGCGCGCTCGGATCGCTGGCGGCCAGGTCGGCGACCCACACGTCGTTGCGCGGCGCGGTCCCGGCCGACGCGGCGATGACCAGCCACCGGCCGTCCTGGCTCACCTCGACGCTGTAGTAGTTGGTCTTCTCCAGGCCGTCACCGAGGATGAGGACGTCGCTGGCCGCGGGTGTCCCGACCCGATGCAGGTAGACGCGCCGGTGATACTGCGCCTCGTCGGCCGGGACCGCCTCTGGAGGCAGCCGGCGGGTGTAGTAGAACGCCTCGCCACCGGGCAGCCAGGCGACATCGGAATACCGGCACCGGTCGATCGGACCGTCGACATCGGCGCCAGTGGCCACGTCCAGGACGCGCAGCGCTGACTCTTCGTTTCCGCCCTGCGACAGCTGGTAGGCGAGGAGTCTGCCTTCGCGATCCGGGCGCCAGTTGTCCAGGGTGGTGGCACCGGCCGGGTCGATCGCGGTGGGATCGATGAGTGCCCGCTCGGTGCTGGCCGGGTCAGCCGTGTAGAGGACGGCGTGCTCCTGGCCGGGCTGACGCCGGGTGAAGAAGTACCGGTCGGCGCGCCAAACGGGCGCGCCCACCTCGCCCGCGGCAAGCAGCTCGGTCAGCCGCGCGGACAGCCTGTCCCGGCCGGGCACCGTGGCGACATACCTGGCGTACAGTTCGTCCTCGGCCTGAAGCCAGGATTTCGTCTGCTGGCTGCCGGTTTCCTCGAGCCAGCGGTAGGGGTCACTCACCTGGTAGCCGTGGATCGACTCGGTGATGTCCTGTCTGGGCGCCTCGGGATACGGCGGAGTGGGCGTCATGTCTTGGCACTTTAATGGGCAGGCCGGGGGCGCCTGCCAGGCCGGCTCGCAAAGGCAGCCGGATACGGCGGACGGCCCGGCCGGAATCCGGGCCGCCCGCATCCGCCCGCTACCCAGCTAGGTGAAGTTCTGTCGAGCTTCCGGTTGCAATAGGGCATCCGGTGTTGGCGATCTGGGCTAAGGCCAGTCACACTGGTCACGGGTGCCCCGGCGGCGCTGACGGCGGGCGCACGTTTTCCTCGGGATCGACCCGTGCGGAACGGGAGGTGCAAGTGCGCCGGGTGCTGCTGCTCAACATCACCTATGAGCCGCTGACAACGGTTGGCTTGCATCGCGCCGTCTGCCTCGTGCTGGGGGAGAAGGCCGACGTCGTGCACTCCGACATCGGCGGCCTCCAGCTGCACTCCACGACGACCCGCCTCGACGTGCCCTCGGTCATCCGGCTGCGCCGGTACGTGCGCATCCCGCATCGCAGCCGGGTGCCACTCACCAGGGCGGCGCTGATGCGCAGGGACAACTACCTGTGCGCGTACTGCGGGATCAAGGCCGACACGATCGACCACGTGATCCCGCGCAGCCGCGGGGGCATCCATTCGTGGGAGAACTGCGTGGCGTCCTGCACGAGGTGCAACCACCGGAAGGCGGACCACCTCATAGATGAACTCGGATGGACGCTCTCGAGCGACCCTGCGGCCCCTCGTGGGCCGCATTGGCGTCTTATAGGGGCCATCAACGACGGCGACCCGCAGTGGGTGGCCTATCTGGAGCCCAGCGCCGCCTGATCCGGCGCATGGGAGTGGATTTGCTGCTGCTATAGCGACAGCAAAATCACTCTCACGGTTCCGGGAAGCCGCGTGGGTGACGGCGCGCGACGACGGCGAGCTCGCCGTCGCCGGTCGTCAGCACCTGGACGCCAGGGCCGAAGTGCCCAGCCAGCACCGTCTCGGTCAGCACCTGAGCTGGCTGGCCGGTGGCGGCTATCCGGCCGCCGGACAGCAGCAGCAGCCTGTCGGCGAACTGACCCGCGAGGGTGAGGTCGTGAATCGCTGACAGCACGGTCAGCGACCGCTCGCGGCGCACCTCGTCGATCAGCTCGAGTGCGTCGATCCGTCGGCCGAGGTCGAGGGCGCTGGTGGGCTCGTCGAGCAGCAGGACGGGAGCCTCCTGGGCCAGCGCCCTGGCTAGCACGACGCGCTGCAGCTCGCCGCCCGACATGGCGTGCAGCATCCGGCCCGACATCGCGCCCAGATCGAGCCGCTCGATCGCCGCGGCGCAGACCTGCCGGTCGGCGGCCGTCTCGCTGCGCAGGTAGCCGACGTGAGCGGTCCTGCCGAGCAGCACGTAGTCACTGACCGTCATGTCGGGCGGCAGCACTGGCCGCTGCGGCACGTAGGCGATCAGCCGCGCCAGCTGCCGCCTGCCGAGGGAGGCTGCCGGCCGATCGCTGATCGTGATCGCGCCGTCGTAGGACATCAGGCGGCTGATGGCGCCGAGCAGCGTCGTCTTCCCGGCGCCGTTGGGCCCGATCAGCCCGAGCCACTCGCCGCCGTCGACCCGGCCGGTAATGCCGTCGAGCGCGACGGTGGCCCCGTACCGGACGGTGAGCTGGTCGAAGCTGATCACGACAGGTCCTGCCGGGCACGCCGGGAACGGAGGACGAACAGGAAGAACGGTGCGCCGATTATCGCGGTGATGACGCCGATCGGGACCTCGTCCGGGGCCTGCGCCGTGCGCGCCACAACGTCGGCGAGCACCAGGAACGCGGCGCCGGCGATCATCGAGACCGGCAGCAGCACCCGGTAGCTCGGTCCGGCGGTCAGCCGGACCGCGTGCGGCACGATGATGCCGACGAATCCGATCAGGCCGCTCACGGCGACCGCTGCTGCGACGCCGAGGGTCGCGGCGATCACGACCGTCAGCCGCAGCCGTTCCACGTTCACTCCCAGGCTGGTGGCCTCGGTCTCGCCGACGCGCAGCACGTCGAGCAGCCGCCGGTGCGCCAGCAGCACGAGCGCGGCAACGAGGAGATACGGCAGGATCAGCCAGACGTCGGACCAGGTCGCCGCGGACAGGCCGCCGAGGATCCACGCATAGACGTAGGCGAGCGTCTGCGTGTGCTGCTGCTGCAAGTACGTCTGGATAGCGGTAAAGATGGCCGCTACGGCAATCCCGGCGAGCAGGATCGAGCTCGTTCCGCCGCTCAGCACGGGCGACTCGCTACTCCGTCCTGCGTGCGCGCCGAGCAGGTAAGTCAGCGCGACCGCGCCGACCGCCCCGGCGAATGCAGCGGGCGGCGTCAGGGCTAGGTTGCCACCCGAGACCACCACGATCGTGGCTCCGAGGCCGGCTCCGGCGGCGACGCCCAGCAGATAGGGGTCAGCCAGCGGGTTGCGGAAGACTCCCTGGTAGGCGGCCCCGCCACCCGCCAGCATCGAGCCGACCAGCACGCCGAGCACGACCCTCGGCAGGCGGATCTTCCACACGATGTCGACATCCAGCGCCGGCAGGCCGGTGTGTGGGTGCCACGGCAGCCTCGCGGCGAGCGCGTCGATCACCTGTGCCGGGGTCAGTCCGGCCGGGCCGATGGCCACCCCGGCGACGACCGCGAGCAGTAGTACGACACCGGCAACTGTGATCGCCCGTCCCAGCCGGACCCGGCCCAGGGTGACCGGTGCCGGGCTGGGCGCAGGAGAAGCAGGTCCGGCCGGCGGACCGGACGCAGGTCCGGTCCGCCGGCCGGTGTCCGACCTGGTCGAGGTCATGACGAGCCGGACTTGGTTGCTGTGGCGACCGCCTGCAGGATGTCGACGATGCGCGGACCCCAGCGCGAGGCCATGTCACCGTTGAGCGCGATGACGTGCTTGTCCTGCACCGCGGTCAGCGACGACCAGCCCGACCGTGCGTACACCATCGCAGCGCTCTGGCCGCCGTTGTTGCCGGTGTCGGACAGGATGACGTAGTCGGGATTCGACTTGAGGATGAATTCCGGAGACAGCTCCGGATAGCCGCCCGCCGCGGCCGCGCCGGTCGCGGAGTCGGCGATGCTCTTCATGCCCAGCAGCGAGAGCACGCTGCCGATAAAGGTCGAGTCGGTCACGGAGTAATAGGGGTTAGCGCCCAGCTCGTAGAAGTACGTCAGCGGGCGGGGGTGCTTGGGCTCTGAGGCCACGATCCTGGCGATGTCCGCCTTCATCGCGGAGTCCTCGGCGCGGGCCTGAGCCTCGTGGCCAGTCGCTGCGCCGAGCTGGGTGATCTCGTCGTACACGCCGGACACGTTCGCCGCGGCCGGCAGGTCGAGCACCGGGATGGACAGCGCCTTCAGCTTCGCCGTGATGCCGTTGATGTCGTTAGAGATGATCACGAGGTCCGGCTGGTAGGCGGCGATCGCCTCCGCGTTGGGCTGGAAGGACGACAGCTTCGTGATCGGCGCGCTCGCCGGATAGTCGGAGTAGCTGTCGACCGCCTTGACCTGCTTTCCCGCGCCGATGGCGTAGAGCATCTCGGTAACGGTGGGGGAGAGGGACACGATGCGGTCCGGCCGTGACGTGAGGTGGACAGAGCCGGCTGTGGTGGTGACGGTGACGGGGAAACCGGCGCCGCCGCCGCTGCCAGGGCTGGCCGGGCTGGCGGGGGCACTGCTGCAGGCGGCGCATGCGGCCGCGAGGACGGTGATGGCCACGATGGCCAACCGCGTAACAGGGGGAGTTCGCATGATCATCCTCCGTAGCGATGGAGGACGAAGCGCGTTTCGCTGCGACATCGGATCCGGTGCCGGAACGAGCCGCCCTTCCTCCGAGGACAGGTCGTCGGCACAGGCCAGGCGTCCGGGCTCGTCCTCCGCTGGAGGCATCACCGTTGCGGGACAGCGCCGGGATCACACCGGCTTCGCTGGGCACTGCACCACCTGGGGCAGGCGCCCAGGCTGGAGGAAGCCTATCGCAGCCCGATTGGCGGTGTGGCAGTGGACAGTGCAGAGCTGCGCGCCGGACGAATGGCACCGCGGCGGGCCGGACGAATGGCGCGCCGACCGCCGGACGAATGGCACCGTGGCGGCCGACGGCGGCGTGTCGCTGCCGGGCCAACCGGGGCACTCGCGGAACAATAAGCCTCAGGCCTCTCCAGGTATGAGCTGGAGGGGCCTTACAGGTGGTCAAGCGGCCGTGTTGCTGGGAACGGCCGCGGCGACAGCTACCCCGTTCCCCCTCCCTAGGGGGAATTCCGTTCACTTATTGCAGTCAACGTGTAACGCGCTGTGCAATGCTTTCCGATAGTCATGCAGACGCGGGCGGCGCGGGTACCCCCGAGCTCACGCCGCCCGCAGATTATGTTCACCGGCACGTCGCTGCCGCGCCGCACTGCGTAGGCGCGGTGGCAGCCGGTAGCGTTTGCCTATGAGCGAGACAGCAACTCCGGCCGGCGTCCCGGCGTCCGCCTCGGCCCCGTTCGGCCGCATGCTCACCGCGATGGTCACCCCGATGACGGGCAGCGGGGCCGTCGACTACGACGGAGCGGCGCGCCTGGCCGAGTTCCTGGTGACGGACATGCGCAACGACGGCCTGGTGATCAGCGGCACGACCGGCGAGTCGCCGACGACATCGGATGAGGAGAAGGCCCGGCTGCTGACCGCCGTCCTGGAGGCCGTCGGCGACCGCGCCATCGTCATCGCCGGCGTCGGCACCAACGACACCGCGCACAGCTGCGAGCTGGCGCGCGCAGCTGAGGAAGCGGGCGCTCACGGCCTTCTGGTCGTGACGCCGTATTACAACAAACCGCCGCAGAGCGGCCTAGTCGCCCACTTCACCGCGGTCGCGGACGCGACAGGGCTGCCGAACCTGCTCTATGACATCCCGGGCCGCACCGGCACGCCGATCGCGCCGGAGACGCTGATCCAGCTGGCCGAGCACCCGCGGATCGTCGCGGTCAAGGACGCCAAGGGCGACTTCGGCGCGGCGTCCAAGGTCATGCTGGCCACGTCGCTCGCGTTCTACAGCGGTGACGACATGGTCAACTTGCCGTGGCTGTCGCTGGGGGCTGCCGGGTTCGTCAGCGTGGTCGGCCACGTGGTCGGGGACCGGCTCCACGACATGATCGACGCCTACCTGGCAGGCAGGGTAGCCGAGGCGCTGGCGATCCACCGCGAGGTGCTGCCGGTGTACACAGGCCTGTTCCGATCGCAGGGCGTCATCATGACGAAGGCGGCGCTCGCCCTGCTCAGCCTGCCGGGCGGCACGGTGCGGGCACCGCTGCCGAATGCAACCGAGGCTGAGATCGACCGGCTGCGCACTGACCTCGCCGCGGGCGGTGTGAAGCTCCAGTGAGTCATCCGCACCCAGAGCTGGGGCCGCCGGTGTCGCTGGCGCCTGGCGGGCTGCGCATGGTCGCGCTCGGTGGCCTCGGCGAGATCGGCCGGAACATGACGGTGTTCGAGCACGCCGGCCGCCTGCTGGTGGTGGACTGCGGAGTCCTGTTTCCCGATCAGGATCAGCCGGGTGTCGACCTGATCTTGCCGGACTTCTCTGCCCTCGAGGGCCGGCTCGATCTCATCGACGCGCTGGTGCTGACACATGCGCACGAGGATCACATCGGCGCCGTCCCGTTCCTGCTGCGCCAGCGAGCCGACATCCCGCTCGTCGGATCGCGGCTCACGCTTGCGCTGGTGCGCAGCAAGCTCAACGAGCACCGGCTCACCCCGGTCGAGGACGAGGTCAAGGCGGGCGACTCCCGGTCGTTCGGGCCGTGGGGGCTGGAGTTCCTGGCGGTCAACCACTCCATCCCGGATGCGCTGGCGGTCGCGATCCGCACGCCTGCCGGGCTGATCCTGCACACCGGCGACTTCAAGATGGATCAGCTCCCGCTGGATAGTCGGCTGACCGACCTCGGCGGCTTCGCCCGGCTCGGCGCCGACGGTGTCGACCTGCTGCTGGCCGACTCGACGAACGCCGAGGTGCCCGGCATCGTGACGTCCGAGCGCGACATCGGCCCGGTGCTGTCGGACGTATTCGCCGGCGCCGAGCAGCGCATCATCGTGTCCTGCTTCGCCTCGCATGTGCACCGGGTGCAGCAGGTCATGGAGGCTGCCGCCGAGCACGGACGCAAGGTGGCCCTCGTCGGCCGGTCGATGGTGCGGAACATGGGCGTGGCCCGCGATCTCGGCTATCTGAGGATTCCGTCGGTCCACGGCGGCCTGCTCGTCGACCTCAAGGAGGCCGAGGAGATGCCGCCGGACCAGATCGTCCTCATCTCGACGGGGTCGCAGGGCGAGCCGATGTCCGCGCTGTCGAGGATGGCCGGACGGGACCACCCGATCCGGATTGCCGAGGGCGACACCGTCATCCTCGCCTCGTCCCTGGTGCCGGGCAACGAGTCCGCGGTGTCCCGGATCATCAACGACCTCACCCGGCTGGGTGCGCGGGTCGTGCACAAGGGGAACGCGCTCGTGCACGTGTCCGGCCACGCACCAGCCGGTGAGCTGCTCTACGTGCTGAACCTGGTGCGGCCGAGCAACTTCGTTCCTGTGCACGGTGAGTGGCGGCATCTCAAGGCGCACGCCGACCTTGCTGCCCTGACCGGCGTGCCGCGAGCCAACATCGTGATCGCCGAGGACGGGGTCGTGGTCGATCTCGTCGGCGGCCAGATCTCGGTGGCCGGCAAGGTTGAGTGCGGCTACGTCTACGTGGACGGTCTCTCGGTCGGCGAGATCACCGAGACGTCGCTGAAGGACCGCCGGATCCTCGGGGACGAAGGGTTCATTTCGGTTGTCGTCGTGGTCGACTCCACCAGCGGGAAACTCGTCGCAGGCCCGGAGGTGCACGCCCGGGGGGCCGGCATCGACGACACCGGGCTGGCGGAGGTCGGGCCCCTCGTGGAGGAGGCGCTGGCCGGAGCGGCCAGGGAGGGCATCAACGAGATCCACCAGCTCCGCCAGCTGGTGCGACGGACCACCGGCAAGTGGGTCAGCGACAACTACCGCCGGCGGCCAATGATCATTCCGGTGGTTGTCGAGGCCTGAGCCGCCCGGCTGCGTGCTGATGTCCGCATCTCGTCATTTTGTGCTGGTCACGCACCTATCCTTAGGCGCCAGAGGGAGGATCAGCACGACAGGGCGGGGCGGCCGTGGCAGGCAGCAGCAATCCAGGGGACCAGGATCCGCGGGAGCGGCGCGAGCCGCGCGATCCGCGCAAGCCGTGGGAGGACCGCGATGCGCGCGAGCCGCGGGATGGGCGCGGGCCGCGGGATGGCCGCGAGCCCTGGGATCCACGGGAGCCCCGCGATCCACGAGAGCCCCGGAATCCACGGGGGCCGCGAGACCCGAGAGATCTGCGGGAACTCCGGGACATCCTCGAGGGCGCCGGCGGCCCAGGAGATCCTCGGGATCCGCAGGATGCCAGCGGCCTGCAGGAGCCCAGAGGCTCACGGGACCGGGACGAGCGCAGGGCGCACATCCGCGGGATCGATCCTCAGCCCGACGAGCGCCGCGAGGCTTCGCGCCGCGAGGCTGAGCGCCGCCTGGCTGAACGCAGCCAGGCTGAACGCCGCCCTGACCGAGACAACGTCGCGCACCGGCACGGGGAGCGACCCAGGCCGCCGGAGCGGACCGCGCGGCAGCCGGAGCCCACGAGGCGGGAGCGACCAGAAGGACAGCGGTCCGAGCGACAGCGAGGCGGCGACCCGCCGCGCGGCGACCCGCCGCGCGGGGGGCGGCCGGCCTGGTGGACGCCGCGGAGCCAGGCTGCCCTGGCCGTGGCCATCGTCATCCTGGTGATCGCCGCCGGTGGATTCGTGCTGCGGGCGAGCCAGGGCGGCGCTTCGGGCAGCGGAGCGGTGGCGGGTGCGGGATCGCGTTCTGCGCCATCGTCAGGGCGTGTCGCTTCTGGCGCTGCGTCGCCGTCGCCGGGCACCTCTTCCGGC
>DASQIW010000068.1:0-36648 GCA_035631375.1 Streptosporangiaceae bacterium
GATGTGCTGCTCGACATCACCGACGTGTTCGAAGCCAAGCGAGCCGCGATGGAGTGCCTGCCCGCCCAGGTGCATATGTGGGACTACTACACCGAGCTGGCCAAGCGGCGCGGCGTGCAGCTTCGCCGCAACGCCGGGCCCAATCTCGGGCTGGCGCACAGCACGATGGCCGAGGCCTACATGCGCGTCTATCCGCAGACGACTAAGGCCCTTAGTTGAGGACAGTGTTTCCGTGAGAGCGGTGGTCGTCACCGGCTGGCCACGCGCCGATCTGGACGCGGTCGGTGTGCTGACTGAGTTCGGCGTCGCGACCGTGCACGAGGCACTCGGGCGGTCTGGTTACCTCGGCACCGGCATCAGGCCCGCCTGGCCGGGCATCAGGGTAGGCGGCACGGCGGTGACCGCGCTGTGCTGGCCCGGCGACAACCTCATGATCCACGCCGCCGCCGAGCAGTGCCGGGCTGGCGACATCCTGGTTGTGACCACCACGTCACCGTCCGCCGACGGCGCGTTCGGCGAGCTGCTCGCGACGTCGCTGACCCATCGCGGGGTGCGCGGTGTCGTGACCACCGGGGGAGTGCGGGACGTGGCCGAGCTGCAGGCCATGGGCTTCCCGGTGTTCTCCGCCGCAATCTGCGCGCAGGGCACCGTTAAGGCGACGGCCGGCGCGGTGAACGTGCCGCTGAGTATCGGCGGTCAGCACATCTCCCCGGGCGACGCCGTCATCGCCGACGATGACGGAGTTGTCGTCGTGCCGCGCCAGGGTGTCACCGGCGCCGTCGCGGCGGCGCGGGCCAGGGTGGCGAAGGAGGCGGCAACCAGGGCCGCGCTGGCGGCCGGCGAGCTCGGCCTCGACCGTTACGGGCTGCGCGCGGTGCTGGCCGAGCAGGGCGTCGAGTACATCGACTACGAGACGTACCTCACCAAGATGGCGGAGTTATGACCGCCAGTACCGGGATCCGGTGCATGCAGATGCGCGGCGGCACGTCACGCGGCCTCTACTTTGTGGCCGGGGACCTGCCGTCCGACCCCTCTGAGCGCGACAGGCTGCTGATCTCCATCATGGGAAGCGGCCATCCGCTGCAGATCGACGGCGTTGGCGGCGGCTACCCGCTGACGTCCAAGGTCGCGGTCGTCTCACGGTCGCAGCGCGACGACGCCGACATCGACTACCTGTTCCTCCAGCTCGGGGTCGACGCGCCGACGATCACCGACAGGCAGAACTGCGGCAATATCCTCGCGGGCGTCGGCCCGTTCGCGGTGGAGCGCGGGCTGATCCCGGCCGGGGATGAGGCGACGACAGCGCGCATCGCGATGGTGAATACGGGCAGCGTCGTCACGGCCACGTTCGCAACCCCTGGCGGCGTGCCGGAGTACGCGGGCAAGACCGCGATCGACGGCGTGCCCGGCACCGCGGCCCCGATCCTGCTGCGGTTCGCCGACACGGCCGGCTCGACCACCGGCGCGCTGCTCCCGACAGGGAACCTGTTCGACACCATCGACGGCGTCGAAGTCAGCTGCGTCGATAACGGCATGCCCGTGGTCGTCGCCAGGGCAGCCAGCTTCGGCATCACGGGCTACGAATCGGTGGCCGAACTAGCCGCCAATTCCGAGCTCAACGAGCGGGTGCAATCGCTGCGCGTCCAGGCGGGCAAGCTGATGGGCCTCGGCGACGTCACTGAGTTGTCGGTGCCGAAGACCACGCTGGTCAGCGCCCCGCGGGACGGCGGCTCGTTTGCCACCAGGACGTTCATTCCGGTCCGCCTGCATACCTCGATCGGGGTGCTCGGCGCGATCACCGTCGCGACCGCGTTGCGGGCGGGCGGCACCGGCGCCGAGCTGGCGTCGTTCCCTCCCTCGGGTTATGTCGTCGATGTCGAGCACCCCACCGGTCACCTCGAGGTGGAGGTGGACCTCGACACCTCCACCAGCCCGCCGCTGGTACGCAGCGCCGGCGTCATCCGCACCGCCCGCAAGCTGTTCGACGGTACCGTCTACTCGCCGGCATGATGGAGGCCCCCATGCGACTGCTGCACGACATCGCTCACCTCGCGCACGCCGAGTTGCTGACGCCGGAGCCCGAGGCCAGCCTGTGGTTCTTCACCGAGATCCTCGGCCTGACCGAGAACGGGCGCAGCGGAGATTCGGTCTACCTGCGCACCTGGGACGACTACGAGCATCACAGTCTCAAGCTCACCGCTCACGAGACCTCGGGCCTGCGGCGAACCGGTCTGCGCGCATCCAGCCCCGAAGCGCTCAAGCGCCGGGTCGCCGACGTGGAGGCTGCGGGCCTCGGCGTCGGCTGGCAGGACGGCGACCTGGGCATCGGGCCGACGTACCTGTGCCGCGACCCGGACGGACACGAGATCGAGCTGTACTACGAGACCGAGTGGTTCGATGCGACCGGCGACCTCAAGCCGGCACTGAAGAACCAGGCACAGGCCAGGCCGAACAACGTCGTCAGTGTCCGCCGCCTCGACCACATCAACTACCTGGCTGCGGACAGCAATGCGTGCGGCGATTTCATCGCGAGCGCGCTCGGCGCCCGGGTGACCGAGCAGATCCAGCTGGACGACGGCACGATCTCCGCCCAGTGGCTGCACTTCGCGCAGAAGTCCTACGACCTCGTCTACACCAACGACTGGACCGGGTCGAGCGGGCGGCTGCACCACATCTCGTTCGCGACCGACACCCGTGAGGAGATCCTGCGGGCCGCGGACGTCGCACTTGACCGCGGCGTCTTTATCGAGACGGGGCCGCACAAGCACGCGATCCAGCAGACTTTCTTCCTGTACCTGTACGAGCCAGGGGGCAACCGGATCGAGCTGGCCAACCCCATGTCGCGGCTGGTTTTCGCGCCAGACTGGAAGCCCATCACGTGGACGCAGGCCGAGCGATCCAAGGGGCAGGCATGGGGGCTCAAGACGATCGAGTCGTTCCACACCCACGGAACGCCGCCCGTCGGAGAATGAGGCCAGTCAGAAAATGAGGACAGTATGACGAGGATGGCCGAAGACCCGCGCGTCTCGGTGGTCGCGGAGGTCCGGGCTGCCATCCTGCAGGGGGAGTACGCGCCCAACCAGCGGCTGATCGAGACGGACCTGTGTGAGCGGTTCAGCACGTCGCGGTTCATCGCCAGGGCCGCGCTGCAGGAACTGTCCGCGCAGGGACTCGTGGAGTTCCAGCGCAACCGCGGCGCGAGGGTGCGCGACATCTCCCTCGACGAAGCGATCGAGATCACCCAGGTGCGCAAGCTCCTCGAAGGTCTCGAGGCCGCCAGGGCGGCCGAGCGTGTCACCCGGGCGCAGGCGGGCGACCTGCGCGCCATCATCAGGGACATGCGGACCGCTGTCGCCTCCGCCGAGCCGCTCCGGTACAGCGAGCTCAATGCCCGGCTGCACGCCGCCATCCGCGACATCGCCGCCCATCAGACGTCGGCCCGCCTGCTGCAGCAGCTCCGCGACCAGACGGTGCGGCACCGGTTCTCGCTGTCGCTCGTCCCCGGACGATCTCTTGTGTCGCTGCCGCAGCACGAGGCGATCGTCTCCGCCATCACCGCGCGGGATCCCGCCGCCGCCGAGCGGGCCATGCACGAGCACCTGCAGAGCGTCATCAATGCGTTCGAGGCGCTGAAGGCCGCGGCGACGCGCCTGTGACGGGTGGCGAACTGACGGTCGCCGTGCTCGGGCTCGGCGAGGCCGGATCCGCGATCGCGGCGGACCTGTCGGCGGCCGGGGCGGTGGTGCGGGGGTTCGACCCGAAGGTGCCCGCTGCCGGCCTGGGCATCATCGAATGCCAGAGTGACGCGGACGCCTGCCGGGGTGCCGACGTGGTCTTGTCGCTGACCACCGCGCACGAGGCGCTGGACGCGCTCAAGGCATCGCTGGCCGGGCTGTCGCCGGCCGCCATCTACGCCGACCTCAACACCTCGTCCTCGTCGCTTAAGCAGGCACTCTGCTCGCTAGCCGACGGTGCCGGGATCGCGCGCTTCGCCGATGTGGCGCTCATGGCGCCGGTGCCGGGCAAGGGATTGAGAACCCCCATGCTGGTCTGCGGACCAGCGGCCGAGGACTTTGCGGGGCTGCTCGGCGGGCTAGGCGCGACCGTGGAGATACTCGCCGGGCCGCCTGGTGCGGCTGCCGACCGCAAGCTCGTCCGCAGCGTGTTCTTCAAGGGCCTCGCGGCGGCGGTGACCGAGTCGGTGCGGGCAGCCCGGGCGGCCGGTTGCGAAGACTGGATCCGGGACAACATCGCGGCCGAGCTCACGGCAGCCGGTGAGGCAACCGTCGACCGGCTCGAGCGGGGCAGCATCCAGCACGCCCGGCGGCGGGCGGAGGAGATGGCCGCCGCGGCCGGGCTGCTGCGCGAGCTGGGTGTCCCGCCGCGGATCGCGGTGGCGAGCGAGGATTGGCTGCGCCAGCTGCTAGCCGAGCAGGACGGGCATTAGGCCTGGGCGGGAGACGGGACGGCGCGCCGCGGGTCAAGCAGGCCCGGTTCGGTGGCCATGAACAGGTCGAACTCATCGAACTGCCACCCGCCGGCGAGGAGCGCCCTGACTGCTGGGTGCGGCGCCGGCAGGCAGACATGCGTGTCGGCTTCCTGGCCATCGAGCTGTGCCAGTGTCAGCAGCACGATCCCTGCGGCGGTGCCATCGTCGGCGGACGGCGAGATCGCCAGGTGCGCGATACCGCGATCCGGTCCGGCGTTGATGACCGCGCCCGCCGCGATGACCTCGTCGTCCCTGCTGACGAGGACCGCTTCCCCGCCCGGCCTCGCGACCCAGGCCTGCAAGTCGGCCAGCCTGTCCGCGCCGGTCCAGCGCATCTCATAGCGGGCGGCCACGCCCGGCGTGACTCCTTCCACCGCCCATTCGTTGATGATCGGCAATGCGGCGGTCGGCCCGTGCAGGTAGAGCAGTGGCCACCAGGCGTCCAGACCGAAGGACGTGTACAGCGGCACCGCGTGAGCGTGCAGGCTACTGAACGTCATTCGTCGGCCGGCTCCGGCCCACAGCTCGGCCAGCATGGCCCGGCCGAGGCCGCGCCCGTGCACGGCCGGGTCGACGAACAGGTCACACAGCATCGTGACGGCGTCCGGCCCGGCGCCGATCTGCTCGACGGCGCCGAACCCGGTGACGGAGCCGGCCAGCTCGGCGACGACCACCCGGCCGACCGTCATCAGGTGCCGGACGTAGGCCAGGTTCGTCGGGCCGAAGGGGTCGTCTGCCTGGCCAGCTGCCGTCGCGACCCTCGCGATAGCCACCAGGTCGTCGCCTGTTGCGGGTCGTATATCCGGAATGCCTGACCTCCGCCTCGGGTTGAGCCTGCCGTGATGTCGTTCGGATCCTTTGTAGCGCTCGGAGACAGTTTCACCGAAGGCGTCGGTGATCCCAGCCCGGATGGCGGCGTCCGGGGCTGGGCCGACCGGTTTGCGGCTTCCCTGGCCCAGGGCTCACCCGGCATTCGGTACGCCAACCTCGCCATCCGCGGCAAGCTGCTCGGCCAGGTGATCGACGAGCAGGTCCCTGAGGCGATGAGGCTGGCGCCGGACCTGGTCAGCATCGCGGCCGGGGGCAACGACCTGCTCCGGCCGCGGGCCGATCCCGACGAGCTCGCGGCCTTGTTCGACCGCGCGGTCGCCGCGCTGCGGTCGGCCGGCTGCACGGTGCTGCTTTTCACTGGCTTCGATCCCGGTGGCTTCCCGCTGATCCGGATGATCCGCGGCAAGGTAGCCGCGTACAACGCCCAGCTCCGGCTGATCGCGGAGCGGCACGACTGCCTGCACGTCGATCTGTGGTCCATGCGAGTACTGGCCGACCCGCGCGAATGGTGCGCCGACAGGCTGCACCTATCCGCGGATGGGCACCGCCGCGTCGCGCTGCGCGCCTGCGAGGTGGCCGGCGCGGCGGTGACAGCGGACTGGCGGGCCCCGCTCCCGCCGATGCCGGCGTCGGATTGGCTCACCGCACGCCGGCACGACATGACCTGGGTCCGCGCCTACGCCGCGCCATGGATCGGCCGCCGCCTCCGCGGCGTGTCCAGCGGAGACGGCCGTGAACCGAAACGCCGGGAGCTGCTGCCGCTCTAGCCCGTGCGGCGGCCTCGCCAGGATGCCAGGATGGCCGCATGGCGGATTATGAGCAAGTTCAGCTGCCGGACGGCCGTCGCCTCGACGTGAATATCAGCGGGCCGCCCGACGGGCTTCCGCTGGTGTATCACCACGGGACGCCTGCCGCGGTACCGCCGATTCGTGCGCTCGAACGGGCCGTCCATGCCCGCGGACTTCGCCTGGTCACAACCTCGCGTCCTGGGTGCGGGCGCTCGACCCGGCAGCCTGGCCGCAGCGTGGTGGATGTCGTGGCCGATACGGACGCACTGCTCGCCGCGCTGGGCGCTGACCGCTGCGTGACGATGGGCTGGTCTGGCGGCGGGCCGCACGCCCTGGCCTGCGGAGCCCGGCTCGGCGCTGTGGCGGCGGTGCTCGTCGTTGCTGGCGTTGCCCCGTACGAGGCTGATGGCCTCGACTGGATGGCAGGCATGGGCGAGCAGAATCTCGTCGAGTACACAGCGGCCGGCCGAGGAGAAGATCAGCTTCGACCGTACCTGGCTCAGCTGGGCGAGCTAATGCGGAACATTCGCGCGGCGGACATCGTCGCCTCGATGCAGTCGCTGCTTCCTGACGTTGACCAGAAATCAGTGACCGGCGAGTTCGCCGAGGATATGGCTGCGGGGATCCGCGAGGCCATGCGCTCTGGCATCGACGGCTGGCTCGATGACGATCTCGCGTTCGTGAAGCCGTGGGGCTTCGGCCTGGCCGAGATCTCCGTGCCTACCGTGGTCTGGCAGGGCAGCGCAGACCTGATGGTGCCGTTCACGCACGGCCAGTGGCTGGCTTCCCGGCTACCGGCAGCTTCAGTGCATCTCGAGGAAGGCGAGGGTCATCTCTCGGTGGGCCTCGGCAAGCTCGACGCCATGCTCGACGAGCTGGTAAAGGCGGCTGGGGTCACCCGGGGGAGCGCGGGCTGACCAGGCCGGCCTGGTAGGCGAAGACCACGAGCTGCGCGCGGTCGCGAGCACCGAGCTTGATCATTGCGCGGCTCACATGGGTCTTGGCGGTGGCGGGGCTGAGCACCATGGCCCTGGCGATCTCGTCGTTGGACAAGCCGTGCGCGACGAGGGCCACCACCTCTCGTTCTCTGTTGGTGAGAGTCTCCATCCCCACCGCGGTCACCGCGTCCGGCGGCCGGGCTATGAACTCGCTGACGAGACGCCGGGTGACGGCGGGGGACAAGAGCGCATCGCCGCGCATGACGACCCTGAGCGCCTGCAGCAACTCGGCCGGCTGGGTGTCCTTCAGCAGGAATCCGCTGGCGCCCGCGCGCAGGGCGCGGAAGATGTACTCATCGAGTCCGAAATTGGTCAGAATCACAACGCGAACGCTGTCCAGCCGCTCGTCCGCGACGATCTGCCGAGTGGCCTCGATCCCATCGAGCACCGGCATCTGGATGTCCACGAGCGCTATGTCCGGGCTGTGCTCGGCGGCCAGTGTGACCGCCTCGCGCCCGTCGGCGGCCTCGGCGACGACCTCGATGTCGTCTTCCGCCTCGAGGAGCGACCGGATGCCGCTGCGGATGAGAGGCTGATCGTCGGCCAGCAGGATCCTGATCAAGATAGCGTCCGCGCGGGGAATTCTGCGCGCACCTGGAAGCCGCCCCCGTCCCGCGGCCCGGCGCGCAGGCGCCCGCCGAGCTCGGCTACCCGTTCCCGCATGCCGATGAGCCCGAGCCCGGTTCCCGCTGGCCGTGGGCCAGGACCAGGGCTGATGCCGGGGCCGGTGCCGTCATCGTCGACCTGGACAGCGAAGCCGTCTGCTGAGTAGTGCAGCTGAACCGAGGCGCAGGCCTGCCCGGCGTGACGGCCCACGTTGGTCAGCGCTTCCTGCACGATCCGGTACGCGGCCTGGTCCACCTCGGGCGGCAGCGGCCGCGTGGTGCCCGTCACGGTGACCGTCACGGGTAGCCCTGCGCCCTGGGCGCGTGCCACCAGGCTGTCCAGCTGGCCAAGGCCGCTGCTGTCGCCGTCTTCCGCGCTGCGCAGCACGCTGAGCGTCGTGCGCAGTTCCCGCGCGGCTTCCGCACCTGCCTCCTGGATAGCCAGCAGCGCCGGCGGTACATCCTCGCCCCGCTTGCGTGCCAGGTGTGCCGCCACTCCTGCCTGAACACAGACCACCGAGATGCTGTGCGTGAGGGAATCGTGCAGCTCGCGAGCGATCCGGAGACGTTCCTCCATCGCCCTGCGCTGGGCGGCCTCATCCCTGGTCCGCTCGGCCTCTTCGGCTCGGCGCTCGACCTCGCGGACGTGCAGCCGCCAGATGCGTGCCGTCACCACCATGACACCCGTCCAGGTCCCCGCCGAGATGAGCCATCCGGCTGCGTAGAACCTCTGCCGACCCCGATCCGTGCGCATTCTTGGAGCGTACGCGTCCTGTCCGCGAGGGCATCCGCTCCCGGTGGTAATTGCCGGCTACTCCCAGCGCGGTAGTCGGGCGCCTGATGACATCCGCGCTGAGCAGGCAGAAGTCGATTCGCGTGCAGGACGACGAAGAACAGTCCAGCCGCCAGCATCGGTGGTATGGCTACGACACTGTCTGCAACCAGTCAGGCAGGCACTAGGAGCAACGGCCGCCTGGGCCTGGCGCTGCTTGTCATCGCAACCGCGCAGCTCATGGTCGTGCTGGACGCGACCATCGTCACTGTGGCTCTCGCCCACATTCAGACGGCACTCAGATTTTCCGGCAGCGGGCTGGAGTGGGTGGTCAACGCCTATGTCCTCACCCTGGGCGGGCTGCTGCTTCTCGGCGGGCGGGCCGGTGATCTCTTCGGCCGCCGCCGCGTGTTCATTGCCGGCCTGCTCCTGTTCTCGGTGGCGTCGCTGGCGGGCGGGCTTGCCACGTCGCAGGCGTGGCTGCTGGCAGCCCGCGCCGTGCAGGGCGTCGGTGGCGCGTTCGTGGCACCCGCCGCACTCTCCCTGGTGGCGACCACCTTTCCGCAGGGCCCGCTTCGCAACCGGGCAATGGGCGTGTACGCCGCGATGAGCGTGGCCGGCGGTGTGATCGGGCTCGTCGCCGGCGGCCTGCTCGTTACGTACGCATCGTGGCGGTGGGTGCTATTCGTGAACGTGCCCGTCGGCATCGCCGTCGCGATTGCCGCGCTCGGTGTGCTGCCCCGAGTGGCTTCTCGCCCTGGCCGGTTCGATGCACTCGGCGCTGTCACCGGAACCGGGGGAATGGCGGCGCTCGTCTACGGCCTGTCGCAGGCCGACAACGGTACATCCCAGTGGGGCGACGCCAATGTCGTGGCCGCGCTGGCGGGCGGACTGACCCTGCTCGCGGCTTTCGCGGTCATCGAGGCTCGCAGCAAGCACGGGCTGCTCCCGGTGCGACTGCTGCGCGATAGGGACCGGGTCGGTGCGAACCTGATCATGCTGGGCGTCGGCGCTGCCGTCGGTGGCGTGTTCTTCTTCCTCACCTTGTTCGTGCAGGACGTATGGGGTTACTCACCGCTGCGCGCCGGAATGTCGTTCCTGCCGTTCACCGCCGTGATGCTGGTGGCCACCGCCGCCGCTACGAGGCTCGCACCGCGCGTGGGCCCGCGTCCGCTGCTGATGGCGGGAGCGGCCCTCAGCGCTGGAGGCCTCTACTGGCTGTCGAGGCTCACCGTGCACAGCACATACACGGGCGGGCTACTGTGGCCCGCGCTGATCATCGGTGCAGGGCTCGGCCTGCTGTTCCTGCCGCTATCGCTGGTCTCGCTGGCGGGCGTGGCTGAGGCGGAGTCGGGTGCGGCCGCCAGCCTGCTCAACGTCGGCCGCCAGGTCGGCGCGTCCATCGGCCTGGCGGCGCTGGGCACGGTGGCCTGGACAGTGACCGCCGACAGCGTTCGCACCCGGACCACCTACCAGCACGCCCTGACGGCCGGTTTCGACCGGGCCTTCCTCGTGGCAGCCGCGATCGCCGTCCTCATGCTCGTGGTGGCCATCACGATGGTGCGCTTCCAGCGCGCCGACCTGCAGGGAGATAAGCCATGACATCCGCTCGCACGCAACTCGACCGGCGGTGGTTCCTGCTCCAGCGGGCGCAGCCTGCGTTGACTGGCCTGATCGACGGTTCGCTCTCCACACTTGCACCGGTCTTCGCCGTGGCGTTCGCCACGCACCAGACGCGCTACGCCTTCCTCGCTGGGCTCGCGACCGCCGTCGGCGCCGGCGTCAGCATGGCGTTCTCCGAAGGGCTGTCTGACACGGGTGACCTCACGGGGCGCGGCCGCCCGTTGCTGCGCGGCACGATCACGGGCGCTGGCACATTCCTGGGCGGCATCCTGCACGCGCTGCCGTTCCTCATCCCTCAGTACCAGACGGCGGTGCTGCTCGCGCTCGCGGTGATCGCGTTTGAGCTGCTGGCGCTTGCCTGGATTCGGCGGCGGTTCTTCGGTACCGGTTTCCTCATCTCGCTCGTTTCTGTCGCACTCGGCGGTGCCATCATCACCACCATCAGCGCCGCGCTCGGGGCAATCAGCTGACCGCCGTCAGTCAGCAAGCCGCATCGCGAAGACGCGAACGCCGTCCGCTGGCAGCTCGGTTAGGCCAACATGCCGGTAGAACCCGGCAGCCCGCTGGTTGGCGCGGCTGACATGAAGGTGCACACCAGGGGAGTGGCTGGCACGTAGCGCGGCGAGCAGAGTTTCGATCAGACGGCGTCCGATGCCACGGCCCTGCAGGCGCGGCAGCAAGTCGATATGCAGGTGCGACGGGTATCGGCTGACGAGCGCCGGATCGGTTCTGAACGGCTCATGGATGTCCTGCAGGCTGATCCGCTCCAGCAGCGAAAGCGTCTCGGTGAGCTGCCGCGGATCGGGGTAGCTGGCGCGCAGCGCTGGCCACCAGTCGCGCTCCAGACGCTCCTCGAAGGCCCCGGTGTCTCGCGCGCCGAGGACGTAGCCAGCGACACCGGCCGCGTCCTCCGCCACCCACGCGAACGATGGCTCGAAGAGCCCGTACGGCGCGGCAAAGACGTGACCAGGCAACATCGGATCACTGACCAGGCCGGTAGCGTCCTGGCCGTTGTCAGCGGTCTGCAGGCAGATGCGGTACAGGTCGTCCAGGTCAGCTGACTGGTACGGACGGATCCAGGCTGCGTCGTCGGCCATACAACTGTTCTACCGTGCGTGCAGGTAGGTGCGGCCCTCCTTCCGCGCCTGGCCGACACCCCCTCTAGCCTGAGGAGATGCCGGAGATGGAGTACCACTGCACCCACAGCGCGCACAACCCTGAATCGCTGACCATGCACATGAACCACATGGCCCGCGACGGCTGGGACCTGCTGACGGTCGATTTCGCCGTGCGGGGCGAGACCGGGTTCCACACGTTCTTCTGGCGGCGGCCGCGCAGGTCCGCGGCGACCGGAGAACAGGCACAGCCACGCGACGGGTTCCCGCCCCGCTAGCCAGGGACGAGTGCCGGGTAGACCGCCGGGACGGCGCCGATGACCGCGAGGCTCTCCACGAAAAAGTAGATCGTCTTGAAGAACTCGAGCAGGCTGCCTTCCTCGAGCAGGACCTTGCGGTACATGACCGTGCGCTGCGCGTCGTAGCCGTCGTGCAGGGCCTTCCAGTCCGCGTAGTCCATGCCGAGCACGTAAGTGGCGTCGAGCGGATCGTCGGGACCGATGATCTGACAACCGGTGACGGTGCCGCCACCCCACTGCACCAGCAGATACGCGGGGCTCTCGCCAAGCTCGGGGGGCAAATCGCGGCACCCGATGGCCCACGACGCCGGGTACTGGCTCTTGATGAGCTCGAAGAAATCCCAGTACTCCTGCAGCTTGCCTTCCCGCACCTGCGGGGACGGGCCTGCGACGACGGCGTCGCGGACCGCGTCGGCCCACTCCTTGCTGAAGAATCTCGGCTCGGCCATGGCTCAGCCACCCGCCAGCTGCGGCTGCACGAACTGCAGCATCTCCTCGATGTCCGGTGCCAGGTCGATGCCCACGTCGTTCAGCTTCCGCCGGAGCTGCTGGAAGAACAGGACCGTGACCTCGTCCTCGGTCCAGCCAAGGGGCTCGAAGTAGATCCGCCGGCTCGCCACGCCCGCGAGGGAGAGGATCGTCCGCAGCGTCTCGTGGATCTCGTTGATCATCGTCGGGTCCTTGCGCACGGCGTCCTGCAGGTACTTCATGCCGCCCTGGACGTGCCGCGACTCGTCCCGGCAGGTCGCCGTGAAGCCGGTGTAGTAGGCCGGCAGGAAGCCTCGCCAGCGCGCGTACGAGAGCGTCACCTTCATGACCGACAGCGCGAGCACGCCCTCGATCCACAGGAAATACGTGGTGCCGTAGCGCACCCGCGCGCGCTCGTCATAGGGGTTGCGTCGTAGCTCGTCTGCCTGGTAGGCGAGCAGGCCGAACGGCCCGACGAACGTCTCAGACACCCACGGGAATGAGGCGTCGAGGACGCCCATGATGTCGTCGCCCTCCATGCCAACGACCTCGCGGTAGAACCGGTCGAAGAAGACGGTGTGCCGCGCCTCGTCCTCGATCTGCGCCGCGATGTGAAGCTTCTCCTCCTCGCTGGCGCCGATCATGAAGACCGGCAGCTCGATCTCGACCTGTCGTTCGCCGTGATGGAACCCGGACGAGATCGCGATGAACGACTCCCGCTCGTCGGCGCTCATCTTCTCGTTCCAGTCGATCTTGTCCTGGGTAAAGTCCAGGTCATAGACGTCCCAGCGCTGCTTGAGGTACTTGCGGTACAGCGTCGTGAAGTCCGGCAGCGATTTCAGGTCCCTGTGGACGTACTCGATGACGTCGTCGATGTCGACGTCCAGCACCGCCTGAAGATCGGACTCCTCGATCTCGCGCACCTGCTCGTCGGTGAGCGCGCGTGGTCCCTCCGTCAGCACGGCCGTGGGGCTCTTGCGTTCCGTCATCCGGGCACCTCCTCCGTCCGCTGTAGACAGTATTTAAAAATCTTTTCATTTGATTCGTCAATGCCTGAGTGCCTGGAACAGGAGAAAGAAGTTAAGGGACGTAACGAGGAGCGTCACGGCTGTCAGCAGCACGGTGGTGGCGCGGTTGCTGACGGTGACTCCCAGGGACACGCGATCGCGCGCGATCAGGATGAGGGGAATCAGGGCGAACGGGATCCCGAACGACAGCGCGACCTGCGAGTAGATCAGGGCCCGGCCGACATCCGTCCCGACAGCCAGGACGACCAGGGACGGCACCATCGTCAGGGCGCGCCGGGCGAACAGCGGGATCCGCCAGTTCATGAAGCCAGCCATGATCACCTGGCCGGCATACGTGCCCACCGCCGACGAGGAGAGCCCCGATGCCATGAGCGCCGCGGCGAACGCGAGAGCCGCGGCGCCGCCCGCCACCCGGCCCAGCTGAGCATGGACCGCAACGAGGCCGGGCGGGCTCGCGAGGCCGGGCTTGTGGAGCAGGGCCGCGGCAACGCACAGCATCGCGAGGTTGATCACGGCCGCAGCGCCGAGCCCCGCGACGCAGTCCAGCCGGTTGGCGGCCAGCAGGGTCCGATGGCCGCGGCTGTCTGCCGCAGTCACCCGGTCTTTGTGCAGCGCCGAGTGCAGGTAGATGACGTGCGGCATCACCGTCGCACCGACGATGCCAGCTGCGAGGCTGGCCGTGTCCCCGCCGCCGAGCATCGGCACCAGTCCCCTGGCTGCCTGATGCCAGGCGGATCCCGCCGCTGCGGAGACGAACAGGTACCCGAACCCGATGCCGACGAGGGTCAGCAACGACATGACGGCCAGCTCGAACTTCCGGTAGCCGCGCCGGTCGAGTGCGAGGATCGCGAACGCCACGCCAGCCGTGACCCCGCCGGCGGCCAGCAGCGGCATGCCGAACAACAAGTTCAGGCCGACCGCGGCGCCCGTGAACTCGGCGAGATCGGTCGCCATGGCGACGACTTCACCCTGCAGCCAGAGCGCCAGATTGATCCGGCGGCTGAACCGAGCGCGGCACAGCTCGGGCAGGCTGGATCCGGTGGCCAGGCCGAGCTTCGACGTTACGTACTGCACCAGGATCGCCATGAGGCTCGCCAGCGCGACCACCCAGAGCAGCAGGTAACCATGCTCGGCTCCGGCCGCGAAATTCGTGGCGAAGTTGCCGGGATCGACGTACGCGGCAGCCGCGACGAATGCGGGGCCGAGCAGCGCGGCGACGGCGCGGACCCGCCCGTTCGCCTGCAGGTCCGCCAGCTCGACCGGGTTACGGGGCCTGTCAGCCGTCTGCGGAGAAGACGAAGTCATCGGTGCGGAAGGCACGGGTGCGGCGGCGGAAGTCGAAGGTAAAACCTGGCCATAGCGTCAGGTTGCGCCCCTCGGCGTCCAGATACCAGCTCGAGCAGCCGGATCCCCAGACCGTCTTCGGGAGCTTGCGCTGCAGCTCGGCGTTATAGGCCGCGGCGACGTCGGGCCGCACTTCGAAGCGGCCGCCCGCCGCCTGCGTCTTGGCGATGCCGTCCGCGAGGTAGCTGAGCTGGCTTTCGATCATCAGGAGCATCGACGAGTGCCCGAGCCCGGTATTGGCGCCGGTGAGATGGAAGTAATTCGGGAAGCCGGGCACCACCGTGCCCAGGTAGGTCTGGCCGAAGGATTCGGCCAGTGCGCGGCCGTTTACACCGGTGATCTTGCCGAACATCGGATTGTCGGTCACGTGAAAGCCGGTAGCGAAGATCACCGTGTCGACTGGGTGCTCGCCACCGTCCGCGGTGACGACGGCATCGCGCCGGAACTCGATGATCTTCTCGGTGACGAGACTGACGTTGGGCTTTGCGAGGGCGGGATAGTAGTCGTTGGACGGTACGCCGCGCATTCAACCAAGCGGGCAAGTCTCATGCTGGTACGTCCCGTCTACGCGTAGACGTACGGGCTGCCCGCCTGCGATCGCCCGTTGGCAGAGTGGGCACACCTGACCCGCACCCGCGTGCAGGTCGTTGTCGCTCATATCGGTTGCTAAGTCCTGATCGTGCCCTGCGCGGTCCTGCTGCGCCGCAGCCCTCTGCCGAGCTCGGTCGCGAGATGCGTTCGTCATGTCCCTGGGGTTAGGCATTGCCAGATCGTCTCACGAGACCAGTCCCCGAAGCCAGACAGGCGTGGGATGCAGAGCACTCAGTAGGACGGCAGCACTCGCTTGCAGCCGAGGTCGTAGGCCGGCGTCAGCTGGGCCCGCATGACGGGATCGCTGATTGCTCTCTCCATGTGCCGGCGCCAGAGGGCCTCGGCCCGCTTGAGGATCTTCGGATACCTCGTGAAGCCCAGGCAGAACAGCTCGCGGCCCCAGTAGATCGACAGCCGGGCGGCACGCTGGGTCGCTGGCACCGTCCGGTACAGCGCCTTCGCCCACGGCCCGACCGGGCGGTTGGTGTGCGGCATGACAAACGGGGCAGTGCGCTGGAATACCGTAACCTGCTCAGCGTCTGGCTGAATTGACGGCACGATCTGGATGGCCGACGCGCCGGTGCCCACGACGGCCACCCGCCGCCCGGTGGCCTGCCAGCTCTGGTTCCAGCGGGCCGAGTGCATGATCGTGCCCTCGAAGGCCTCGATGCCGGGGATGTCCGGCAGCGAAGGCTCGACCAGCGCGCCGACACCCGCGATTAGGTACCGGGCCGCGAACGCGGCCCGGGTCGTCGTGACCTGCCAGCGCGTGCCATCCCAGCGGGCGCCCGTGACCTCGTGCCCGAACCGCAGGTAGCCGCCGAGGCGGTATTTCCGCACGATGCGGCGGAGGTAGGCCCACAGCTCCGGCTGGGACGGGAACGTTTCGCTCCAGTCCGGCTTGGCCTCGAAGGAGTAGGAATACAAGTTGGACGGCACGTCACAGCGGCAGCCGGGATACACGTTATCCCGCCAGGTGCCGCCCACATCGTCGGCGCGTTCCAGCACGATCACATCGCGGTGGCCTGCCTGAGTCAGCTTGATCGCGGCGCCAAGCCCGGAAAAGCCGGCCCCGACAATCAGGAACGTCACCTCTTCAGGACGGGGGTCGCTCATCAAAGCTCCTGGTCACCGGCGCCGGCACTAACGGCGTTCACGGTAACCGACAACGCTGACACCCCGCCAGGTCCGCTACCGCGGCGCGGTGAGAGCTTCGGTGATGACGCTCGCGATGGCGGCGGGCTCCTCGTTCGGAAGGAAGAAGCTCTTGCCCGGCAGGGTGATGACCTGGACATGGTCACAGGCCTCGAGCACGGCGCGTTCGTGCCGAGTCAGCGCGCCATCTCCCTTCTCGGCGTGGATCATCCAGGTTCGATTGCCGGCGTCGCACAGCCGCTGCGCCGGGTCATCATCACGGCGAAGCCAGCAGACGTAGGCGTGCAGCCACTGGCGCATGACCCGCGGGTCGTTCCTGGCCAGGTCCGCCTTCAGGTCTCTCTTGCGATCCGAGGAGATCTTCGCCTGCCCGACCAAGGATGCCGCGCCCTTCTTGAAGACGGCGGCCGGCAGTGTTCCCAGCCACGAGCCAAGGCCGTCCATGACACGGAGAAATGCGGGTTCATCCGCCGTCGACAAGCTGGCCCCGAGCATCACGATCGGGCCCTTATACGCGCCCGATACCGCCATCTCGTAGGCCACCATCGCGCCCATGCTGTAGCCAACCACGACCCCAGCCCCCAGGTCGCTGGCGAGCTCGGCCGCCAGCCGGGCGTACTCCTCTGTGCTGAAGTCTTCTGGCGGCGTCACGCCGGCGTGACCCGGCAGTGTTACGGCTACCCGGCGCGTCCGGGACAGGGCGGGCTCGGCCATCAGCTCGGCGAACAGCCTGCCGCTGCACATCCCGCCGGGCAGCAGCAGCAGGGACTCGGCTGCGTCCGGCGGACCTTCGTCGACCAAGTCCCATGTCCACGTCATGGAATCGCCCGCCGGGTCACATAGACGACGTCGAAAGGCTGGCCGGGCGCCGGGTGAAGCTGCGGGTCAGCAAACCCGGCCTCGGTGAGCAGGCGCCGGGCGTGGTGCTCGCCGAACGCGAGTCCGATGCCGGCGCCCGCGTGTGCGAGGGACACCGTCAGGCAGTGCATGACGCTGACGCTGTACTGAACGGCTGCCATGGGATTGCCCATATTGTCCTCGAGGCTGTCGGCCGCGTGCGGCTCGCGAAGCAGGAAGACACCGTCGGGTGCCAGATTAGCGCCGATGCGCTTGAGTACCCCGGCTGGGTCGACCTGGTCATGGAGGGCGTCGAACATGAAGACGGCGTCGAACGGCTGGCCGACGTCCAGGTGCCCGACGTCGGCAAGCTCGAAGGTGAGATTAGTCAGGCCCTGATCTGCTGCCTCCTTGCGCGCGCGCCCCAGTGCGTGCTCGTCGGAGTCGTAGCCGGTGAACACAGACTGCGGGAAAGCCTGGGCAAGGACCACGAGCGCGTGACCTGACCCGCACGCGACGTCGGCTGCTCTCGCTCCGGCCGTGAGCCGGTCGGCGAGGCCAGGCGCCATCGGCAGGTACTGCTCGAGGAGGAACTGGTCGTATCCGCCCCGGCTCATGCCGTCCATGGCGTCGGTGAAGTCAGGGCTGTAATCGGCGTACGGAATGCCCCCGCCCTCCCGGAACACGCGCGCCAGTTCAGGGACGTGCCGGGCAAGAACCGTGTTAGCCGTGGCCGTCGTTGCCATGCTGGCGGGTCCGACGAGCAGCGCGGCGTGCTCGGGTGGCAGCGTGTACGTCGCGTGCGCGGGGTCGTACTCCATGATCCCGGCCGTCACCATAGCGCCGAGCCACTCCCGCACGTACCGCTCGACGAGGTCCGCCCGGTCGGCGAGGTCGTCGGAGGTGGCCGGGCCCTCGGCGGCCGCCGCGAAGAGGCCGGTTCGGGCACCGAGATCGACGAGGTAGCTCTGAATGCCGCCCGCGAGTATCGGCATGAGCCGGCCGGCGAATGCCTCAGCCTTGGCCGGGTCGAACGTGTGCGTGGTGTTAGTCATGCTGAGAAGCTACGGCGCACGCCCGTGGATGCCATGAGGCAAATGCCTCATGTTCAATCCACGGGAAGCAGGCCGTGTTGCATCGCGAACAGGGACGCGCTGACACGTCCGGAGGCGCCGACCTTGGTGTAGATGTGCTCGATGTGGTTGCGCGCTGTCTTGTGCGAGATGACCAGGCGCGCTGCGATCTCGCGGCTGGACATGCCGCGGGCGAGCAGGCGCAGCACTTCTACTTCCCGGGACGTCAGCCCGGCGACTGCTGCCCGGCGGCGCGCCACTCGATGCCCTGCTGCGGCTAGCACCTCATCGACAGCACCACCGTCGAGGCGGCCTGTCTTGACCTCTGCGCGCAGTTGCGCTGCCGCTTCCTCTGCTGTCAGAGCCGGCCGGTGCGGGCGTGGCTCACGCATCGACTGGTAGGCGTCGGCCGCACCGAGAATTCGCCCTGATACCGAGATCGCCCCGCCGGCCAGACCTCGCGGATAGCCGCTCCCGTCCAGCCTCTCCCGCAACTGGACCGCTACGGCCGCCAGCGGCGCCAGGAACGCGGACTGGTTCAGCATGCGCTCGGTGAGATAGGGATGCAGCCGGACGCGCTCCCACTCCCCGGCGCCGAGCGGGCCCTTCTTATCCCAGATGGCATTGGAGATGCCGAGCCGACCCAGGCCATGGATGAGCCCGGCCCCCTTCAGGGTCTGACGTTCGGCATCAGACAGCGCAGCACGCTCGCCGGCGAGCGCTACCAGCTCTTCGACCGCCGCCGCGTGACCAAGCATGTAGGGCGACTTCAGGTCGACGAACGTGGCGACAGCCCGCAGGGATTGCTCGAACTGATCGTGCGTCAGGCGGATACCGAGCGCAGGCTCGGCAGCGATCACGGAGTCCCAGGTGCTGATTGTTTCAGCCTCATGCAGAATTTCGTCTGCGTGAGCGCAGAACAGCGTGCAGAGGTCGGGATCAAACTGCGAGCCTGCACGATCCTTGGCCAGGTCGACCGCCGCTGGCACACCGCCCAGCCGGTTGGCGACTTCCACGTACTCCGCGAACTGCGCCAGCCGGGAGGCGATGGGTACCTGCTCGTCCTTGAGCGCCCCCGGCCAGCCCCGGCCGTCCCAGCGCTCGTAGGAGGCGGCCACCGCTTCCTGGACGGCGGGAGGCAGGCCAAGCTGCTCGGCCAGCAGGCCCGCGAGGGCCGCGTGGCGTGCGATCATGCCATCGAGGTCGCGATGACCGAACAGGGCGAACTCCACGCCGATGCGCAGGCGGTGAAGCGGCGGATTCCCTGCCCCGATGAGGCGGAGCGCCGCGGCAGCTCCCAGAGCGCTCCGCTGTTCGTGGTCATACTTCGTCGCTTTCAGGGCGATATCGTCGCCGAACCACTTCGCCTGCTCGTGGGCGTCGACATGACATCCCACGTTCACGATCAGGGCCGTGTAATACACGACTGCTTTCTGTTCGTCGTCCAGGCGAGCCTTCTCGGCTATCCGCAGCGCGAGGACACACTGGCGCAGCACGTGTTCCATGGGCTGGCCGAAGCCCAGGTCGACGCCCAGCGACAGGGCGGCCAGCAGCTCAGCCAGGCGAATCTGCGGAGGCATGTGCCAACGGTAGACGAAGGATGTTCTAGGCGAACTGCGCGTGGTGGTGGCGCGCAATGGCGTGTTCGGCCAGGGTGACGAGCACGTCCCGGCTTGATGCTCGGTGGCGTGCGTCGCACCGGATGACGGGCACGCGGCCGGAGAGGCTCAGCGCCTGCGTGATCGTTTCGAGCGAATGGTGCTGCGTGCCGTCAAAGCTGTTCACCGCCACGATGAACGGGATCTTGTTGCGCTCGAAGTAGTCGATGGACGGAAAGCAGTCCGCGAGCCGGCGCTCGTCCGCCAGCACAACGGCGCCGAGGGCGCCGTAGGACAGGTCGTCCCACATGAACCAGAATCGGCGCTGACCCGGGGTCCCGAACAGGTAAACGACGAGATCGTCCCTGATGGTGATCCGGCCGAAGTCCATCGCGACCGTGGTCGTGGACTTCTGCTCCACGCCGTACAGCGAGTCCACGAGCTCGCTTCGCTCGCTCAGCGTCTCCTCGGTTCGCAGCGGCCGGATCTCGCTGACCGAGCCGACCAGCGTCGTCTTTCCCGCGCCGAAGCCGCCGGCAACGAGGATCTTGACCGTCACCGGCGTCACAGCCGTGGCTGAGCCCTGGTCATAGCCGCCGTAGGCCATCGACCACCTCCTGGAGAATCTTCAGGTCGCTGAGGCCAGCCGACTTGGACCGGTGGATCGTGACGAGGCCGCGGTCGCGCATGTCGGAGACCAGGATCTTGAGGACGCCGATGGGCAGGTTCAGGTCAGCGGAAAGCTCGACCAGCGTCACCGGAATAGGGCACCGCTCCAGGACGTCAGCCTGCTCCGGACTGAGCGGGAGGCTCCGCCCGGCCGCGCGAACGGCCCGCACCATGTCAATCAGGTCGAGGCGCTCGCCAGATGGCCGGGTCAGCCCGCCCGTTAGCGCGTATGGCCGGACGACAGGACCAGCATCGCCGTCGAACCACTCGTCCTCATGCTGCACCGATGCTCGCCGCCTCTTATGCCGCGCTGGTGGGCCGTCGGCCAGCGCCTAGGTGGTGGCCCACTCGCCTGACGAGCAGGGCCATCTCGTAGGCGACCTGGCCGAGATCCGCGCCGAGCGTCGCGAGCACCGCCAGGCAGCTGCCCTCACCGGCGGCCATCACGAAGAGGACTGCGGATTCCATCTCGACGACGGTCTGTCGCACCGCCCCGCCGCCGAAATGCTGGCTGGTTCCCCTGGCGAGGCTCTGGAAGCCCGCAGCGGCGGCGCACAGATACTCCGAGTCCTCGCGCGTCAGCGTGCTCGATGCTCCGATCGCCAGGCCATCGCGGGACAGGATCACCGCCCTGCTGACCTCCGCGACCCGCGCAACCAGGTCATCGAGGAGCCAGTCAAGCTGTCCAGGCTGCCGCATCCTCAGCCTCCTTCACTCGCGTTTCGGCCCTGCTCCCAGCCCCGCTGCAGCGCGGACATGGTGTCCCTCATCGCGTCGGCCGACGCAGGCGGAGCCTCGAATGCGTAGGGGTCGCTCCCGGTGCCATCCTGCTCGCGCAGCTGCGGCGCGAGGCTCGACTGAGGAACGCGGACGGGCAGCCCGCCGTCTGGCAGGCTGTCGCCGTAGCCGGTCTGGACTGGCTCAGCCGACTGCCGGGTGTCCGCGCTCTGCCGTGTGAACCAGCCGGACTCATCCGGGCTGCCGGCCGCATGCTGTGGCGTCCACGGCTCGGCTGGCAAGCCGTCTGCCGCGTGCCCGTTCCCGTTGCCGCCGTGCGCGGTCACGTTGCCGCCGTGCCCGTTCGCTGCGTGGCCGTTGTTCGCGTGATGGTGGCCGTTGCCGCTGCCCAACGCTGGTAGTCCGACGGGCTCCAGGGCCCGGTCAGTCACCGGGATTGGCCCGGTCGGGGTGTCGTCCGGCACCACCTGGCTCATCGGAATGATCACGATTGCCGTGGTACCGCCAAAGGGCGACGAGCGAAGCGTGACCTTGATGTCATGGCGATGCGCGAGCCGGGCGGTAATGAACAGCCCGAGCCGGTCGGTCTCGGCCAGGTCGAAGGCCGGGACCTCCGCCAGATCGCGGTTGATCTCTGCCAGCCGTTCCTCGGAGAGGCCGAGGCCACGGTCCTCGACCTCGACAGCGAAGCCGCGGCCGACGAGCTCACCGTGGATCCGCACCTGCGTGGTCGGCGGAGAAAAGACCGTCGCGTTCTCGATCAGCTCAGCCAGCAAGTGGATCACGTCGGCGACCGCGTGGCCCGCTAGAGCCGCCCTGGTGCGGACCTCGACCTGGATGCGGGTGTAGTCCTCGACTTCCGCCACGGCAGCGCGCAACACGTCGATGAACGGCACTGGCTGACTCCAGCTCCGGCCGGGGGAGTCGCCGGACAGGATGATCAGGCCCTCGGCGTGCCGCCGCATGCGGGTCGTCAGGTGGTCGATCCGGAACAGGTCCTCGAGCTGCTCAGGCTCGTCCGCCCGCCGCTCCATGCCGTCCAGCAGGCCGAGCTGACGGTGCAGGAGTGCCTGGTTGCGGCGGGCCAGGTTCCGGAAGACGTCGCTGATGCCACGGCGCAGCTTCGACTCGTCGACCGCTGCCCGCACCGCGGTGCGGTGAACAGCGTTGAATGCCTGCCGGACCTGGTCGATCTCGTCCACGCCAGGTGCAGCCTGCGGGGCCTCCGCGTCCACGTCCACCGTCTCGCCGGACCGCAGCCGAATCATGAGGCTCGGCAGCCGCTCATGCGCGAGCTCCAGCGCCTGCTGGCGCAGGGCCGTCAGCCTGCGGACGAGGCGGCGGCCCATGACCAGCGACAAGATGATGGACAGGATGACAGCGAGCAGGCCGACGCTGGCTGCCACGATGAGGGTTGTCAGCGCGCGCCGGGCCGACGAGACCACCTGCGACTGAATCCAGGCTGGGCTCTTCGTCATCACGACGACCATGTTCTTGGCGTAGCTGCCAACCGTCTGCTGCCAGGTGCTCAGCGGGACCGGCGGCACGGTGGCTCCCGGCCTTGCGCTGATGATCAGGTTCTCCTGCCTGGTCAGGGCCGCGTTCAGGGACGCCGGCACGTACTGGCGCATCAGGCCAGACGCCTCGTCGTTCAGCTGGGGCATAGCGTCATGAACCAGGTACCGCCGAAGCCCGACCAGCTGCGCGAACTCCGCCCCGGCTGCAGGCGCCATGTGACCCTGCGCCAGCGCCGCGGAGTAGATGTCGTTCTCCTGCGTAGCGAGCACCGCGGCCGTGAAGAGCTGGACCTCGGCGCGCGCGGTGGCGGTCAGCGACTGGCTCATGTACTCCACCTGGAGTCCCTGCTCCGCCACGGTGACAGCGTCGGTCAGGATGCCTGCGTAGGAGTTAATCGCTGGCAGCGTGCCGATGCTCCTGCTGGCCACCTGGCTGCGGAGACCGCCCAGCGTGCCGAGGTCGGCGAGGAACTTCGCTGCCGCGTGCTTCTCCAGTGTCGTCGCGTTGGCCACCACAGGGCCCGACCGGCTGACGCCCCTGACGATCCTGACCGCCCTGTCGGTGACCGCCTCCTGCTTCTGCAGCGCGGCCCTGGCCTGGCTCGACGGAACCACGAGGTAGAGCACCGCGGCATCGCGCTCGGCAATCAGCGCCTGCCCAGCCCGCGAGATCGGATCGATCGTCGCCCCGCTGACCTTGCCCGCGTTGGCCAGGCCGACGGCCGTGCCGAACTGGCCGGCCACCGCGTAGCCGTAGATCGCGATCGTGGCCACGAGCGGGACCAAGATGAGCAGGAACACCCGACGGCGGATGGACGTGTGACGCAACCTCATGCTGTGGGCCCTCGTGAGACTGTCGGCTAAATGATCAAGGTCGATCTGGTACGAACTACGTGAATATACCGTAACTCACAGTAGGCACGCCAAATCGGCGTCTAGTAGTAAAGCGGACACCAGGTGGGCGGCCGGGTCCGGGGGAGGTGTGCACGCGCTGGCCGCCGCCTGGCACGATGTGCTGGTGGTGGAACTGAAGACGTCGGCGGAAATCGAGGCCATGCGGCCCGCCGGCCGGGTGGTAGCGACGGCACTGGCGCAGATCCGCAAGCAGGCCGCCGTCGGGGTCAGCACCCTGGAACTGGATGAGATCGCCAGGACGGTGCTGGCCGAGCACGGCGCGACCTCACCATTCCTGCACTATCAGCCGAGCTTTGCCCAGTCGCCGTTCCCGGCCGTGATCTGCTCGTCCGTCAACGACGCCGCCCTGCACGGGATCCCCAGCCGGTACCGGCTCGCCGACGGCGACCTGGTGAGCATCGACTTCGGGGCCACGCTCCACAACTGGACCGCAGATGCCGCCGTCTCGTTCACGGTCGGCACGCCGCGGCCAGCGGACCTGCGGTTGATCGAGACAGCAGAGCGGGCCCTCGCTGCGGGGATCGCGGCCGCGAAACCGGGCGAGCGACTCGGTGACATCTCCGCGGCCATCGGGGCCGTCGCCCGCAAGGGCGGCTATGGCCTGCACACCGACTTCGGCGGGCACGGTGTCGGCCACACCATGCACGAGTCGCCGTCAGTGCCGAACGATGGCAGACCCGGACGTGGCCTGCGACTCGAGGCTGGCCTCGTCATCGCCATCGAGCCGTGGTTCATGGCTGGCGGCGAGGACTCATACGTCGTCGACCCAGACGGCTGGACGCTGCGCAGCGGGGACGGCAGCCGCGCCGCCCACGTCGAGCACACCGTCGCCATCACCGCCGATGGGCCCCAGATCCTCACGGTCCTGTAGGTCGCGTCCAGGCTGGGTTGCGGCCGGTCATAGCGACTAGCCGGTCCAGCGGTGAGGCGTCCAGCGGCGCCTCCACGGGCGGACCGAACAACCCTGGCACGCCATCGGGGTTCTGGCTGACGGTCGGCTCGACGAACTCCAGCGCGGCTTCGACCAGTGCGGGGTCGGCTGCGTAGGGGTGGCCGGTTGCCACGGCCAGGTCCCAGCCGTGGACGAGGACCTCGTTCGCGGCCACTCTGGCCGCCACCTCGCCCGGCATGTCGACCCCGCCGGCTCTCGTCATCCCGGTCCAGGCCGAAGCCGCCTGCCACGCGACTGCGAGCCTGTCCAGCCGATCGGGGATGCGGTCGCGCCAGTCCGGGTCAAGCCGCGACCCGTCGGCGACCGCCGCCTGGTCGGCGAGCGCGGTGTCCTTTTCTGCCGCCGCGGCGAACGCCTGGCTGAGCCCGTCGATGTGGTCGAGCAGGTCAGCCACTGTCGCGTCACCGCACGGCGTCGGCGCGCCGAGCTGGTCGTCCCGAGTGTCCGTCACCACGCGGCTCACCATTGCTGTAGCAGGGGTCATGTTATGCATGCCAGCTTCGTACCCCAGGCTCCGGAATGAAACGTCAGGGCTAAGGTGAGGCCATGCCCCTCCCCAGGGCGGTCGGGCGCTGGAACAAGGCCGGCCCCAACCGGATCGCCCGGCACGTTGCGCCATGGGCCCCTGGCATGGGCCTTGTCGTGCATCGCGGCCGCCGATCCGGACGCGTTTACGACACGCCGGTCCTCGTGTTCCCGGCCGACGACGGCTACGTCATCGCGCTGACGTACGGTCCCGACACCGACTGGATTCGCAACGTGCTGGCAGCGGGCGGATGTGAGCTGCGCACCCGCGGCCGCTCCGTGCAGCTCACCAGCCCGCGGCTGTACCAGGACGAGACCGCGCAGCACATCCGCCCGGCCGAGCGGCAGATGCTCCGGCTGCTGCACGTGACAGAGTTCCTCTCACTCACGACGGCCGCCGCGCCCGGCGCGAGTTAGCCGCCGTGCCTCGCGCGGTGCCTCGGCACGACCGGGACGCTGGCGGCCCGGCGGACCTCCTGGCGGCCAAATCGGCTCTCCGCCAGGAAGTCTGGGACGCTCTGCGCGCCGCGAAGGTCGCGAGGTTCCCTGGCGCAGCCGGCCGGATCCCGAACTTCACCGGAGCCGAGGCGGCTGCCGGGCGTCTCCAGGCCACCCTGGAGTGGCGGGCAGCCCGCACGCTCAAGGCAAACCCCGACTCCGCCCAGCTGCCGGTGCGTCAGCGCGCTCTGGAAGACGGCAAGACCGTGTTCATGGCCGTCCCGCGGCTGGCTGAGGATCAGCCGTTCTTCGCGCTCGATCCGGACCACCTCGCCGGCTCACCTCGCACGGCGGCGTCGATCAGCGGCGCCGCCCGGTCCGCCCGGCGGGTTGCGCTCAGCGACCTGCCTGAAGTGGATCTGGTCGTGATGGGCTCCGTCGCGGCCGGAGAGGACGGCGCACGGCTGGGTAAAGGCGGCGGGTTCGCCGATCTGGAATACGCGCTGGCGGCCCGGGCTGGCCTGATCGGGCCGCAGACGGTCTGCGTGACCACGGTGCATGAGCTGCAGGTACGTCCGGCCGGCGCCATCCCGGTGACCGGCCATGACGTGCCAGTGGACTTCATCATCACGCCGGAACGGATCATCGACTGCCGCGCTGCGCACGGCCCTCGCGAACCCGTCGGCATCCGGTGGGATGACCTGACAGAGGAGAAGATCGAATCCATACCGCTGCTCGTGGCTCAGCGCGCGAAAGGACGTGACCGGGTCGAACGTGCCCGTTACCCTCATGAAAATGGGCAGGCTTGACGGCAAGCGCGCGGTGATCACCGGCGCAGCCAGCGGGATCGGGGAGGCGACGGCTCGGCTGTTCGCTGCGGAAGGTGCCAGCGTGATTCTGGCTGACGTCGACGCCGCGCGTGGTGGCCGGCTCGCCTCCGAGCTGGGGGAACGGGCTGCGTTCGTGCCGACGGACGTTTCCAGGGAGGCGGACGTCGACCTCGCCGTTGCCACCTGCGTGCACGTGTTCGGCGGCCTGGACGTCATGTTCAACAACGCCGGAGTGCCCGGCTCGATCGGCGGCATCGAGGAGATCGACGTCGCGAGCTGGGACCACACCCTCGGCGTGCATCTGCGCGGCGTGTTCCTTGGCATCCGGGCGGCGGCCCGGGTCATGCGGCCACAGGGATACGGCAGCATCATCAACACCGCCAGCGTCGCAGCCTTCCGGGCAAACTTTGCCGGGCACGACTACAGCGCGGCCAAGGCAGCCATCCGGCAGCTAACCCTGACGACGGCGAACGAGCTCGGCGAACACGGCGTCCGGGTCAACGCCGTGTGTCCCGGCGCGGTGGCAACCGCCATCTTCGGCCGGGCCGCGGGGCTGGACAGCGAGGCCGCCCAGCGCACGGTCGATTTCATGACCGCAGCGCTCAGCGACGCCGCGCCGATCCGGCGCGCTGGTCAGCCGATCGACATCGCCGAGGCGGTGCTGTGGCTGGCCAGCGACTCGTCGGCGTTCGTCAACGGCCAGGCGATCGCAGTGGATGGCGGCCTGCTGACCGGAACGCCGCGGCGCAACCGCCTGGCCTCTTCCGACGACATGTTCGCCCTGCTGCGCCAGGCCGCACAGGCCGAGGAGTGAGCAGCAGGGATCATGGTTCCTTAGCCCACTGCCAGGCCGTTCCGCGGTGCAGCCGCGCATAGATGCGGTCCCGCAGGTCGTTCGCCTCGCCGTCGGTGAGCGCGCGGTCCAGTCGGCGCAGCACCACGCGCACGAGCACATTGCGCTGCTCCGGCCGGGCACCGAGGCGAGCCAGCGCCGCGGGCGGCAGGTCCGAGCATGGTGTGGTGGACAGGATCGTCACCTCTTCGGCTGCATCGGCGTCGGGACCGAGCGCCTCCCTGACCTGGTCGCCGAGCGTCTCGTCGTCCTCGTCGGCGTTCACCGCGATGGACAGATCGCGGCGGATGGCCGGCTGACTGGACACCGGCCGGTACGGCAGCAGGTCCAGCATCTGACTGGCGATCCGCGGGTCCGGCGACCGGAGCAGCCGGATGTCAGGGATGCGCTTGCGGAGCATGAGCAGCCGGTCGAGGCCCATGCCGACGGCCAGGCCGGTGTATCCGCGCAGGCCGGCCCTGGCCAGCACGTCCGGGTGCGCGAGGCCGCACTCGGCGACCTCTACCCAGACATCGTCGTGCAGGACGTCCACCTGCCGGCCTCCGGTGGTGTACGGGTGCACCCTGAGCTCTTGCCGGGAGGTCAGACCCGGTGCGAGCGCGGCGAGCAGCGTGGCGATCATCTCGTCGAGGTCTGGCTCGCCGAGCTCGCTCGTGCTGATCCGCCACAGGTCGTGCTGATGCGGGGTGCCGGTGTGCTGCCAGTCGATCGCGTCGCGGCGGTAGGCGATGCCGGGACACGCGAGCAGCACGTCGGCGGGCGGGCGCTCTTCCGAGGCGAGATGGCGCAGCGCCGGCGGCACGATCGCGGTGCTATGGCTGCGGAGCATGCGCTCACCGTCGACGTAGCGGCTGTAGCGGACCGCCCTGGTGACATCGGCCGGGTCGTATCCCAGCAGGTCGTAGTTGTCCGCGACGGAAACGATTCTCGGCCCGCGCCACCAGCGAACCTCGCAGCTCGCGTCGCCACGGTTCCAGGCAGCGGCCAGCGCCGAGACGGCGACATCGGCGATCAGCTGGATCGCGTGCAGGCCGTCGGCCGGGTCAGACAAGTCGGGGATGGCGAGGTCACGGCTGAGCTGTGCGGCGGTCAGCGGGGCACGGGTCGGGGAGAGGTGATCGAGCGATTTCATGACGGGCTCCTAGTAGCGGCTGGGCGGCGGTGGCGGGGTGGTGGTGAGCACCTCCCGGCCCAGCACGGTGCCGGAGCCGCTAGCTAGTCAGACATGCCGACGCGCCTCCGCCAGCCCGCCAGGGCCGGGAGGCGGCGAAATCGCAATCCGGTCAGCATGATCACGGTGTCAGGATACCCAATCTCTCGGTTCGAGCACGCGTTCAAAGGCAAGCATGGCCCGGCCCGGTCCGTCGTAGTTCTCGACTGGACCCGTGACCGTGAAGCCCATCACACGGTGGAACGCAACCGACCCCGTATTGGCTACCGCGGTGATCGCCGAGACGCTGGTGCGCCCGTCGGATGTGGCGATCCGGAAAAACTCCTCATACAGCTGCCTGCCGTAACCGCGGCCGCGGACCGCCGGGCCGACGCCCACGAAGTGGATATAGGCGCGCGCGGCATCTGAGGGGGACAGGATGCCGACGAGGAATGCGTCCGGGCCATCGTTGCCGTCGATGATGAGGCTCGTCCGCCAGAACAGGTTGAGGAACAACCGGGGGAGCGAACCGAGCACTGGCCTGCCCCACCACTCGTCGATGACGCGCGCGATCCCGTCGTAGTCCGCAGGCGTCGCGGTCCGTATGCGTGCAGTTCCCATGGCGCCATCATTCGCCGCGCTGCTCAAACGGCAAGTCGGCCATCGCTGAAGGCGGACAGGACGGCATCGGCAACCTGCTGAGCAGGCCCAGAGGCGTCGATGGCGTGCGCCTCGCGGTGGTCGAGGTAGACGAACTTTCCGTGCAGTGATCTGAACGCGTCCAAGTCGGGCGGGCCGGTGGCATCGCGGCGCCAGGATCGCTCCAGGCAGGTCTCCAATCCCGCTCGAAGCACGGTGTAGTGGACTCGCACGTCCCCGCGTCCGCAGATAATCGCCACCCCTTCCGCACCCTCAGGAAACATGGGGCTGTCGAGGATCACCGTGTAGCCGCCGAGCGCGAATTGCGCGGCCGCGGCCGCCGCGGCAGCTCCGACGGTCTCGTACCGCTGGGCGCCTTCCTCACTCACCGGATCAGGGAACGGATCGTCGAAGAGGCGGAGGAACAGATCGATGGGCAGGTGCACACTCGGCGAGACTGCCTCGGCCAACAAACGGCTGACGGTCGACTTTCCGACGCCGGAGCAACCGCTGACAATCAAGACGGGACCGGGCACCTTCAGGAGACTAGACCGGAGGCGTCTTTGTATGTCTAGGTATGTGAATTCGTGGACGCGGGTAACCTGCCGTCGGGCCAACAACGCACCTGAAGGAGTGCAGATGACTGGAGTGAGGATTGCGTTATGCGCGGCAGTCTCCGCTGTCGCCCTCGGGCTGACCGGGGCAGCTAGCGTCGCGGGCGCAAGCACCGCCTTAGGAAGCGTCACCTCGGGAACCGCTGGTGCGAGCAGTGCTGAGAACTGTCTCGCGCACGTCGTCGGGGGCGAGGACTCCTATGAGTACTACACGCCGGGCTGCACGGGTCACGACGAGCCCGAGCTCGACCCCGTATCTTCCGCGCCTGGCTCGGCTCAGAACATCACCTGGCGCGCCGTCTTGCCAGCAGATGGAGCGTTCAATGTATCCAGCGTCGGGCCGACATTCTGGTTCGGCGGCACGGTGAAGGACTCCAACCCAAGCAAGATCGGCGGCGAAGGGTTCCTCGAGCTGCAGTTCTACCCGGACTCGTTCACCACGCGGTGTACGCCCGGAGGCGGCTTCCGGGTCCAGCACCAGCCCAACGTGTACACGGCGTGCTCGCCCGTGTGGACGATTCAGCAGCAAGGAAACAACATCATCGAGCCGGCCGCGTTCAACGGCATGCTCATGGACGCGTCAGGAACGGGCCCGTTCGTCATGCACGCCCTCGACACTGTCGACGTGCACATCTGGGCGCCGTCGCCGGACGCCGCTTACCAGGAGCAAGTCACGGACGAGACCAGCGCGACAACGTCAAGCGTGCTCGTGCTCAACAGCCCCGGTGACGGCCCGCTGACACCCGCATTCGATACCCAGCAAATAGGCAACGCGCTCGACTGGGGTGCCGTCTGGGATACGCCCATGTCGTTCGTGTATGAGATCGGCCACTCGGACCTCTACGGCGACCATCCCGGAGCGTTCTGCGTTCCGGGCCAGACCTTCTGCGGGTCCTTCAACTTCGACAACTGGGCCGGCCAGCAGCCCATCAGGATCCTCAACGTGACCTTCGGTGACGGCTCGCACCCGCAGAACTGGGCCGCGGTCTCCGACACCGGCGGCAAGGCCGAGGTTCTTGGCAACTCGTTCGTCGGTCCGACGGACTGCACGCAGTACGGCGGCCCGTATTGCATCTACCCGTGGTTCTCGTGGGACGGGTCAGCCTTGAACTTCGGCGTCACCTATCCCAACACCGTCGACAGGCTCGGACAGGAAAACCAGTTCCGGAAGAGCACGACGTGCCCGGAGGACGGCGTCTTCCCAGGGAAGACCTACTGCGCCACGATCATCAGGTAGCGAGCCGCGAGAGACGGGGCGGACACCCAACGGTGTCCGCCCCGTCGCAGCGGCCCGCGAGGAGGCGTCCGCTCAGCTGCGTTCCATCCGCTGCTTGAGCGCCGCCATGTTCTCGGGCATCTCCTTGCGTGCTTCGCGGCGGACCATCAGCGGCACGAGAATCTTGCCGATGCCGTGGCCGGCGAAGTCGACGGTGATAGTCAGCCGGGAACGGGAGTCGGTCAGCGGCTCGACGAGGACATTGACAGTCGCCCGGATCGGGCCGTCCGTGCCCTGTACGGCCCAGGCGTGAGGCGGGTCGAACTGCACAAGCTCGGAGGTCGACGGACGGTTCGCGCCGCCGATGCGCCGCGTTGTCACGCACTGTGCGCCCACGGCCGGTGCGCCGGCGCCGTCGGCCGAACTTTCCATGTGCCCGTCCACCACGCCCTGCTGCCACTCGCTGAATCGCGCTGGGTCGGTGGCGTAGGCGAACACCTCGGCGGCTGACCGGTCAACTTCCGCGCTGGTGACGATCGGTGGCATGTCAGTGACCTTCTCTCAGTAGGGCGGCGTACCGGTTCAGGTACAACGGCCAGCCCTCGGCGCCGTCGACACCGTCAGTGATCGCTTCCCACCCCGGACCATGCCGGTCGATGTGCCGGTGCTCCAGCTCGACCCGTGTCCGGGTTGGCGATTCCTCGTAGAACCGCACCTCGACCTCGCTGGTCTGAGCCTGATCGGTCTCGATGGTCCACCGCGGGCTGATGTCCCAGCTGAAGACCACCCGATCGGGCGGGTCGAAGGCCAGGATCCGCGCCCACCGGCACTCGGTCCCGTCCGCTGCGCGGTCCACGATGCCGCCGCCGACCCTTGGCTCGAACACCGTCTCGGCGATCGGCGTCCCGAGCATGTTGTGCTCGGGCGGCTTGAAGTCGCCGAACCGGCTGGTGAACACCGTGAAAGCCCGCTGGATCGGGGCGTCTACCACGACCTGTTTACGGACCGTCGTTGCCTCGGTCTGCGACATCACGCCTCCTCGGTTGGCGCTTCCGCGGCGTCGACGTACCCGGCCAGCGCCCGCTGCCAATACGTGTCGAGCTGATCCCGCAACGCTGCCAGTGCGACCGGGTTGAGCCGGTATATCCGGCGCGTTCCTACAGCCGTGTCCTCCACCAGACCGGCGTCCTTGAGGATCTTCAGGTGCTGAGAAACTGCCGACCGGCTCACCGGCAGCCCGGCAGCCAGCTGCCCGACGGCCTGAGGCTCCTCGGCCAGACGGGCCACCAGGGCGAGGCGCGTGCCGTCGGCCAGCGCGCCCCACCGGTCAGCATGATAGTTAGAATCCACTAACCGTTAGTATCATCTAACCGATGTGCCGGGTCAAGAGGCCCGCGCTGGCCGCTCTAGCCGAAGGTGAAGCAATACGCCTGGGCGCCTGCATCGAGGAAGGTGATCTCGCAGGTGCGATCCGCGACGGGGCCGGGCTGCCGGATGATCTGGTAGACCCGCTGCTGCGCGAGAGTCCCGTTGCCGTCGCCGTCGACGTCGGCTCCATGACCGTCGCCAGGCAGTTGACCATCGAGCTGGACGCGGAACCGCACCGGAGCTGATGGCGCCGCCGGTCCCATGACCAAGTTGAGGTCGCGGGCGTGGAAGCGGGAGGCGATCTGCCCCCCCGCAGCGTTCAGCGTGGTCGCCTCTTCCTCCATGGTCCAGTCTCCGGACAGGGCCCACTCGTTGAGCCGCAGCTGGGGCGGGACGGCATAGACGTACGGCTTATCGCGCGCCGGGCCGCCGGGGGAGGCGAAGTTCTCGGTCCGCGCATAGCCGGTGTAGTTCTCCGCTGACCGCAGGCTGGCCCAGTCGGCGGGGGTCTCCAGGCCGTGCGGCTGGACCGAAACCAGGTCGGTGTCGCCGCCGTGTCCGGCCTCGGCCAGCAGTTGCTGGATCACCATTTCCGACCGGCCATATTCACCCTCGCCGAAATGATGATGCCGGATGCGCCCCTGCGCGTCCGCGACGTACAGCGCGGGCCAGTAGTGATTGCCGAATGCCTGCCATATCGCGCAGTTGTTGTCGGTCGCGACCGGGTAGGTGATTCCCGTCTCCTGCACCGCCCGTCGCACGTTATCGGGGTTGTGCTCGAACGAGAACTCCGGTGTGTGAACGCCTATCATCACCAGCCCATGGCCGGAGTATTTCGCCGCCCAGGCGCGCAGATAGGGGAGCTGGCGCTGCCAATTGATGCAGGTGTATGTCCAGAAGTCCACCACGGTGACCGCGCCGCGCAACCCTGCGGACGTCAGCGGCTCTGAATTGAGCCATCCGGTCGCGCCGTCCAGCGATGGCAGCTCGCCCTCGATAGGCAGCCATGCCGACACGACGTGCATACCGGCGGGCGCGCGCCAGTGTGCCCCCATGACGATGCCCCTCCCCGTTGGGCCAGCGCAGAGTCCGGAACCGGCCCTCGCGCTTAGGGCTACCCGCTGGTGAATCTCCGACACCAGCACGGGTGAGCACGGACGCTTCCCGTCTATCGGGCGCTGGCGGCGGCCGCCTTGGGCGGCGAGCCGGCCAGCGGTGTGGTGTCGAGGTACCTGATCTCGTAGACGCGCTCGGTGAACCTCCAGCCGTCCGGGGTGCGCCGGTAGCGGTCGTGGTAGATGCCGTAATTGAGATGCGAGCTGCCGTCGCGGAGGCGGATTACCTCACTCAGGTAGGCGCGACCTGACGCGGTGTCGCCGTCGAGGCGGATCACGCCAGGGTGCGTGTTCTGTACCAAGTACTCCACCATGGCATCGCGCCGCTCGCCGCCCGCCGAACGCCCGCCTCCTATCGTGCGAGCTATGCTCACGGCCGGGTGAAGACGGCGTGGATGGTGAGGGTGTTGTTCTGCCCGACCGTGCCCAGCAGGTTCCAGGTGAGGCCGAAGTCGGCCTGGCTGACGTGAACATCGGCATCCAGCCAGACCTCCCCGTTACCCTGGACGGTCGCCTTGGCATCGAAGGTCATGGGCCGGGTACGGTCACGGACGGTGAGGAATCCGGTGACGCCTACGCCGTCGCCCGATGGCCGGATACCGTCCGCCCTGAAGGTGATGTCCGGATTATGAGCACTGTCGAAGAAGTCAGCAGAGCGCAGGTGCGTGTCGCGCTTCGGGTTTCCGGTGTCGATCGATGCCGAGACCACCGTGATGGTGCCGCTGACCTCGCCCTCTGCCGAGACGGTGCCGTGTCCGCCGACCTCGCGGAATTCGCCGCTCACCGGCACGAGGCCCCACATGCTCTTGTTCCTCAGCCTGATGCTGGACCTGTTCGGGTCAAGGACCCACTGTCCGGCCAGGGCCTGTTCGTGCAGGAGCGCCTCCAGCGCTAGGGCGGTCGTTCGTTCTGCGGTTGGCCGCATAGCTGTTTCCTTGTCACATCGATCGGATAAGAGGTGTCACTTAGATGACACGTCCGGGCGGAGGCATGTGACGGATGGCGGAGTCAGATTGGCTGGCGGAGTGCTTCGAGCACGACAGGACACGGCTGCGGGCAGTGGCCTACCGGATGCTCGGCTCGTTCGCAGAGGCAGAGGACGCCGTCCAGGAGGCCTGGCTGCGGGCGAGCAAGGCGGACGTCAGCGGCGTCGACAATGTTGGCGCCTGGCTGACGACGATCGTCGCCCGGGTGTGCCTGAATATGCTGCGCTCGCGCCGCGCACGCCGTGAGGAACCCATGGGCGTCCACGTTCCCGACCCGGTCATCAGCGATGCAGCCGGCCCCAGCCCCGAGGATGAGGTGCTGCTGGCCGACGCCGTCGGGATGGCGCTGCAGGTCGTGCTGGAAACGCTAGCCCCCGCCGAGCGGCTGGCGTTCGTTCTGCACGACATGTTCGGCCTGTCTTTCGACGAGATCGCCCCGGTGGTGGCTCGTTCTCCGGCCACGGCCAGACAGCTGGCAAGTCGTGCTCGGCGCCGGGTGCGGGGAGCCGATGTCCGCACCCCGGATGCCGACATGGCCGGCCAGCGGGAGGTCGTCGAAGCCTTCTTCGCGGCGGCACATCGCGGCGACCTCGGCGCGCTCGTCGCGGTGCTCGACCCTGATGTTGTGGTCCGGACCGACGGCGGCAGGGAGTTCGCGGGGCTTTCCGGCGTGCGCCGCGGCGCGGCGGAGGTGGCCCGCCAGACACTTGCGATCGCGAACCCTGCGGTGCCGAAGCTGCCGGTGCTGGTCAACGGGGCTCCGGGCGTTGTCGCGGTGCTCGACGGCCAGGCGTACGGGCTGCTCGCGTTCACCATCTCGGGCGGCAAGGTCGTGGAGCTGCATGCGATCATCGATCCGGAGCGCCTCGGCCGGCTAAACCTGCCCGTCCTGAACTGATGCGGCGCCCCATGACTGTCAGTGCTGCGGCGTAGTCTCTCCTGCGATGAATACAGTCAGCTCACGCGACGGGACAACAATCGCCTACGACAAGGTCGGCCAAGGGCCGGCCCTGATCTTGATCGACGGCGCGCTGAGCGTCCACTCGTCCGGCAGCGGGTCCGAGCTGGCCAGGCTGCTCGCGCCGCAGTTCAGTGTCTATGGCTACGACCGCCGCGGCCGCGGCGAGAGCGGGGACACCCTGCCGTATGCGGTGGACCGGGAGATCGAGGACATCGAAGCACTCATCGACCTTGCCGGTGGCCTGGCGTTCCTCTACGGACACTCGTCGGGCGCGACATTGGCGATGCAGGCGGCCATCCGGCTCGGCGACAAGGCCAGCAAGGTCGCCATGTACGAGGCTCCGCACAACGACGCCCCCGATGCCCAGGAATCCTGGCGCGCTTATCTCATCGAGCTTGGTCGGCTCCTGGGCGATGGACGCCGGGGCGACGCGGTGGCGCTGTTCATGCGGTTTGTCGGCACGCCGGATGACCAGGTCGAGGGCATGCGCCGAGCACCGTTCTGGCCATCCATGGAGGCCATTGCTCCCACGCTGGCCTACGACCACGCCGCGATCATCGGCGAGCGATGGTCGGCGCCGACCGACCTCGCTGCGAAGGTGTCAGTTCCGGCCCTGGTGATCGCGGGCGGCGCGAGCCTGCCGTTCATGCCTGCGACAGCCCGGGCGCTGAGCGAGGCGATGCCGCACGGTCAGTTGCGGCTGCTGGAAGGCGAGACTCACAACGTGAATCCCGGCGTCCTCGCTCCCATCCTCGTGGAGTTCTTCACCGAGTGAGGCCTGAGTAGCCCGCCGATCATCGAGCGGCAGTGAGATTCGGCGCGGTGTCCGCCGCTCGTGCTGCCCGGGCTGGCTGGTGGGTGAGCCTACGGCGCAGCGCATCTTGTGCCGCGGGTGGTAGCACCGCAGCGGCCAGCGCCATTCTGCGGGCATTCTTGCCCGCCAAGTAGCGAGCTCGGGGCCGGCGCGTAGTCAGGGCGCGCTCCACAGTCTTGGCTACCTCCTCAGGCGGGCTGCCCTTGTGGTGGAGAGCGGAGAAGAAGCCCACGAGGTGAAGGAAGGCATCGTCGTAAAGGGCTCGCCCGCCCGGACTGACTTCGCTCAACACCTGTCGGGCGTCGGCGTCCAGCTTGCCCACGGCCTCGCTGCGGATACTGCCAGGCTCAACCAGCACGACGCGGATGTCGAAGGGCGCGAGTTCCTGCCGAAGCGCCGTGCTCAAAGTGGCCAGGGCGCTCTTGGAGGCCGCGAGCGGACCGATGAAGGGCGGGGTGAACCTGGTGCCAATAGATCCGATCATCACGATGCGGCCTCGGGCGCGGCGCAGCGCGGGCAAGAGTGCCTGGGTGACCGCGAGCTGACCGGTGACATTGACGTCCAGCTGCCGGCGGAACTGCTCGATCCCGATCAGCTCGAGCGGGCCGAAGACGCCGATGCCAGCGTTGTTGACCAGACCTGCGAGGCCAGCGTTTCCGGCATGCTCGTCGATGACCTGGGTGGTAGCGGCAATCTGCGCGGGGTCGGTGACATCGAGCAACAGCGGGGTGAGC
>DASQIW010000069.1:0-5981 GCA_035631375.1 Streptosporangiaceae bacterium
GCATCGCGAGCAAGACCCCCGCCGCGCCATAGAACAAGACGGCGCCAGGCGCACCGGTGAGCACGGACGCACCGGGCGCGAACAGTCCGCCGAGTGCTTCGCCGAATACCCAGACGAGCCCCGCCCAGCAGGCGCTGACCAGGCCGCCCAGCCGGGACCAGGCGCCGAACGGGGTGGTGAGCAGCCAGATCCCGATGCCGAGCTGGATCCAGACGGCGCCCGCCGCGGCTTCGACCGGGTCGCCAGACCAGATCTGCGTGCCGAAGCTGACGACGTGCTGCACCCAGCCTGGCGAGCCGGTCGCTGCGGGCGCTATCACCTGGGACGGCAGCCCGGTCGGCATGCCCGGCTGGGCCTGCAGCAGACCGTCGATGATCCACAGCACGCCGAAACCGATCCGCAGTACGCGACGCCCGGCTGGCTCGGCGGGCCAGCGGCCACGCTGTGCCGCTAGCCAGGCCCGCGCCCTGGCGAGCAGCATCTCGCGGCACGCCACCCAGCTGATCGCGAGCAGAACGAACAACAGGAACATGACGGTGCCCTCGGCCAGCAATACAGCCCGGAAGTCGGCGATCAGCGCGAGGCTGCTGGCGCTGGGATGGCTGTTCATGCCGGGCACCCCCAAACGGTAGCGCGCCGGCGGGCGAGCCAGGGCCGGGCTTTTCGCGCTGCAGGGGCCAGGTAACGTTTCTTGCTGGCCGGGGTGCGGCTACCAGGCGTAGGAGCACACAGCCGGCAGAGGGACATGGCGGAGGGACAGCAGTGACTCAGGCAGCAGGTGCGCTCGAGCTGCGCGACCCCCGCCGCTCGGCCTACCTGATCGCTCGCAGCCTGTTCCTGCTGACCAAGCCGCGCATCATCGAGCTGCTGCTCGTGACCACGCTGCCGACGATGATGCTCGCCGACCGGGCCCTGCCCTCGCTGCGGCTCCTCGCGATCACGCTCATCGGCGGTGCGCTCGCGGCAGGCAGCGCCAACACCCTGAACTGCTACATCGACCGGGACATCGACGCGGTCATGGCCAGGACGAAGCGCCGGCCGCTCGTGGCCCGGATAGGCGGCCATGGCGGCGCATCCGGACCGACGGCCATCAAGCCGCCCGAGGCGCTCGCCTCGGGCATCGTGCTCGGCGCCGCTGCCACGGTGCTGCTAGGCCTTGAGGCCAACTGGCTCGCCGCCGCGCTTGCCGACGCCGCGATCCTGTTTTACGTGTTCGTCTACACGATGGGACTGAAGCGGCGGACCGCGTCCAACATCGTCATCGGCGGGGCGGCCGGCTGCTTTCCTGTGCTCGTAGGCTGGGCCGCGGTGACCGGAACGGTGAGCTGGCCCGCCGTCGTGCTGTTCGGCGTCATCTTCTTCTGGACGCCACCGCACTTCTGGGCGCTGGCGATCAAGTTCCGTGACGACTACGCGGCTGCCAGCGTGCCGATGCTCCCCGTCGTAGCGCCTGAAGCCACGGTGGCCAGGAAGATTCTGCGCTACTCCTATGTCATGGTGGCGACGACTCTGGTGCTAGCCCCGTACGCAGGCTGGATCTATGGCTGCTGCGCCGCCGTCCTCGGCGGCTGGTTCCTGCGCGAGGCGCACCAGCTTCGCGGCCGGATCGCTGCCGGGACGCGTGCCGACGGCGCCGCGGGGTCCGCCCCCATGCGGCTGTTCCATCTGTCGATCGTCTATCTCACCCTGCTGTTCGCGACGGTGGCGGTGACCGCGCTGCTGCCCCGGTTACCGGACGGCGCGCGCTACGCCTAGCGGCTAGGGCGAATCACCCTTGCGGATGACCTCGCCGGCAATGGCGGCGATTAGGGTGGCGTTACACGGGGGAAATGACAGCACAACTCGCGGGGTGAGGAAAAGTGCGCAGACCTGGCATTCGCGTCCGGTGGACACTACCAGCGGGGGCAATCGCCATTGCCGGGATCGTGGTCGGTGTCTCAGCGGCGGCGAGTGCCGCGGGGCCGTCGCTGCCGGCGAAGACGCCTGCGCAGCTGCTGACCGAGCTCGCGCAGGCCGCAGGCAGGCCGGCCGGCCCGTTCACCGCGACCGTACAGCAGACCTCCCACCTGGGCCTGCCCGAGCTGCCGGGCATGTCGCGGGCGAGTGGCGTCTCCTCGTCGCTGCTGGATGGGAACCAGTCGATCGAGATCTGGTACGGCGGGCCGCAGCGCGTGCGGATCGCCGTACCCGTGCAGGCAGGCGAGTCCGATCTGCGCGCCGACGGCAGCAGGGTGTGGCTGTGGAATTCGAAGACCCAGACCGCGACGCAGGTGACGCTGCCCGCGCACGTTCGCGCCAAGAACGTCCATCAGGGGAACGGGGTCGCCGGGGCGGGCGGCACCTCGGGAAGTCCGCAGCCGCCGGACACCCCGCAGGCGGCGGCTAGCCAGCTCCTGGCGGCCATCGGGCCGTCGACGCTGGTCGGCGTGCAGTCGAACGTCTATGTCGCGGACCGGCCCGCCTACCAGCTGTCGCTCGCTCCGAAGAGCAGTAAGTCGCTCGTCGGCCGGGTGCTCCTCGCGGTCGATGCCAGTAGTGGCAACGCACTGCGAGTCGAGGTCTACGGGCGCGGCTCCGCGGGCCTCGCCTACAGCATCGGCTACACCAGGCTCGCTTACGGCCCCCCCGCCGCGGCGAACTTCTCGTTCAGCCCGCCGCCGGGCGCCACGGTGAAGAAGGACACGATACCGAGCGACCCGGGCGCACTGCTGAAGAATCTCGGCCTGCCATCCGGCTCGCCGTTGCCCGGCTCGAGCGCGGCCAGCCAGACGGCAAAGCCCGCGGTTATCGGCTCGGACTGGCTGTCGGTCGTGGCGACACCCGCCGACCCTTCGGTGGCCGCCGCGGTGCAGCAGCTGCTGACCGATCACCCGGCCACCTCAGACCAGCGGAGTGGCCTGTTCGGATCGTCGGCAACTGCGGCGCCCGGGCCGTCGACAGGCGCGAACGTCCCGGTCGGGCCGTATCTTGAGCCGCTGCGCGCGCTGCTGCTGGCCTCCACCCCGGTGCGGGGCAGCTGGGGCAGCGGCAGGCTCCTGCAGACCACGCTGTTCTCAGTCCTGGTGACGAGCAAGGGGCAGATCCTCGCCGGGGCGGTCACGCCGTCGGTGCTGTATGCCGACGTCGCCAGGTGAGCTGTCGATGCTTGCGCTTGCCAGCACCGGGCTGACGAAGCAGTTCCGCGGTGGTCAGCTCGCCGTCGACGGCATCGATCTGGCCGTTCCGGCCGGCTCGGTCTACGGCTTCCTCGGCCCCAACGGGTCAGGCAAGACGACCACGATCCGCATGCTGCTCGGCCTGATCCAGCCGACCGCGGGTAGCTACTCGGTTCTCGGCTTGGACATGCCGGGCCGGCAGGCCGACGCACTCCCGCTGGTCGGCTCGCTGGTCGAGGGACCGGCCTTCTACCCGCACCTCTCTGGCCGCGACAACCTGGCCCGTCTCGACGCGGCCGACCGGACCGCGTCGAGGGCGTCGGCCAGGGCGAGGATTGACCAGGCGCTCGATCGCGTCGGGCTGCTCGCCGCGGCGGACAAGCGGTACAAGGCCTACTCGCTCGGCATGAAGCAGCGGCTCGGCATCGCCACCAGCCTGCTCCGGCCGCGACGGCTCGTGATCCTGGACGAGCCGACCAACGGCCTGGACCCGCAGGGCACCCGCGAGGTGCGATCGCTGATCCGGCAGATCGCGGCCGACGGGACCACCGTGTTCGTGTCCTCGCACCTGCTCGCCGAGGTCGAGCAGGTCTGCACCCACGTCGGCGTCATGCGGACCGGCAAGCTGGTGTTCTCCGGGCCGCTGGCCGAACTGCACGGCCAGGCGATGCGGCTGCTGGTACGTACTCCGGACCCCGACCTGGCCGCCGCGGTGCTCACCGGGCTCGGCCTGGCCGGCGTGACGATCAGCGGGCGCGAGGTGACCGCCGACCTCGGTGACCTGCTGCCCGAGGACGTTAACGAGAAACTGGTCCGGGCCGGCGTACCCGTCGCGGGCCTGGAGACGCCGCAACGCAGCCTCGAGGACGAGTTTGTCGAGCTCACGGGCGAGGGCTTCGATGTCGACTGAGACCAAGTGGGTCACGACGCGGCCGATACCCGAGCTACCGGGCGAGCAGCCGCCGGAGCGAATGAACCCCGTTCCCGCCTGGTTTCGGTTTTTCTTTTCTGAACTGCGGCTGGTGTTCTTCCGGCCGCGGAACCTGGCGCTGCTCGGCGTGCTCGCGGTCGTGCCCATCTTCTTCGGCGTCGTGCTGCGGCTGACGCTGCATTCCGGTGGTCCTGGCGGCGGGGATAACGGCCCGCAGTTCCTCAACCAGCTGTCAGGTAACGGCGTGTTCCTCGCGCTGGTCGTGCTGTTCCTCACCGAGACGCTGCTGCTCCTGCCGCTGGCAATGGCGGTGGTCACCGGGGACGCGGTCGCCGGCGAGGCGAGCACCGGCACGCTGCGCGGCCTGCTGACCGTGCCGGCCGGCCGGACCCGGCTGCTGGCGGTCAAGTACGCGGCGGTCTGCGTGTTCAGCGCCGCGACCTGCCTGCTGGTCACGGGGCTTGCGTTGATCATGGGGCTGATCCTGTTCCACACCGGGCCGGTCACGCTGCTGTCGGGCACCACCGTGTCGCTCGGCTCTGGTGTGCTCAGGGTGCTGGCGGTCGCCGGTTACACGGCGGTCGCCATGATGTCGCTCGGGGCGATCGGACTGGCGTTCTCGACGCTGACGACGCACCCGGTCGGCGCGATCGCCGCGCTGATGGTGCTGGTCGTGGCCAGCGAGATCTGCGACCAGCTGCCATCGCTGGCGGCCATCCACTCCTACCTGCCGACGCACTGGTGGCTGTCCTGGGACGGGCTTTTCCGGGCGCCGATAGATCTGTCCGGGGTCGCATCCGGGGTCGTGTCCTACGCCGTCTACGCGGGGATCTTCCTCGCCCTCGCCTGGGCGCGGCTGACCTCGGCCGATGTGACTAGCTGAGGATGTCCTTTTTTGTGACGGTGGCCGGCGATAGCGTGACCGGGTGCCGACCAGTCAGCTGAGCGCATCCAGCGGCTCTGCCGCCGAGGCGGACCCGCCCGGCATCGGGGTGCTGATCGACGCCGCGGTGTCCGCGATCGGCGGGGCCCAGCGTCCCGGCCAGATCGCCATGGCCGAGGCCGTGCACGATGCGATCGAGAAGCGGCGGCACCTGGCCGTCCAGGCTGGCACGGGGACCGGCAAATCGCTGGCTTACCTCGTGCCCGCCCTCCGGCATGCCCTGACGGCAGATGGCGGCAGCGTCGTCGTGTCGACCGCGACCATCGCCCTGCAGCGCCAGCTCATCGATCGTGACCTGCCCCGGCTGAGCGCGGCGCTGTCGGACCTACTCGGCCGCGAGCCGGTGTTCGCCATCCTCAAGGGCAGACGGAACTATCTGTGCCTGCACAAGGTGCACGGCGCGGCGGCCGAGGACCCGGCGGACTCGCTGTTCGACGCGCGGTCGGTGTCGGCGATCGGACGGCAGGTGACGAGGCTGCACGAGTGGGCGGCGAGTACCGGCACCGGCGACAGGGACGAGCTGGTGCCCGGCGTGGAGGACCGGGCCTGGCGCCAGGTGTCGGTGAACGCGCGCGAGTGCATCGGCGCGCAGAAGTGCCCGTTCGGCTCCCGGTGCTTCGCGGAGCAGGCGCGGGAGGCGGCCGGCGAGGCGGACGTCGTCGTGACCAATCACGCCCTGCTCGCGATCGACGCCATGGAGGACTTCATCGTGCTGCCCGAGCACGACGTCGTCGTCATAGACGAGGCCCACGACCTGGTGGACCGGGTGACGAGCGTCGCATCCGGCGAGCTATCCGCAGCCGCCGTCGAGACGGCGGCGCGGCGCAGCGGCCGGCTTGTCGACGAGGCGCTGACAACCCGGCTGCACGAGGCCGGGGACGGCCTCGGCCGGGCCCTGACGGGCACCGAGCCCGGACGTCTCGACGTACTGGCCGAGCCGGTCGAGGTCGCG
>DASQIW010000070.1:0-3318 GCA_035631375.1 Streptosporangiaceae bacterium
TTCGATTACCCACTAATCGTGGGCTGCGCCGTCCGTCGGGATGGGGTTTGGTGGGTATGCGGGTGGGATGCGCTCTGGTGGCCGGCCGGGGTTGACCGGCCAGCGTCCCAGCGGAGGTTCCGATGGAGACACTTGCAACCCGGCAGGTGGTGACCGGCTCCAGGCAGTCGGCGGCGTCCGCCGGCGATCCGATCCTGGCAGCCAAGATCGCCGTACCGGATGTGCCGGACTGGGCACTGCAACGCCCGCGGATCACCAAGCTGATCGCCCAAGTTGCGCCGCGGTGCCCGTTGACGGTCGTCACCGGCCCCGTAGGCGCGGGCAAAACGATGGCCCTGGCGTTGTGGGCGGCGGCGGAGTCCTCGCCTGTCGCCTGGCTGTGCCTGGACGAGTACGACAACCGGCCGGGAGCGTTCTGGTCGTATGCCGTCGCGGCGCTGCGTAGGGCCGGCGTGGCCGTGCCCGACGCGTCCGCCAGCACGCGAGGACGGGTGGCGGAGCACCTGTTCTTGCCGCGGCTCGCGGCGGCGCTGGCCGCCCAGAACCCGCCGGTGGCGCTGGTCGTCGACGACTTCCACCTGCTCACCGAGCCACGGGTGCTGAACGGGCTTGACTTCCTGCTACGGAACGCGGGGAGCGGCCTGCGGCTGGTGCTCTCCTCGCGGACCGACCCGCCGTTCCCGCTGCACCGCTACCGGCTGGCCGGGACGCTGGCCGAGATCGGGGCTGATGATCTGGCTTTTACCGTCGCCGAGGTAGGCCAGCTGCTGGCCCAGCACGGGTGCACGCTGTCGGCCGGCTCGCTCGACTGCCTGGCACGGCGAACGGAAGGCTGGGCGGCCGCCCTGCGCCTGGCCGCGATGTCCATGGCCGCTCATCCCGACCCTGACCAGTTCGTTAAGGAACTGGTCACCGAGGAGAGCGCGCTGACCGGCTATCTGGTGGAGGAGGTCCTCGATGCCCAGCCACCCGAAGTCCGGGAAGTTCTGCTGAGCACATCCATCCTGGAGCACGTCAACGCCGCAATCGCCAGCGAACTGGCCGGTAACGGACAGGCTGGCCGAGTCCTTGGAGCTTTGGCGCACGCCAACGCGTTCATCCAGCCGATCGGCGGCGGTTGGTATCGCTATCACACCCTGTTCGCGGAGATGCTGCGGCTCAAGCTGAGGCTCGAGGGCCCGGACCGGATCGCCGCGTTGCACCGGCAAGCCGCCTGCTGGTACGAGCGGAAGGGCCAGCTCACCGACGCGGTCCGGCACGCCGTGCAAGCCGATGACTGGCAGCTTGCCGCCAGCATGGTCATCGACGGGCTGGCGATCAGCGAGATCCTCGAGCCGCGGGGAAGCCCGTCCCTGGCCGATGAGTTCGCGCGCATGCCAGACGGCGCGGCGTGGCCCGAACCTCAGCCATATCTGATCTCCGCCGCGGTCGCGCTCTCCGCCGGCCAGCCTGAATCGGCCGCCGTCGCCTTGGATGCTTCGGAAGAGGTCTTCGAGCGGCTTCCCGCCGATCAAGAAGACGCGGCCCGGCTGGCCGCCGCGATGATCCGCCTCGCGGTTTCCCGCCGCACCGGGGACTTCGCTGCGGCGGCCGAGGCCGCCACCCGTGCCGAGGCTCTGATCAGCAGGATCCCGGCCGGCAAGCTCGCCCAGCAGCCGGAAATCCGTGCCCGCGTACTCTGCGCTCGCGGAATTACCGAGCTGTGGTCGGGCCGGTTCGACGGGGCAGCCCGGGTCCTCGATTCGGGGGCGACCGCCGCAGCTGCCTCTCGAGAAGAACGCGAACGCATCGACTGCCTTGGCCATCTCGCGCTCGTGGAGGCGCTGCGCGGTCAGCTGGGCCGCGCCGCCAAGCTGGCCCATCAGGTGACAGCCGCGTGCGTGGGCGACGGGCAGCGGCCGCAACGCCAGCACTCTAATCTCGCTGCGCTCGCTGCGCTCGCCTGGGTGCACCTGGAGCGCCATGAGCTACGCGAGGCGCGGCGCCGGCTCAAGCAGGTGGACGTCGCCCTGGGGACGACCCCGGACGGGCTGATCGGCGCGGTTGCCTGTCTGGTAGCGGCGTTCGATGGCCTCGCCGAAGGGCGCACCGAAGTAGCCGCCAAGTTCGTGGCCAGGGCACGATCGGGCGCGTCCCTGCCAGCATGGCTCGAGCAACGGCTCAATCTGGCCGAGTCGCGGGCGCTGGCCGCGGCCGGCGACGTCGAGGCAGCGCTCGCGGCGGTCAAGCGGGCCGACTGCGACAGCTCGCCGGAAGCCGCGGTCACCCTGGCGCACGTGTGGGTGGCAGCCGGAGACGGTGACAAGGCGCTGCGCGCGCTCGGCCCGGTGCTGACGGCGCATGAACAGGTGCCGGAACAAGTGCGCCTGCAAGCGCACCTGATAGAGGCCCGGCTCAGCTACCAGAGCGGCGATCGCGCAGCAGGCCGCCGGTCTCTGGGGCGCGCCCTGAGACTTGCCGAACGCGAGCAGCTCAAGCTGCCGTTCGCCATGGAGCGCAGCTGGGTCGGGCCCGTGCTCCGGCGCGATCCGGAGCTGGCCGACGCTCACCAGCACCTCGTCATGCCGGCCATGCCCAGCGCTCGGCTCCCGGCTCAGCCGGACGTCCCGGATGAGGTCGTGATCCCAGCGGCTCAACTGCGGGCAAAACGCGAACCGCACGTGCTGCGCCGCGTCTCAGGCATGCCGAACACCGCTGTGATCGCCCGTAAGCCGCACATCTCCACCAACGAGGTCACGGATTCCCGCAGCGTCCTGACCTCCGGCGCGGCCTCAGAACCGGCCCGCGCACTGCCACTTACGCCAGCCGAGATGCGGGTGCTCCCCTATCTGCAAACACATCTCTCCGCTGACAGGATCGCGGAGCAGCTGTTCCTCTCCGGTCACACGGTCAAGACCGAGGTCAAAGCGATCTACCGGAAGCTGGGTGTCTCGTCTCGCAACGACGCGGTGCAAAGAGCGAGCGCGATCGGCCTACTCGGCACCGAGCCCACGGCGAGAGGCCGCCGGGCTGATCGTTCGGCATTACCCTCATCAGGGCGATGCGGCGGCCGGCCTTCCCCGGCACTCTAACGATAGAGGCATGGCTATCCGCCTCGGCCTGGGAGGCATCGGTACCCCTCGCACGTGGAGGTCACATGGACCAGGCGCTGAAATTCAAGGAGATCTTGCGCAGGCTGACCATCGTCGATGAAGGCGTCGTCAAGGACTGCTTTGAGCTCGGGCTCGATCCGGCCGACGCCTGGGTCCTGGATCCCAAGACCACGGCGCTCGTGAGGGTGGGGGCGCTGGTATCGATCGGGTCACCAGAGGTCTGCCT
>DASQIW010000071.1:0-3080 GCA_035631375.1 Streptosporangiaceae bacterium
AGGTAGGCCTCGGCCCGTTGCCGGGTGCGGCCCAGGTCGGCGGGAACGGCGACCCAGCGGCGCCCGAACGGCGGACGGCGAGCCAGAACGCGGGCGAGCGGCCGGCCGAGGCCGCCTTCCGGGACTAGCCGCGACACGAGGTAGCGCGGAAAGTCTGCAGGGCACAGGGCGTCGTCGAGCGCCTTGCTGAAGATGGCGTTCTCGGCGGGCGACGCCGAGCGGAGAAAGCAGCGCAGGTAGCCGGCCGACCGTGGCTCGATGGCCAGCGAACCAGCCGCCGCTTCAGTCATCTCGCCGAGGCCCTGGTAGCACTCGCAGATCGCCCTGGCCACCAGGTCGAGCGGCAGCGCCTCTGCGAGTTCAGATCGCGTCCGCGCCAGCCGGACGGCGGCCCAGCCGACCGCCGCCGGGATGAGGACAAGGCTGGCCAGAAGCGCTGGGTCGCCGGTGGCGACAGTACTGAGCGCGGCAACGCCGGCGCCGGCCGCAGCGAGCCAGCCCGGAGCGGACTGCCGGACCGGATAGTCAGGCGGTGAGGCTGCCGGGCTCTGCGGGGCGCGCCGGCCGGGCGCACCTGATTGCCGCGGCTGGACGACGAGGGTCTGCTGCAGCGCGCCCTGATACGGCTCGCCGATGTGCCAGCGTTCCCGCGCCTGCTCACGCGCAGAGGTGCGGTCGGCCATCGAGCGGTTAATCTCGGCGAATTCCGCGTCGCCCGGTGGCGCGAACGGGCCGAGTGCCGGATGGACATGCGACGGGCCAGCCTCGATGGCACCGTCTTCCGATGGCGCGAGGACGTGGGTGTGCTTGCGCACGAAGCGCTGATAATCGCCGATCCCTCGGGTCAGCTCCGGCGCCACGCACACGATGTCCCAGTTCGAGGCGATCTTCTCCGGGTCGGCAGGGTCGAGCCGCAGCGCTCTGCCGCGGCTTTGCTGCACGGATATCGCGGTCGTGGCGGTGCTGAGGTCGACCAGGCAGTTGACGCACGGCGCATCCCAGCCCTCGCCGAGCATGGCCCTGGTGCCAACGAGCGCCCTGGTTACCCCGATCGTGAAGATGCTCGTCGCCAGGGCAACCCAGAGGCGCGGCTGCCAGGCCGGGCCGGTGGCACTCAGCCTGACGAGTCCCGACTCGATTGAGTCGTCGCTGCCCTTGACCGGAGTCGCAAGCCAGCCGTCCAGGCCATTGCCCGCCGCTGCCTGCCGGAGCGCATCGAGGAGAACGTCGGCGTCGGCCGCGCCGCACTGCAGGCCGCGGCCGGTCACGAGCAGCGGCCGGAGCGGGCTCGTCCTGACATCGGCCGCCAGAGCTCGAAGCGCCGCCGGGGCCGAGCCCGCATCCGCGGGCAATACATCGGCAAGACCGCGGCCTGGCGTCGCAGCCTGCTCGGTGTCAGTCAGCAGCAAAGCCCGCAGCAGTGTGCCGCGCTGCTCGAACTCACAACTCAGGACGTCCGCCAGCGCCAGCGTTTTCGCCGCTGAGTTGGTGAGGAGGCGGTCCACGTCCGAGGCGCCGCGGCGGATGCCCTGCCTGCTCAGCGTGAACCCGAGAGCGCGCAGGGCGGCTGCGACCTGTGTGTAGCGGGCCGCTGCCGCCGGATGCGGGTCGGCCGCCAGGCACTTGAGCGAGTAGTCCTCGAGCAGCACAAGCCAGTCGTCCAGGTCGGGCTTTTCCCGGTACCCCTCACCGCGAGGAATGCCCGGCGGCAGCTCGAGGCCGCCGGAACTGAGAAATCGGGCGCCCGCCCTCGCCAGTGCCGGATGCGCGCGCTGGAAGCTCGCCCAGCTGACCTCTGCTTCCTCTTCGGGGCTGCGGCCCCGATTCCGAAGCCTGCCGATCACCCAGTCCGGCAGGCTGGGCACGTCACCCGAATCCTCGTGCAGCGTGGTGATCAGCTCGGTGAACCGCAGATCGTGCTCTGCGAGCCAGGCCGTCTCGGAGTCCAGTGGCCTGGTCAGCCAGGCGAGTTCCTGGTACGGGGCCAGTGCGCGGTCTCGGACGAGCGCGGGCGTCGGCACGGTGAAATCGACCGGGCCAAGCAGCGCGGAGTACAGCGCGTCTTCCTCGGTGGTGAGTTCATCCGGGGGAGTCGCGGTGAGACCGACGACATAAGCATCGGCCAGGTTGGCCAGGGCAGCCCGGACGACGTAACCCCACATGGACGCCAGGTGATGACACTCGTCGAGGACGATCGTGCGCACGCCGTGCAGTTTTAGCTCGGCGACCCGGGCTCTCGCGCCGGGACTGAGTAGCCTCTCCAGGCCCTGCCCGTCCGGGCTCTTCGCTATCTCCCGTTTGATCGCAGCCATGATCCGCGCGATCTCCCGCTGACGTCTGGCAGCGGCCTCGCCGGTCCAGCTGGATGCCTCGCGGGCCTCGTCGTCTGCCGACGTTCCGGCTGTCGTGGCGCGATCGGCTGCCCAGCGCCGCTCGGCCTCGGCGCGCACCGCCGCGGCCGGATCGTCGAGCTGGCAGAGAGCCTGGTAGGTCAGGCAGGCGACGGGTGCTGCAGGGTCGGCCGCTGCGAAGCCCTCGGGCGCGCCGAATGTGCGCGCGGTTCCCAGCCACTGTGTTTGCACGGCCGTATTCGGCACGAGCACGAGCGCGCGCTCATTGAGGCGGCGGATCACTTCCATGCCGAGGAGCGTCTTGCCGGAGCCCGGAGGCGCGACGATGTGCGTCTGGCGGTGCCCCCGCCCGCGGTCGGCCTCGAACGCGGCCAGCGCGAGCTTCTGATAACCGCGCCAGGTACCGGCGAACGCCAGCGTGGTCACCGCTGCGAGGCTCTCTTCCGTCACGGGCAGCACCGTATCCGGCCGATGGCACAGATCGCCTGCAGGTTCTCGAGACGGACCGGGCAGGTCGCGCGCTGTCGGAGGCTGGCTCAGTGTGGCTCTGCTTCTGCACCAGGAAACAACGATGTCGTGCTGCCCCGGATCCAGGCTGAACTCTGATACCGCATCAGCAGGGTGAGTCCCGCCGCGCCGACGACCACCCCGGTAACAAGTCCTGCAATCAGCGAGTGGCCAGACGCTACGGCCGCGAGCAGTCCGGCGGCCGAGCCAGCTAGTACCGCC